>PKCI01000216.1 GCA_002862135.1 Verrucomicrobiota bacterium | reverse complement strand
CGCGACGGGTTACAGACCGCCTGCTGGCAGTAAGCGCGATTAAAGGTAAGCCCCCGCGACGCGAGCCGGTTTAGATTAGGGGTAACCGCGACCGGATCGCCGTAGGGAGAAATGGCGCAGTTGAGATCGTCGGCGACGATGAAGAGAACATTGGGCTGGTCGGCTTTGATCCAAGAAAGCGACAACATCCCGGCCAGCAGCGTGATCAGCAGCCTCATGGGGTAAATGTCGAAATCGGTTGGGCTTCAAGTTGGCTTGGATCGATGACGACATGCTTAACCTTTTCCCGGCGCCAGGTGTAAGTTAGATGAACGAGGCCGTCACGCGTCTGGATCATCGACGGGTAGGAGAATTCCCCATCCTCCTCATTCTCAATGAAGGCGGCGGCCTGCCATTTCTGTCCATCCTCGCTGATCGCCAGGTTGAGGACGTTGCGTTTGCCCCATCCGTCCTTTCGGGTGCCTCCGAGATGGTTATAGAGAAGGAGATGGCGTCCGTCTTTGAGGGTAAGTGATTCGATGCCGGAATTGTTGTTAGGGAGTTCGCTCGGTTTGAGTTCCGACCAGGTCTTCCCATTGTCTTTTGAAAGGCTATGAATAACTTTTTCATTCTTGGAACGGAATAGCGCCTGGATCGTGCCATCTGGATGACTCAACAAAGTTGGTTGAATGACTTGATAGGGTTGCACTTCAGGTTCGATCCGTTCCCAGGAGGTTCCCAGTTCTGGTCTTGAGTGATCGGTCAGGATTTCAAAATGAAAGCGCCAGTCGTCGTCATGCTCGGTCGAGGACGGGCAGAGCAGGTCTCCATTTTCAAGTAAGAGAGGTTTGCAGCGAACCGGACCATCAATGGTGGAGGGGAGCCTCCTTCGATCGCGGAAGGAACGACCATAGTCGTAGCTGAGAATCACCTCGCCCCACCAGGTGCGTGGGTTGGGGCCAACTTTGAAAAAGAGCATCGTCGGGGCATCTCCGGGTGGTTGAAACAGAACCGGATTCCAGCATGGATGACGAAGGTGTTTGTGTTGAATGCCATTGGCCCATTCCTTGGGAGAAGACCAACCGGCCCCGTCGTGATAGCTGGACCAAATGCCGACGTCAGGATTCTTTTCTTTGGTGCCTCCGAACCAGGCGGCAACGAGTCCGCGTGGCGTTTCGACAATGGTCGATGCATGGCATTGGGGGAAGGAGGCTTTTTCGTAGATGAAGTCTTCACTCACCAAGCCGGGAAATCTCGGTTCCGCGACATCAGAAGGTTTTCGTGCTTCGATCTGCTCATCGGAGTATTGGATGCAGTCGTCGTGCTTGATGTAGTAAATGCGACCGTTTTCTGCGCCAACGACGAGATCAGGTTTGCCGTCTTGATCGAAATCACAGGCAGTCGGACTGGAAGTGTGGCCGGCGACATTTCGATTGGCGAGATTGCCCACTTTCTTGAGCACCACCTTGTCCTCACGGTCTTCACAGTTGCGATACCAGGAAGCATTCTCAGAGTTTACCAGGATATCGAGGCGCCCATCGCCATCCCAGTCGACGACATCAAGCTTGTAACGGCCACTGCGCCCGGCGGACCTGGTGTTCAGCTGAATGGGCTGATTGTCCTCATCAATAAAAATCCGGGTTTCGTCCGAGGCGCGACTTTGGCAAGTGAGGTAGCCCTCCTGATCAAGAATGACGAGGTCGAGTTTGCCATCTCCATCAAAGTCAGTTGCGAGTGGTGTGGTGCGCCATTGGGTTTGAAGGTTTTCGGCCTTGGTCTGCCACCAATACCATTTCGGGGGCGCCTCGCTGGTCCAGAAGGGCAGGGGCTGCTCGGCAAGACCGGCTTCGGTATTGCGGAGCAACTGGATTCGGGGCCAGATGGAATTGTAGAGAATGTCATCGCGACCGTCGCCATCCCAGTCCGCTACCGACAGAGTGGTGTAGCCCCACTTGGCTTCCGCGGGACCCTGGATAGAGCCGCTAGGGCCAGCGAGGACACGGAATTCCCTGCCGTCTGCCTGGATTAATTCCGGCGCGCTCCATTTGGTGCCCTTGCCGTCGAGGTTGCTGAAAATGGCAATGTTTCCGGCGGTGTTGCCAACGACAAGATCCTCATCTCCATCTTTGTCCCAGTCGTGAGCGTAGGGAGTCGCAAGGGCACCAAATTTAAGAGTATCGGCTTCCTGTTGGAAATAGACAGGTTGCTTGAACACCGGCGCTCCGTTTCGAACAGCTCCAGTGTGTTCTACCAGTGCCACTCGTCCGTCCTCGTCCCCAACAATCAGATCCTGGTCACCGTCTTCGTCCCAGTCGATCGCGGTGGGAACGATCATCTGCAGATGCATCAAGAGAGGTGCACCATCCTCTCCATTTAATTTAAAACCCGTGGTGTACTCCGGGTTCTCACGCGTTCCGATATTTTTGAAATAGGTGAATCCATCGAGGAACTCACCACAAAGCAGATCGAGATCCCCATCGCCATCAAAGTCAGCAAAGTTCGGGCTCGGCCAGCCGTAGACGTCCACAGGAGATCCACCCGCGAGAACCTTCTTCGGCTCGTCGGAGTATTTTCCTTCGACATTCTCGATCAGGTAAACCCAGCCGTGGAGCGGCCCGTTTCGCCAACGTCCCTCCGAATCGTAGGCCTGATCCCAGACGTAATCGGACCAGTCGCCGATGCCAACAATCAGATCTTGGTCACCGTCACCCTCCCAATCGATATAGCGCCACATTCGGGCACGGGTGTTGCCAAGGTGAAAGCGCGGCTTTTCGTAGATCTTCTTGCCGCCTTTCCCGACACCAGTCTCGCGGAAGTCGGGAAACTCATAGTTTTCCCTCAGAACGCGCGGTTGCCCGTCGACAAAACTGACCTGAACGTTGTGTCCAGTTGGGCCGAGATAGACCGCAGGCTTGAAAACGGGCATCTTATCTCCGGGATCCTGTGTGGGGTTCTCGAAGTAGTAGAGACCGTTCGTCGGCTTGTCAGGGCCGGAGACAACCAGATCCATGTCACCATCACCATCATAGTCCATCGGGAGCGGCCAGGCCCACAGACCCACGCCGAGGTCTACGACAAGACCGGGATTGTTGTATTTCAGCGGCTGAAGTTTCCATTCTTCAGCGTTACTTAATGATGCGAAGAAGCTGAATGCGCCGAGCGTCAGAAAGAAGAAAGGGTGGTTCATGGTTTCGGAGAAGTGAAGTAGGTCGGCGGTTGTTTTCGAAGGGTTGCCGAGGTGAGACTGGCAACTTGGCCACTGATGGCTGTGCGGTGAAGTTACTGCTAGGGCGGCTTCGGGTGGCTGGTTATGATGGAATTGTGTCGACCGCGCTAAACCAAGTATCAGATTGTCAGTTTTTGAAAATTGAGAGAAGCTACATGATTGCGCTGCATGGCAGGTGCCTTTTATGAAATCACTAATTGGAATATGGGTGGCATTGGTTTCCCTCGCCGTGTCGGCGGAAGAGGCCACTCCCGGCTTTTTTCCGGGAGGAATGACAAATATTGACGTTCGTGCTGACGATAGGGCCGCACAGGCCATTCGGAAATGGACGGACCCCGAGGTGTGGGAAGAAGCGGATCCTGCAAAAGCCCCTTACTATTGGGACTTCGATGTCGTGGGCCGGCACGTGTTTCTTAGAGTCATTAAGAGCAGCAATCGCGAAGGTCTCCTGGAGGTGTGGCTGAAAAAGGTGTTGGAGCCGGAGTATGAACTTTACAAGGTCTATCGCATTGCCCGGTTCAGTGGGAAACTGGGCCCGAAAACAGCCCAAGGAGATTTCCAGGCCCCTGAAGGATTTTATTATCTTTCTCGTAATCGTATGAACCCGAGGAGCAATTTTCACCTATCAATGAATTTGGGGTATCCGAATGAGTTTGATCGCTACCATGGTCGGACTGGCGATTACCTCATGATTCACGGGAATAACGTGTCTGTTGGCTGTTATGCCATGACCGATGCCTCGATTGAGCAGATATACACACTGGTGGATGCTGCCCTGAATAACGGACAACGCGTCGTCAGAGTGCACTGTTTTCCTTTCGAGATGACAAAGGAGAATCTGGAGATCTTTGAAGGTAGCGAACACGAACCCTTCTGGAAGAACTTGAAAGAAGGCTGGGACTGGTTTGAAGAGCGCAAAATTCCCCCTGATGTCAGGGTAAGTGACGGGATCTACACCTTTTCGGTGCTTTGACTGGCTTCGGGATCGCTTTCCCAAAGGATATCAGAATACTTGCCTCAAATGAGTCGGGCATCCCTCCTCGGAAAGCTGAGAGAGAACCCGGACGGCTGGGATCTGATCGTTATCGGTGGAGGAGCGACCGGACTTCGGATTGCTCTCGATGCGGCATCACGGGGATACTCGACTGCTTTAGTCGAGCAGGCTGACTTCGGAGAAGCGGCATCTTCACGCAGCACGAAGTTCGTACACGGAGGTGTCCGATACTTGCGCGGTGGAGAGGTGGGATTGGTGAGGGAATCGCTTCGAGAGAGGGGGCTCTTACTTAAGAATGCTCCCGCGTTGGTAAAGCCAATGCCTTTCGTTGTGCCTGCTTATCGTTGGTATGAGCGGCTCTATTACGGCCTAGGCTTGACCCTCTACGATTTACTGGCAGGTAAGCAAGGTATCAAGCGCACCGGACACCTGAATCGTGAACAAGCCCTTGAACGAATTCCTAACTTGAGTAAGGAAGGGCTCTACGGTGGAACCCTTGATTGGGACAGTCAGTTCGATGACGCGAGGCTTACCTTGGCGATCGCGAAAGAAGCTGTGGGACATGGCTGAGGAGGAGGTGGATCTTGCTGCTTTACTTGCCGATTTGGAAGCAAGGCCATGCATGACCGGCGAGATTAGATTAGTTGGGGATGTGGCGTGTGATTCGAAGGACTTTGTCATTGATTCACTGCCCGTAACTTGGAGTGATGTTGAACGTGCGGTCACTGGGGAAATGGCCATGACCGTGGACGATGTCTTAACTCGCCGAACGCGTTCCGTCCTTTTAGATGTCAAGGCTGCTGAAAGTGCCGCACCCTTGGTCGCCGAGCGCATGGCACATCTTCTTAATGGAGGAGAAGAATGGATTCAGTCGGAACTGAAAGCTTTCAGCGCGGTGGCGGCAGCCTATAGGCCACCTGAATCCCATAGGCCATCTTCACTTGAATCAGAAGGATCGTAGGTCGATCCACCAAGTTCAAAGACGGGGGGCATCACTGTGAAATTAATCGATAGATCTTCGTCATTGAGTGATTGTGCCGATGGCATAGAACCAGGATTTCCCGGAAGGTAGGGAATAAGGTCACTGGAAGAAATCGACGACGTCGAAGCCGTTGGATGGTCTGCCATGAAGCTCTTCTGCGCGATATAAACAGACTTCAGTTGTTCCCCTGCGGTCCTTGCTTTCCGCCACTCGCTTAAGGAGGAATACGAGTAGGTAATGATAGAGGCCAGCGCAAGCATGATTCCGATGACCATGGTGATTTCGATCAAGGTCAAACCGCGCGCACGGACTTGGTGGCTATCTGTTGGGTTGGAAGTCAAGGTTAAGAGCCTGTAGGATAAAGTCGATTTACTGCATGCCTCTATCGATAATTGTGGGTGTCGGCCGCTTCTCGAATGTCTCTAGATCCGCGGAAAGCGTTTGCCAGAGACGAACTGGCAGGCCGGAAAGCGATAGAGCGATAATCAGCGTGATGAGAATGAGCCATGCGAGTTGCATTGTAAAGCTCCTGTTCGGGTTGTTGAAGAGCTTGTTTGGTAGCCCCCCTCGGTCTTCAACGCGTGAGGTGTAGGTGATGTTTTCCGCTTCCAGCAGAGTCGCTAACTCTGTGAGCAGTTTATCGTTGTTCGCCGTCAAGCGGTAACGGTATCGGCTGCCGCTTTCCGCCGATGTCTCTTCCAGGATCACCCGTTGAGGTAAGTTAGGCGGCAGAGAGTTGCAATAGACGTGAGTCACATGGACATACTTGTTAGTAAGATAGCGGTCGAATGAAGTTTGTTGCATCAGCTTCGAGGGATGGCGCTTTTCGTGCTCAAGGGTTAGAGCCCCTGACCATTCATCATCTTGGGGCCCATCAGGAAAATCGGAAGGAAAGCTCCAATAAAAACCATCGTGATAAGTAGTGCGGCAGAAAAAAGGACGATGATATTAACCACCTGAGAGAATTCGAAAACGACCTGCTCAACCTCTTCCTCATACATGGTCGTGAGTAGTTTAAGTTGTTGATCCAATGAAGAGGAGCGTTCACCAATCGACATTAGGTGAGCTACCTGAGGGTCACATGAGGTAAATTTTCGGATCGCCTCGGAGAAGGGAAGGCCTGTTTCGAGGTAGCGTTTCCCAGCCGTGAGGAGTTCATCGTGCATCGGCGTCCCTTTGAGAGATTTTGCTGATATTTCAACAGCCCTTGAAAGATTGACCCCATTTGAATGGAGCATATCTAAAGAACCGAGGAAAAGAAGCTGACGCATCCCCATGATGAGCTTCCGGAGCAGTCGCCACCGTGACATCATAAAAAAGATCACATTGGTGCGCACCTTTTCAATAAAGAGAAATGAAAACACAGTCCCAAGCATTGAGCCGACGACGAGGACCCAAACTTTTTTGGTGATGTGACTAAGTTTGAAAAGGATTCCCGAAAGAGTATCCGGTTCCTGGCCAACCTCTCTGATCATTTTCTCAATCTGGGGAATAATGTTCAACTGAGCTGTGATGAACAACATAATAAGAGCAAAGATGATGATTGACGGGAGCAGGGTCGCTTTACGCATTTTGGCTTTGAAATCGGCTTCCTTTTTCAGACGCTTGGCAATTGAGTCGAATGCTTTGTCGAGATGGCCTGCATCGGTGCCGGCTCGGATCAGCGAGACGAACTTGTCGTCGAACCGGTTCGTTTTTTCGAAAGCAGCATAAGCCGTCATTCCCGTTTCAATGTGTTCGCGAACCTCATCAAGGGTGGAGCAGACAATGGCCGATGGATGACCACTGGAGTAGTAGCGAAGTGCATCAGCGGTATTGATGTTGGCTTTCAACATTGAAGCCATCGCTCGGCATAGCTTGATGAGCTCCTTGAAAGGAAACTTCTTATTTTTTTCATCCCTGCTGAAAAGCGCTGACTTGCCGGAATCACCGTCCCCTCGATTAGGAGTTGCTGTCTTCTTTGCGATACGCTCGGCTAGTGCTGCTTGAGCCGCCGAATGAGATCTGGTATTCTCAGAGTTTTTCATAGGGCGAGAAGAGTTAGTCGGTGGCCGACATGTCAATAATTTTGCGGAGCGCCTCTAGGTCGGAACGACCTTCCTTAACAATTCGGAGCCCGCTTTGCCGCAGTGATGGAAGGACTCCTTCTTTACGAACCGCAAGTTCGAGTTCGTAGGGACTAATGGCTCCTTTTGAAAGCTGATCAGACCACTCCGGAGTGATCGGAATAATTTCAAGAAGAGCAGTTCGTCCAAGATACCCGCGACCTCCACATTCACTGCATCCATCGTTGTTGCGCTGGTAGACAAGCGTGTCACGCCATTCCTCGCCTAGGTTGAATTTTCGAATTTCTCTTTCGGTTAGACCGGGTTTTTTGATCTTACAGTAAGGGCAAAGCAATTTGATGAGACGCTGAGCGCAGGCCGCTTTAAGGGTCTGCGCCACTTTCCATCGCTCGATCCCCAATTGTTCGAATCGTTCAATAATTTGAGAAGCACGGGGACAGTGAATGGTTGTTAGCACCTTGTGGCCGGTGATAGCTGCTTCAATCGCAAGTTCTGCAGAATCAAGGTCACGAACTTCGCCCATGAGAATGATGTCCGGGTCGCTACGCATGAAACTGGCGATCATGGGATTGAATTCATTCGGTCTGATGTCGCAGTGAAGAACTCCCTGAATCTCGTCTTCAACGGGATTCTCGAGGGTCAGGATATTGTCCTCCGGTCTGTTTAATTCGCGGAGCATGGCATTCAACGTTGTTGATTTCCCTGATCCAGTCGGCCCCGACATCACAATGATGCCAGCTGGGATGGCCATTACTTTTTCGAGTTCAAATAGGGTAGCCGATTCGAAAGCGAGCGAACCAACGCCAAGCTTAGCCTCGAAGTGACTTTTATCGAGAATACGCATGGTAACATGATAGCCTCGGTAGGTGCGGTGGCGTTCGAAACGCATATCGATCGAACGACGAAGATAATTGACGGTGAAACGTCCCGAAATACCTGGGCGCTTCGCCCTTTCTTCCGGGGGGAGTCCCATTAAATTCAGAAGAAAGGCATCAATGCGATCCTTTAGCTTCATGGGAATCTCGTATTTATTGCCCATGTCCCCATCGATACGGTAGCTATAGTGAACACGCTCTTTGTCGCATTTAATGTGAATATCTGAAGCGCGATTCTTGACGCCGTCTGAGACAATCTTTGCCACGAGTTGCGCCAGTGGCTCTTCGTGCTTTTCAGTCACGTTGAAGTCAGTGATTTCGTCGTCACTATCCTCAACTTCAATGGCATCCAGATCAGACTGGGAAGGACCTGTGGTTCGTGAAACGGTTTCGATTACCTGGGTGATTTCGGCAACAGGTGCTAGTATCTTGGTGACTTCGAGATCCGGGAACTGCTGGGAAAAGGTATCTTCACCGGTTGGGTCCCAGGGATTTGCGACAGCAATGTAAACCTGTTCTGTATCTCGGTAGAGAGGTACGAACATGCCACGGTTCAGAAGGGAGGGATCGCTTTGTTCAAGCAGGTTACGATCAACGAAGTCTTTAATTTTCAGAAAGACGGGCAGGGAAGTAATAGCTCCAACAGCGGCAAGGATACGATTGCTAGTGCAAGTGCGCGGGATATCTTCTCGTGATCTCTCTGCAAGAGATGGGTCAAATTCAATCAGCTGATCGACTACAGCATCAGTGATTGTTTCATTGAGGGTGATGCCGATGTTGAGATTCATGTACCGAAGTGCCTTTCACAGGTATACTTCCATGCGGTCAAGTCTGTTGTGGTAGCAAAACTAAAAGGCCTGCGAACGCCATCGGTTTGGATCTCGGCCGTGATGAGAGAGCTCGCTAGCGTTGCCGTAAATGGATTGATTGAGGTGACGGTAAAGAAGTCATTGTTGCTGACTTGAATGAGTGGACAACTGAGGAGCCGACAAATTTCTGAGATGACGGGAAATTCGTTGTAAAACTCGATCGGAGTTTCATTTTGGTGAGCGAAGGCGAGATGGGAGATCTTAATCTTCGATTTGGGGAGTAGAGCCCGGGTCAGTTCGAGTGTGATATCACGGGCATCAATGGTGTCCTTTTTCCACTCATCGAGAACTAGGAAGGCAAGAGCATCTTGGAATGGCTCACCTCGCTCTGTTGTTTCAATTTGTTGAAGATACCTTTGCGAAACGTTCGAGACCTCTTTAGGTTTTAACCTCCCAAGCTTTCCGAGTACCTGAAAGGTATGTTCTCCGTTTTTGGAAACTTGAGTCCGAAGGGTCTTCTGGACTGGCGTTCGGCTGGATCCTTCACTGGCTGACATACGGCTTTCAGAATTCTCCACGGGAGGAGCCTCGGATTTTGCAAGCGTTGCAGTATCTGGAGCGGGGGCGGCGGCAACAGCCTGTTTCATCCTTTAGCGGTTTCTCTTGTTTCCAAAAATCCCAAAGATCCCGGGTTTCTTCGGTTGCTGGTCGATAGAGCGCACTGTAACACTGGGTTTTCCTCTGAACTGGGGCTCACTTGTTGGCTCATGGGTTTTGCCATGAACCGCATTCGTTTCCGGAAGATTGTAGGGGTGCTCGGGATGAAGAAGATTTGATGGAGGATCGGGATTCAGGCGATCAAACAAATTATCTCTGGTAGTATTGAAATCACTACGGTGATTGTTCCCAGGGTTGAGTCGGTCCGGATAGTCATGGTTGCTGGGAAGGACGTGTAAGTCATGCGTCTCACGGGAAATCAGGTCATTTTGAGATCCGATATTTGGCTGATAAAGTCGGGGAGTGACGATGAAAACCAGGCTGGTATGCTCTTTCGAGCGATCAGATGACTTGAAGAGAAGACTCACTGCCGGGATGTCGCCGAGAAGGGGAACCTTATTGGTTCCGTCGCGCTCGACCTCTTCATAAAAGCCGCCGATAAGGAGTGAATGACCGTTTGGAACACGCGCCGTCGTTGTCACTGTCGATTCGTTCACACGAGGATAAGAATTCCCGTTAGCGCCCTGAATGAACTCGACGATTTGGGCTGAGCGAGGTCGCAAACTCATGCGAATTGTCCCGTCAGGAAGAATCGTTGGGGTGACAGAAACTGAGACACCAACTTCCCGGGTTGTGGAGGGGTCCCCGACCGGATCACTCGTATCGATCGTGTATCGCACTTCTTCTGTGATGTTCTGACCTGCTGTTGTTTCACTGACGGTTGCTGTGATAATCGGGACACGGTCGATAATGGAGATTAATCCTTCTTCATTGTCCTCGGTAATGAGTGTCGGGCTTGATTCTTGCTGGGCAAGATCCCCTGCATTGAGCGCGCGAACGACGGCCTGAAGCTGGACGGGAGTAAGGACGAGGCCGCCATCTTCTGCAGCACCACCGCCAGAGGTAGCAGCATTGGAAGTATTCGTAACTATGTCGAGGGTTTGCCCGGTCGCACCTGTGGTTAGAATGCTCGACGCATCGTAGAGTTCGGGAAGATTGAACAAAGAGTTGAGGCTGGTTGATACTCCAATGCTAATGCCAGTGCCACCCAAGACTGAGGACCAGTCAACACCAAGTTGGTTTCTAGATCCGCTGGTAACGCGAAGAATCCGGGTTTCAATAGCAACCTGCTGCTTTGGCTGATCGATCTGGTCCAGGAAAAGGGCTAAAGCTTCGAGACGTCTCGAATTGTCCATCACAATCAACGTGTTTGTCTTGCTCTCGTATTCGATGATACCTGCCCCCGGAGTAAGAAAAGGCTGCAAAATCATCTTGATCTGCTCAATATCAGAAGGGCGCAGATATTTTAGCTGGTAGCGGAAAGGTTCGGTCGGCAACTGCGTGAGTTGAACGGAGTTCAACGCGTAGACTGTATTTCCTTTGGTGTGAATGGTAACGCCATACATCAGGGCGAGTTCTTCCATCTGTTTGATGGGGTCGTCGTCCATCAGTTGCCCTGTGACAACGAAAGAGGGTCCATCGAGTTCTGAGTTGTGAAAATATTGGTAATTTCCCAGCTGGCTAAGGTGCTGAAAAACGTCGTTAAGTTTGGCCTCTCGAAGCCAGAAGCCGGAGGGATTTGGCTCAATGAGTGGAGCTGGCGTTTCACCACTGACAACCGATTGGTTCGACGCTGTTGTTGGTTCACCGGTCGCCATTTTGATCACGTTCCCTAACGCGTCAGATAATGTTGAACTGTCGCCGGGCGACTCCTCGGCAGGATTCGCAGCCGGGGCGGTCTGGTCGCGGGAAGAATCGGCTTCCATCGCGGGAATAGGAGAATCGTCAACTGGGGTCGATTCTGGTTTTTCGTCCATGTCGCTGCGCTCGGGAAGTGAGTCACTGCCTGCGACTGCCTTGAGGTCGGTAACTCGAGCGGGTGAGTTGCCTCCCGACCCGTCAGCGGCAGTTCTGGGCGGTTCCTCCGCGCCTTGTTTAGGTGGCTCATTGCTGGGTGGCTCAGCGGTAGGAGCAGGAGCGGAAGTATGGGGGGGGCGATCAATCTCGAGTAGGGCGTCCCGTGACGTTTCAGTCGAGTTTTCTACAACCGGAAGGGTCGACGAGCTCTGTTTTTGCAGAAGGTTCAACGCAGCAAGCAAGATTAAACCGGCGATAGCCACGGTTCCAATTTGTCTGATTCTCATGTCGTGTAGGTCTCGGGTGGTGAGCAGCGTGTTTATGAAAAAAGCAATAATTATGAAAATTTTAGCCTTTTTTCCTGCTCAAATCTAGAAATTTTTAATCCACAATAAATAGGTCGCTCATTGGCACGATACCCTGGCTTTGCCTTGGCTCAGCTTTATTGGTCATGCGCTCGAATCCCTTCGGCAGAGGGTTAAAATCGATAAAGGTGACTTCCTCAGTATCCATGTCCTTGAAGTAAAGGGATTGCCCTTTGACACCTTCGAACCGTAGCCGAATTGTCAGCCCCTCGAAGATCATTCCAAATTGGCTGCCAGGGGGCAAGGTTCGCGCTCCGATAACGACAGTTTGTTTTTGAGGATAAAAACCAGTGATCGGAAGCGATTCGAGGGCCTTTTTAAAAGAGGAACTAGTGAGGGTCTGGGATTGCTCTTCGAACTCATCATTTTCATCGGCTACCTCTGCGACAGGTAGTGGGTTAGCAGGGTCCATTAGCATCCCGAAGGGATCGATGGCACGGTCATTATCACGAATTTTAGAAAGAATAAAATTAGAACGACGCACCGTCTCGATATCCTGCGCCTGTTCTGACTCATTACCTTCCTCGGGGCTTGTTTCGCTGAGCATGGGCGGGGGAAGAGGAAGAGCGCTCCCAGCAGAAGGCATTTCCTGCGATTGTAGGGGAAGAATCAATCCTAGCACTGCGACTGAAACGTAGGAGGGAACGTGTTTCATTGGAGCTTGTTAGTCTGTGACATTTTCCCAGCAGAGGTAGATTACTCGAAAATTAAGTTCTCCTCTCGCTCCCTCGGTTGACCCGCGCATGGGTGTGATATCGAGCGATTCCAACATCAAATGCGGCATCTCTTTTTCGAGTTCGGCCAAAAGCATCTGCATGGGTTTGAATCCGCCCTCGAAAGTCAGTTGAATTCGTGAGTGGGGATTTTCAGAGGCAACTCCGAAGCCGCCTGCTCCAGGTGCTTGTCCCATACCAGTGCGGCGCAGGACGGAAGGCTCATACTGGTCGAGGATGTTATCCAGATTTTCAGTGATTGATTGAATGAAATCAGCCTCGAGTTTGCTGCGCCAGTAGGCGATCTCCTCCCGCTTCTGACCCTGCGCCAGCGTTGTTTCCATGGCGTCGGCATAGATACGCGCCATTTTGAATCGTTCATAATTGGAAACCTTTTCTGAGTGGGTTTGGCTGACCTTACCACGCCCGTACAGGGTGGCGCCGATCATTGCACCAATCAGGAGGAAAGGGATAACAATTCCGAATACTGCTATTGCTTGTTGGTGGTTAGAGGACTTCATGGAGCAAGGGCCTTTGTGCTCATCGCAAGTTCATCATTCTCATCGAGCGATTGAGTCAGACTAAGGTCGAAAGTGGTTCGAAAATTACGAGCCACCCGGGCAGGATATTGATTTGAGGGGGGCATTGATCCCTGTCGCTGGGTCAACAGCACTTCGAGGTCCCGAGTGGTCGTTCCGACCGCGAGGTAAGGCGCCTCGTTGCTCTCGGCAATCTGATTGAGAATGCCGGCTACCCGTGTCTTGGAGCCGAGTGTAGGAAGTTGTCGTGCCGCCTCGAGATTGGCCCAACCTCCAACCTTCCAAACTCGCGAGATCCCGACCGTTTCTTTTTCTTTGCTGCTACCGTTAACGTCGGCTCGGTAAGACGCTGAAGTCAGAATAACGCCACCATCTTCGGGGAAAAGATTAAGTAACGCTTCCATGGCTAACCAACCTTCGGAACGCTTTGTGAGCAGTTTGTCCCAGTGCTCCCACTCTTTACGTTCTTTAGAGAGTTTCATTTGGAGCAGTTCCATTTCGCTGGCCGCCGTCGGGGCAACCTTCCAAGGCTCTGAGCGCCTTTTTGAAATAAAATCACTACCAGCCCATCCCACGAAAGCGATGAGGGCTAGCATGGCCACCTTCTGCGCAAGACCTGCCCACTTGAGTAACTTCAAATCGCCTCGCGACGGCATCCGGCTTGCCTCCATCTGAGAGGGGCTGTAGAAATCTTGAACAGCCCACTTAGAAGTGAGCTCAGAGACAAAGGAGTCGCCCACGACTCCGTTTTTTTCCGTTGCTATAGCAAACTCAAAACATTTCCCGGGGATTCCATCGACTAATTCCAGATTGCAGGCGTCGATGCATCGGTAGGTTGTCTCTGGATGTGACGCGAGGTAGTGCGAGAGGAGTTCTGCCAACTGATTTTCAGACGTTCCGGTTGCCGAGAGAAGTATGATTTCGGGAGTTTTTAGATTGAGAAGCGCAGCAGTATTCGTGATGGACTCAGAAACTTCGGAAGGTGAAAGAAGATTGCTTGAACGGTGCATCAAAGCCCTGACGATCCGCACTTCGCCTTGAGCCCCCGTCGCCCCTAGCAGAGTGAAGTTTTCAAACTGAATGAGTGTCAGCGTCTCTTTAAGCGAGCTGCCTTCTGGAAGGATGAAAGGGACCCCTGCGAAGGCTTCCAGAGCCGCAGAGCGCGCCTCGACAATGACCGGGACGTTGCGCGATTCGCCGTATTTTTGAAACTCACGCACAATCATAACCGATTCCCACGAGACTTTGGCAGCCAGCGACATTCGATCGCTGCCCTTCACTCCTAGAAGCGGAATAAGTCGCCACTTGCCCTCCTGTGATTGTAAGGAATCATCGCCTAAGGCAACATCAGGAGCCGAAATTACCAGTTCGTTCAGACTATCAAAATCAGCGTCTGCTGCAAATTCCGGGTCAAGATCCCTGGTTCGTAAGCCATCAGCCAAGTGAATCGTGATACCCAAAGATTTCGGCTTGATACCATAGTCGCGAGAGGACAGGATCTGCTCGAGGATGGCGTGAAGATCGCTTTGGGTTTGGTCGTCCAACTCAGTATATTCGTTGGTGTTTGAATTATCGACAGAGATGTCAGGAAGTTCAGGGCCTTTCCACCATTCACCGGAAATGCGGTTGTGAATCGCACTTCTAATGGAATGCGTGCCAATTGAGAGGTGCCACTGGAGGGTGATCTCAGTGGACCGCCGATACCAATCAGGGTTGCTCGCCCGGCTCGTGCTTTTGAGAATGCGCTTAGCCTGCTTGTAAACCTGCAGAGGTGATGCGGTTGTTTCTAGAAGTTCCATTCGTCTGTTTTACCGAGGGAAAATCGCTGCGTGGCGCCCCATAGGTCAGTTAGGCAATTCTGTCATTAAGATATCAGAGAGAGGATTCCAGCTCTCTTTGAATTCCTCAGTTTCATGATTGTGTGTGCTCTATTTTCTGTTGTTGACCCTTGAATTGTTGCCAGTTAAGGGGTGCATCGTGTTTAGCGGTTCGCTTTGTCAGGGACGAATAGAATTTCGCCCTCTTCCTCATCGTTCATACGGTTCATCTGGAAGGCTTGATGTGAAATCTTGCCACTGTTGAGCAAGTTTCTCAGATTGGAATCCCACTGGATATTACCGCTCTGCCGGATCGCATCTTCGAGTGAATTGGCAGCGCCGTCGTATGCAGCAATACCTGAGCGCACCGCCGAACTGTTGTTTTGTAAAAACTCGTAGTTAAGAACCCGCCCGTCTTCAGTTGGAATCAGTCCCTGAGATAAGATAAACATCAAAATCTCAGAGAGGCGGCTGAGCACAGAGGCATGTTGCTCCTGGGGGAAGAATTCCAAAATACGACTCAGCGTCTTAACAGCGCCATTGGTGTGTAAGGTCGATATAACAACATGACCGGTTTGAGCCGCTTCGATAGCGGTTTCCATGGTTTCCCTATCCCGGATCTCCCCAATTAGGATCACATGCGGTGCCTTACGAAGTGCGTCCCTCAGGCCTTGTTGGTAGGTTTCGACATGCTTGCCAACTTCCTGCTGTGTGACGAAACCCGGGGCGGGTAGTGGTGGTGTATCCGTTTCGTCAGTAGCGACAAAGCGTGAATAGCGGTATTCGATCGGATCTTCGACCGTTACGATGTGACGGGGATAATGTTGACGAAGCCAGTCAAGAATCGCTGCCAGAGTAGTCGATTTACCGGAATTTGTTTGGCCAGTGACGAGGCCAAATCCTTGGCGACGTTTCATGAACTCCTGAAGGGCGCGAACGGTATCAGGTGCGATACCAAGGCTTCCCAAGTCGTTGATTTCATCCTTAAGAAGGCGGCAGGTGATACCGGGACCGTTGGAACTCAGATGAGTTTGGACGCGCATTCGTCCGAGCACCCGACCGTCGGGCAAGGAGAAGCCCTCACAGCTGAAATCAATAACCTTGTCATTGAGCAATCGATCTTCGATATTGATTCGAGTTTGCGGTTCTGGAACGTCGCTGGAAAAATCCTCTTTCTCCTGCCGGACATAAAGAAATCTGAACACATCCATCACCAAGGAAGGAGCCATTTCTCCTAAGGCCGTGACAATCTCAAGCCCCTTTTGAGTGTGGCAATAAATCAGCGAGCCGCTTCGGATCTGAATGTCCGAGATATCACTACTCCCAATTGCCGCGAAAATCGCTGATATGACCTCCTCGGCCTGGCTATGTCCTTGCTGCGACTCCATCAATCAACTCACCGACCATGGGTGAGTTTACCTACTCTGTATTACTTTACCAATTGTATATTTTTCTGGAAGCCCTCTGAAATAGCTGGTTTTATTATAAAAATCATAATTTAATGTCGGAATTATATCAATTTTCAAGCTGAAAATTTTTGCTGTTACCAAAAATTAGTTAAAGAATAGCTATTCTGGATCCTTCATAGTTCATTCTAGAACTGAAAACCGGTTAAAAAGCCTGCGATTGCTCTTGCCGCTTTGTGCTCGACCGGCACGGGAACGTTTGATTGATGGATTGAAAAGGAACCAAGAGAATAGAATATATCAGCTTTTGATTGTTTGCTTAATCAACCAGATGACGAACGCTTCGTGTGCAAGGGAAGGGAGCCAGGTCGCACTAGTTTTTAAGCAACGAATCAAATCAAGGGAGCTAATTGGGGGATGCCCTGTGACGCAGGGTTAGTTGACACGCTCCGAGACGATATATTCTGACAGGCAGTGGTTGGTGGTAGTGCGCGCGCCTCGGAGAAAGATTAAAAGGCTTCTTCTTGGGACTGAGCGCGAGCCCAGTGGTCATTTTCCTTCACGATAGAGCGGGTAGGAAATCCCAACGGCGATCAAAGCGATGGCTCCCAAATAGAGAGCGATCAGAGCAAATTCAGTGGTTGGTATTGCCCCAAGTTTGAAAACCAGCCGCGAAGTCAAATCAGAGAGATGGTAATGTGGAGAAGCCACGTAAAGAAGGTTGAGGATAAAACTTTTGTTGTCCGCGATAAAAACTTCAAGGTGGCCGATTCCGAACAGGCCGTAAAGAGCAAGACTCACCGAGACTGCGTAGGCTGCTGCACCATTAATCCGCGTTCCGAGTGCGATGGCAAGAACGAGTAAGGGAGCCACCACCAGCAGGAAAAGGGAAAGATACTGAAAATTTGTCGTGACCCAGTGCTGAGCCTCGATCGGATTGCGTGGCATGGCTGTGAACGTACTGATCGTAAATGTAATAACGGCCAATCCTGAAAAAACGGTAAAGCAGGCAAGCCAGATTTGTGCTATCTGCCTATGCTTCTTAAGACCGACCGCTTTGAAATATTCGAGGATCCCATCAGATGACCAGCGGTCGCCTATCGTCGCCCCTTGAAAGAGTAACCATCCCAGTGCTGTGACCCACAGCAATACCCAGGCAGCCTGGGCTCTCGCCGGTTCAAGAAGGGAAGGCTTAGTTTCCCATGGCGTCATCAGCGGAAGTGCGAATGGGAATACAATCAGAACGAAAGCGAATATGACAAAAGTCTTTCGAGCGAGAAGAGATGCGAGAGTAAGCTTGTAGAGTCCCATCAGATCAAAAAGCTGGAAATAGAAGGTCAGTTCAGAGTGTGGCGCGTTTTTCTCCAGTCAAGAGCGCCATCAACCGCGACCTGTTTGATTTCGCCATCGCAGATAATCAAAGCACTGTCAGCCTCAAGAGTCGGCTCGTCTGGGTGGATGCAGATAAGTCGAATGACATGGTCCTGATTTTCGCGCCACACGGCATTGAGACGTTCTCTCGCTGCGAAGTCGAGACCGGAAAATGGCTCGTCGAGTAGCAATATCTGCGGGCCGTTTTTGTAAGCGCTGGCTTCGGCCACAATAAGACTAGCCTTTTGCCGATTTCCCTTAGATAGCTGGCCGCAGGGCTTCTCCAAGTTGAGTTCGATTCTCTCGGCCATCTCCTCTGCAAACTGGCGTTGCTCCCGGTTGACGAGAGCTTTGAAGAGTTGGCTTGGTTTTAACTCTGAATCGAAACGAAGATCTTCATCCACAAATTGAACGCCGCCAATGCATTCTGCATGTCCGTCGATTGCAGGAATGATTTGAGCAATGGTTTTTAGAAGCGTTGTTTTACCTCGTCCGTTCCGAGCGAGAAGGAGATGTCGACCAGCGTCCAGTCGAATGTTCTTTTTTGCGGTAGCCAGCCTCGTTTCCTTGGACCTTGAAAGCTTTCGGCCGCGATAGCCAATGGTTAGTCCTTCGGAAAGGGCGATAGTGGGTTTGCTCTCCATTAATTTCATGTTTGAGCCGCGAGCCGTCAATTCTTTCGATTAAAACTTAATGTAGAAAATAGTTTAATCACCTTAATCTTTGCCAAGACTAGTGCAAAAACGCCGGGGCGTCAGCTGTCGGGTATCGTCGGTAGGAATCCTATCCGGACCGGATCACAGATCCACCGTCAGGTTCTGAAGAGCGAGAGTTAAATAAGAATTTTCAGCTCACGGATGGGATGGCGATCAGTGAATCTCTTCGATGGTGATCAACCAATTCATCAAGTGAATCGGGGGTAGTTCTGCCGGCGATCGCAGATCAACGAGTTCCGCCTCCATCATGTCCGAATCGACCCGATTGTCATCGGCTCCAATGAGTTCCATTGGATTGAAGGTGTCTGAAGAATTGGTCTTGAGGCTGTTGACTTGGCCCTTGAGATTGATCGGAGTATCGATCATTGATATTTCTCCGAAACGCTTTTCAGGAGCGAAGATTGAGAGGGGAGGGTAGTAGTCCGCGTCCTCAGGGAGATTTGAGTTTGCAGGTGGGGAGGCCGCGACATCGTTGAGAGACTCAGCGATGTATAGTCGCATGTCGGTCAGAATCGAAAACCCAGTAGTGAATGCGGTGAGATCCTTCCCTCCACGAAGCGTCACTGCAAGGTCAGTTTCAAGCGAAGGAATGCTGGGGGCGATAACGGTGTCTTCCTCTGAATTCGGATAGAGATAAAGTGAGTTATTCACCTTCACATCGGCGGCATTCGGGATGGTATCAAGAAAATCCGCTAGTCGGTCTGCATTCACTACGAGAACATTACGACCATTCTCTAGGGTGTCAGTCTGGAAGGGGAAAAGCATGCCACCTGCTTCGATTTCGGAAGGCCAGTTAACTCCGCGAGTGTAGTCGATGTGTTCGCGCGTGCCAGCGCTGTTCGTGTAGTGAAAACGAAACGAAACCGGAACTTGGTCGTCGACACCGAACATTTCGCGGATTTCAACGCGCATCCGGCTCTGTTCTGCTCCGCGGCTGTATTCGTTCCAACCAGTCGGAGAAATTCGCTCATTGTCAGGGCCATCCCCGGCGAGTTTTAGAAATTCCGTACCTGGATTAATCGGAATAAAGGCCACTTTTCCAACATTCCCTGCCACGGAGGCGCTGTAGAAGTCGCTTGTAGACTGGATCGCCCGTGCTTCACGATTACCCAAGGCGTCAAACGCCGTATCCAGAATGTCTCCACCGACTGAGGTCGAATCACTTAGAGAGAGCGACCTTCGTGCCGAAATGGAACCGTTGGAGAGAGCGACATTTCCTTGTGTTTGAACGGAATCACCATAGAGACCACCTTGAAGAGTTACGTTTTCCCAATCGGCACCGTCTGAAAATTGCCCGACGGCCATGGAGGTTGAAGCTGATAGTGGCAGCTGTGATGGCACTTCGTAGACGGAGAGAACGTAGCGTTTAGTGATGGAGGGAATGCCGGTTAA
>PKCI01000008.1 GCA_002862135.1 Verrucomicrobiota bacterium | reverse complement strand
ATGTGGTCATTCATCCCGGGGACCGCATCAATGAGGACAATGAATGGTGCTACATCCGTGACGGAATCATCGTAGTTCCAAAAGGAAAAAACATTCCTGACGGGACTGTGGTCTAACACAAGCAGCCGAGTGGCCAAAAGCAAAACAGGGATCTCGCGTCAGCGGCGACCCCTGCGAATAACGTGACGACTGAAGAGGATCAGTGTGTCGGAATGACTCCATCGCGCCCGACTGTGATAACCTTCTCTGTTTCGAGGTCTTTAATCACCACGGCACCTGCGCGGATATCGAGAACTTGGTAATTTCGTTCTCCCATCCCGGTTTGCGAACTGGAGAATATGTCGCCCGATTTCACCGCGTAGCGATACTGGCTTCCCGCGGATGTCAAGATGGCGTAGGTGTCGGACGACTGGCCGGCTGAATCTTTCACAAGCATGTGGGTTTCACCGGTGCGCGTGTCGGTCACTTTGACACGCGATACATCCATCATGCGTCCCTGGCCCTCTTTAGAGTGAACGAACTTTCGGGTCACTTCATCAACGCGAAATTCCGTTCCCGGGATATAAGATCCGGCAGCTACTTCAATGGGGGCAGAATCTTCTTTGCCGAGGAGACGAATCTCAGCGCGTTTACCATCAACTTTAGAGACAGCAATAGGAAGCGGCTCCTCGTGAAATGATGAGAGGACCATGGTCTGAATCGGCGCTGTTTCCGGACTTCGGGAACTAATTTTCGAACCATTGAGCGCTACGATTGGTTTCAACTTGGCCTCCTCGCGAATCTGCGTGCGGTTTGGGAGCGGCTTACGAGTGCCGACAGGGACCGGAACCGCCGCAGCCATCTTTCGATCACCGGCCGACTGAGGTGCCGCGTTTCCGCCGCTATCAGCCCAATCAGCCTGCGCGTCGGTGCTTTCTTCCGCGGCAGTAGTCCCACCTTCTACGGAATTCTCAACCACATCAGCGAATTCAAAAATTTCCTCAACACCAGTGTGGACCGCCAGCGCTTCCTTGGCTTCTGCCATTTCCTTCGCCACCTCAAGGCTCTCCGGTGTGGCTCCCCAGACATCGGGTGTCAGGATCAGCTCATGCACTTTCTCATGGCCTGCCATTTCCGCTAGGTTAGCAGCGGTGTTTCCGTAATTGTCTTCGGAATAGGGATTCGCCTGATTCTGCAAAAGCACCCGGACAGCCTGCAGTTTTCCGCCACTTGCCGAGATCATCAGCGGCGTTTTGCTTTCCGGACTTCGGGCATTGATGTTGGCCCCCTGTCCCAGCAGAGTTGTAATCACACGGGCGTCACCATTAAAGCTGGCCACGAGCAGCGCATCGTCAAGCGCTTCGGAGGTAACCTGACCGGCGAGCAAACTGACAATGTTTGAGTGACCATTGTAAGCAGCAATAGAGAGAGCACTCCATCCTTCCGAGTCACGAAGGTCGACATTAGCACCACGGCTCATCAGCATGCGGGAGATGTCTTCAAATCCCTTTGCGGAAGCCGTTAGAAGAGCATCACGGCCAACACTATTGGCGTGACGAGGGTCGGCTCCAAGTCCTAAAATTTTTTCAACGGCCTGAATCTGACCGGCAGAGGACGCCTTGATCAGTGCCGTGTTGCCCGCGCCATCGACCGTGTCGATATCAAGGCCGTTAACCATGAAGAGATCAATGCTCTCCAGATCCCCCGCCGCGGCTGCAAGGAGGAAATCCCGAGGGGACACCTCGTATCCTCTCTCCTCAAGACCCTTGCGCGCCTCTTTTGGTGACTCGCTGCAACTCGACAAGAATAATCCAGAGAGAGCCAACGCACAGGTCAATTTCCCCGAAAGAGTGGTCATCTTCATGAATCTAATGACTTTAGTGGTGTTACCAGTTCCCAGTCTGGTGGTATTTGAGAGTGTTTACAATGACTTATTTTTTAAATCTTAACTATTTTGAAAAATTAATTAATCTGACGGATTCCCACCCTGTGGCATAATAAATAGGGCCTCGTCTTCTTTATCCGTGAAAGTGAACTACCTTATCGTTGGGCAGGGCCTTGCGGGTTCCCTGCTTGCCTGGCATCTGCTCCGTCGCGACCAGCGCGTCCTCGCAGTCGACCCGGAGGAAGGGATCACCTCCTCCAAGGTCGCTGCCGGACTCGTAACTCCTCTCGCAGGAAGCCGGTTCAATATCCCCAAAGGGCTGGATGAACGCCTCGACTATGCTCACCAGTTTTACTGGGACACCGAAGAGTCGACGGGGAAACAGTTTTTCCATCACCAGCGCATCGCCCGCCTGTTTCGCTCTGCTGAGGAGAAAAGCACCTGGGAAGAACGCGTTGCCGCGGATCCCGAGGCCTACGAGAGGTTCTCGGGTCCTCTCTCCCTGAACAATCCCAAGATCGCGACGGCTAACGGGGGATTCGAAATGAAAGGTGGAGGTTGGATGGACCTCCCCGTTTTTCTCGGTGCCACTCGATTTCATCTCCTCGAACGCCTCAGCTACGCCATTGGTTTCCTCGATCCCGATGAGGTGGAGACAAGTGAAAACGGAGTAAGATGGAAAAACATTGAAGCTGATGGAATCATCTTTGCCCAGGGTTGGCGAGGCAACCAGAACCGGTTTTTCGATTGGATCCCGTTGAAGCCGACGGTGGGAGATATTCTCGATCTCTCAATCCCCGAACTCTCTGATGTCTCGCATATTGTGAACTCCGGCGGCTGGCTCATTCCAAAGGGTGACGGTGCCTTTAGTGCAGGATCCACTTATCGCCACGATCTCGACGATCCATATGGCCATGACGAAGGCCACGCCGAAATCCTGCGCAAGGTTAGAAACCTGACCACTGCTTCCTTTGAAGTCTCCGGCCATCGCGCAGCCATTCGCCCGGTGATTCACCGGAGCCAGATATTCATGGGACGTCACCCGTCTGAGCCTCGAGTTTTCTTTTTCAACGGGCTTGGTTCGAAGGGTGTTCTAAATGGGCCCTGGCATGCTCAACGCCTCGTCTCTCACATCCTTGACGGAAAAACCCTGCCGGAAACAAACGACATTTGCTCCAACTTTTTACAGTAGTGATGGGCAATTTACCAAAACTTCCCCGCCCCACCGAGATGGCTCACCGCCTTCTCAGCGAACGAATACAGAAAGGAGATACGGTAATCGATGCGACTGTCGGAAACGGGTACGACACTCTTTTCCTCTCAAACTGCGTGGGCGAAAATGGCTGCGTTATCGGATTTGATCTCCAAGCCGTCGCTATCGAAAAGACCCGCGAAAGAACCGGTAATCGACCTAATGTCATTCTTCATCATTCTGGGCACGAAACACTCGATAACTTCGTCGCAGCACCCGTTGCTGCGATCACGTTCAATCTCGGCTACCTCCCTGGAGGCGACAAATACCTGATCACCGGTAAAGCGTCCACCCTGACAGCCCTTCAAAAATCCGTCACTCTTCTCAAGGCCGGCGGCCTGCTAACGGTAGTCGCCTACATCGGTCACGAAGGTGGACCTGAAGAAGGTGAGGCGGTGAGTGACTGGGCTTCTTCCCTCGACCAAGATAATTTTTCAGTCGCTCGATACGAATTTCAGAACCAAAAAAACTCGCCACCTTTCCTGCTCGCTATCGAGAAGCGGCCGTAAAAAAAGCGGCCCGCTCCTTTCGGAACAGGCCGTTTCAAAACCTGGGGATTTTTCCTGCTGGGAGAAAACAGATCAGCTCTTGCTCTTGCCCTTCTTCCGGGGCTCCCGGGGCTCAGGCTTCGGGTCCTCGGGAACCTGGTAATACTCACGAAGACGCTCCAGCTCAGATTCGAGTTCCTTGCGCTTGCTCGCGTATTCCGGCGAATCGTAGACCGAGTTCATCTCGTTCGGGTCCTTCTTAAGGTCGAAGAGTTCACCCTCGTCGAGGTGGTAGTATTGAATCAGCTTGTGATCGCCATCCGTGACACCGTAGTGACGGGCAACGCTGTGGGCACCGGGGAATTCGTAGTAATGATAGTAAAAGGTCGTGCGCCAGTCTCTCGGCGTCTTACCCCTGAGAATGGGGCCAAAGCTCTCGCCCTGCATGTCTTCAGGGACATCCACACCGGCGATTTCGAGGAAGGTCTCGGCAAAGTCGAGGTTGGAAACGATATCGTTACTGACCGATCCGGGCTCCACCACTCCAGGCCATTTCACGAGAAGCGGTGTTTTAAGGGATTCCTCATACATCCATCGCTTATCGAACCAGCCGTGCTCCCCGAGATACCAGCCCTGGTCGCTGGAATAAATCACCACGGTGTTCTCATCGAGGCCCTCCGCCTCTAGATAATCAAGAACATCTCCGATGGTATCATCAACGGATTTCACACTGCGAAGGTAGTCCTTCACGTAGCGCTGGTATTTCCACTGGATGATTTCTTTCTCCGTCATGGAATCCCGCTTAGCGAGGTAGGCTTCGTTCTTCGGTTCGTATGCCGCATTCCACGCTTCAAGCTGCTCAGGCGTTAAATTGTTCGGTGCCACCAGCTTGAGATCCCTATCGTTGAGGTGGGTCTTGATCTCCATGGTCTGATTGGCCGCGGGGCTGGCCCGATTTGAGTAGTCATCGAACAGAGTTGCCGGCTCAGGAATTTCCTGGTCGTCAAGCCAGGTGAGATACTTCGGCCCGGGCTGCCAGTTACGGTGAGGCGCCTTGTGCTGAAACATCAGCATGAAAGGCTTCTCGGGATCACGGTCATTCTTGAGCCAATCAAGAGCCTTCTCACCGATGATGTCAGTGGTATAGCCAACGTGGTCACGCTTGGTGGCTTCCGCTTCAATACCACCGTAAAGCATTGGAGGGTTGTAGTATGGTCCCTGGCCAATAAGAACGTCGAAATAGTCGTATCCCTGCGGAGTGGATTTCAGGTGCCACTTACCAATCACGGCAGTCTGGTAGCCCGCTGCATTAAGAAGTTTCGGGAAAGTCTGCTGATCCCCATTGAAGGTGTTTCCATTCCGGACAAAACCGTTGAGGTGGCTGTGCTTGCCAGTCTGGATAACAGCACGGCTCGGACCACAAATACCGTTAGTGACATAACAACGGTTAAACAGCATGCCACCTTCAGCAATGCGATCCATGTTCGGAGTCGCCATGCGGGTGGCGTCGTAGGCACTGAGTGCCTGCTGGCAGTGGTCATCAGTAAAAATGAAGACAATGTTGGGACGGGAATCCTGCGCCACGGCGGAAATCAGGGTCAGCGCCGCAACCAGAAACGTGGTGGATAGAAACTTCATGACAGCTGATCTACACGCCGCGAATCGGCGAATCAAATCGGAAACCTTGCCCCTTCACGGCGCATCTGCGGTGCAAATCGTTGTGACGTCATTGACTCGCCGCGGCAATCTGGTAGATTCCCCAACGGTCCTGCCGGTGGTCATACATGGCGAAACAACGACTGTATCTTGCCAATGAAACTCCCGATTATCCTCTCACTATCAGCCGTCCTCTTCGTTCCTGTGGGCCACGTAAACGCCGTTGACTACACCTCTGAGATCAGGCCAATCCTCAACAAAAAATGCTACAAATGCCACAGCGGACCTCGTGCCAAAGGTAAGTTGAGGATGGACAGCACAGACAGCTTTGCCGACCGAATCGGTGGTAATAATCCCGTCATCATCCCCGGCAATCCAGCCAACAGCCTTCTTACCATCAAAGCTGGACTCCCTCGCACCGATGGCGATTCCATGCCGCCTCCCCCCGCTCGCGCTCGTGGCGCTGAGGGTATGACTTCGGTGGAACTCAACCTTGTAAAGCAGTGGATCGCTGAAGGCGCCAAGTTCTCTGCCAATGACCCGGATCCTTCGCCGAGCACCTCCACTCCAACTACGACGGATGCTCCTGCCGAGCTCCTCAGTTGGACCAACACACAGGGAGTCTCACTAAAAGCTTCCCTCGTCGCGGTGAATGCGACCCACGTAAAGCTCCGCAAGGAAGACGGGTCCGAGTTTGTCTACCCCCTCGCCAGCCTTAACGCGGCCAGCCAGGAGCAGGCCATGAAACTGGCGACCCCGTGAATCTGTTCCTTAATCCCTGAGGCAGGTCCCTAGCCCGATTCGGGCAGGAAAGTCGGCATGACCACGCCGCTCACCGGCTGGGTATCGCCCCTCACCTGTCCGAAGTGGAGCTCACAGTTTCGGGCGCCAAGCTTATAGGCGGATTTGACGACCTCGGGGCACGAAGCCGGAACCAGGAAAACTACGGACTTCCCTTTGAAGCGCTGCAGTTGGACCCGCAGCATGGCGAGTGCGGCTTCTGGAGTGCGGGCAACTCCTGGGCCGATCATTCTTGAAGCGGGATGATCCACTGAGACAAGGAATCCATCCACGTTTCCTTCCTCGTCATCCGAGACCACGGTGTGCCAAATATCATCACCGTTTTCGATGAAGTAGCAGTAATCCCGTTCACGTGAGATTCCGCTGATTTCAAACTCAAGCGCACCCATCGCAACGAGGTCAGAAGGTCCAGCCTCCCTCACCCTGGGTAAAGCATCGCCTTCGTGCTCTGGAACGCCCTTCCCAGGCACGGTCACCACCATGTCCTGATAGATCGCAGCGGGTAGAAAGCCAAAGCGATTATAGAGAGAATACGAATCAAGATTAAGCGCACTCGAAACAAGACGAAGCGGCAGACCGCGGGAGTCTGTGTATTCGATGATGTGCTTCAAAAGCAAGCCAGCGATACCATGCCCGAAATAGTTAGGATGCACATTCATGATACCCAGCGAGACGTGTGTTTCCCTGGGATGGTAAAAACATGATCCCACGATCATCTGAGTCTGGGGATGCTCAACAACGAGCCCGCACCCCGGATCAAGATCTTCGTAGACTTCCGGAAAAACACGGCAGTCATCCGGAAGACATTGAAAGATAGAATGACCTAAATGCTTTTCGTAATACCCGTTAGTCGAGAGGAAAATAAGTTCAGCGACTTCATCAAAGTCAGCCGGCACCATCATTCGAACTGAGAACATTGAGCGGGTTTACGAAATCACCCGAGGGTTTGCAATTCATTTTCACCTCTCCACAGAGCAAAGGGCCTGTCCCCAAAAAGGAAGCTGGCTCTTTTGGAAATTGTGAAATGAAGAAAACTGAAATGCGATTTCCCAATCTCAGCATTTCACCGTTTTAAAATTTCTACCTACATCACCATGCCACCATCAACCGTCAGAACCTGGCCGGTGATGTAGCGAGAGGCGGGGCTGGCGAGGAAAGTTACAGCATTGGCGATGTCAGCAGTTTCGCCAAAAGATCCAAGCGGGATACCACTCTTGATCTGCTCCTGGACTTCTTCAGCCAATTCATCGGTCATGTCTGTCACAATAAATCCGGGCGCGATGGCGTTGACACAAACTTGGCGACCAGCAAACTCCTTGGCCAGGGCCTTGGTGAAGCCGATAAGACCGGCTTTACTCGCGGCGTAGTTAGCCTGCCCCGCGTTACCCATCAGGCCGATCACGGAACTGATATTGATGATGCGGGCGTTGTCCGCCTTCAGCAAACCGCGTTGAAAGGCTTTCACTGCGTTGAAAGCGCCTTTAAGATTCGTATCGAGCACTGTGTCCCAATCATCTTCACTCATACGAAGTGCGAGACCGTCACGAGTGACACCAGCATTATTCACCAAGATGCTGGCAGCTCCGAGGTCAGCTGTGACCTGCTTGCCAAACTCGATCGTGCTGTCGTAGTCCGCAATGTCAACGGCGAAGGCCTTGGCAGAACCGGGACCCTCGGCGTTCAATTCGGCGGCGGCGGCCTGAGAATTAGACTCGGTCCGGCTGGCAACAGCCACCTTCGCTCCACGCTGCACAAATGCCCGGGCAATCTCCTTACCGATCCCGCGACCGGAACCGGTCACAACAACTACACGATCTTCAAATGAAACCATGCGCGGTTATTCTCACAGAGAACCATGCCCTGCAACGAAAATCCCGCGATTTTGGAGGCTGGCCGCTGGGTAGAACTATTTCTGACCTGACCCTCTGACGTCCCAATTCAAGCGCCTGCCCGCGGGGCTTAAAGAAGAGATCAATCTTGTTTCGCCTGATCGCCCCAACACGATCTTCAACGGTTCCCCAACCGTAACCGGGAATTTTCATTCGTTAGCCAAACGGGAAAACGGAAGTATCAGGAGCGAAAATGTTGACCCGCGAACCGCACGCGGCTGTTGCCGCAGCAGGCACTACTCCACTATCTTCCCGCGCGATATAGGCAGCGGTGCAGCTCCGCTCTACAGCATACCTATGATAGCAGTTTGGGAGAACACCTCTTGAACTGACCCGAGTCCTGTTTAGATTCGCGCGGTGTAGCGCTAGATCAGACGCATGATGAGCCATACGTAAAATTCATGCGCGACTTCATGCAGCAAGAACCCGAACTCTGGAACTAGGATATCGGCGAGCAAAGAAATCTAGGGTGACTCTTTCGACTCGGGGTCTCCCAGATCCAGTTCTTCCTGGGCTGTTTTTTTCTCCCGCCCATAGCTGGCAACAACGAGACCGCTAAGGAACTCGTCCGGATCCTTCAAGGCACTTGCCGGGATTGGAAAAGAGTCCTGACCGGTGTTTTTCTTAATCAACTTCAGACCAAACTGATAGTCGCGGAACAATTCTTCGCACAACTGCAGGACACTCTGGCCGCGCTCTTCCGCGAGGCCGGCCAATCCAGTCACGGTATCGCCCTCGAAGGTTAACCTCACGCCGAACTCCTGCTCGAACTTTCGCTTGAAGGCCGCCAACTCAGCAACAACCCGGGAATCGGCAAAAGTCTCGGCTTCACCAAGCAATCCATCAAGCACCTTGGCAGGTTGATCGACCAGTTCCCCATCAACCGTCAACTCGGTCAAACTCGTGCCTGGAAGCTCAAACTTAAAGTTGCGCAGCAAGCGCTCACACACCGTCATCAATCCCCTCGCACCGGTCTTTTCTTCCGCAGCTGCAGCTGCAATTTTTTCGAGAGCACTGTCTAAGAAGTCCGCCTGGATACCAAAGGCCTCAAACTCGCGCTCATATTGACGAATCAAGCTTCCCTCAGAGTTTTTCATGATCTCAAAGAGATCTTCCTCCTCGAGGTGATCGCAGACCACTCGGACAGGAAGTCGGCCGATGAATTCAGCCTCAAAGCCGAATTCGATAAAGTCCTGCGTGCCGATGGCTTCCTTGATCGCAGCGGCATCGTCTGCCGTGGTTTGCTCGGCACCGAAGCCTATCGTTCCCTGGCGCAGTCGTTTCTCGACAATCTTTTCGAGCCCAGAGAATGCTCCGCTGACAATGAACAGGATGTGACGGGTGTTGATTGCGTCCTTGCTGGGCTTGCCGCGGTTTTGATCAAACATCGCCTGCATCTGCGACTGAATGTCCTGTGGGTTCCGCACTGGAACCTCGGTTTCCTCCATCAACTTGAGCAAAGTCGTCTGAACACCTCGCCCGCTTACATCCCGACCACCAACGTTCGAAGCCGTGGCGATCTTGTCGATTTCATCGATGTAGACAATGCCGTATTCTGCCAACTCAACGTCGCCATCAGCTTTGCGGACAAGTTCCCTGACGAGGTCATCAACATCAGCGCCAACATAACCGGTCTCCGAAAACTTAGTCGCATCAGCTTTCACGAAAGGCACACCGATGAGTTCCGCAATATGTTTGACGAGGTAAGTTTTGCCGACTCCGGTAGGTCCCACCACGATCACGTTCTGCTTCGCAAATTCGATGCGTTCTGCCGCAAGCGGGTCATCCTGCTCGAGACGGCGAAGATATTGCGCGTGGTTGTAGTGATCACATACGGCAATCGAGAGAGCTTTTTTAGCTTCGTCCTGCTTGATGACGAAACGGTCGAGATGCTGCTTGATCTGGCGTGGCAGTAAATCGAAATCAAAAATGTCCGCACGATCGTCCTGCAGGTCATGGTCTTCTCCCGTCGGATCCGGAGCCCCGTCGGAAGCGAAAGGGTTGGCTCCGCCGGGCATCGTCGAGAACGAGACGCCGTCGCCGAAATTGGATTTCAGGAAATCGGAGAGCTTACGGGAAATTTCGTTGGGATCAGGGTATCCCGGAGATGGAGTATCGTCGTTTTTGTCTGACATCACTTGTGTTTGGTATCAGTTACGCCTGTAAGCTCACCGAAGTCTTACGCGATTACAACCTCGCGTCGGTTTTGTAAACGCCCCTAAGGGTTTGACGAAGAGAGCAGCATCAGCTTCTTCCAGCGCTCGCCGAACTCAGGAGAACCGGCCAGGATCAGCTGGGAAATCCGGCTCACGGGTTCCGGCTGGTTAGTTGCCAGGGAAAAGAAGAGAACATTCTCCCAAGCTTCCTGTGTCGACGGACTGAATGGAGGCAGACCCGCTTCTGCGGCTTCGACCAGCCACTCCGGCGAAAATTCAGTGACGGCCACTTCGTTGGGGCCGAATCCCAAATCGATCACAAACATGGAGGGGTCGGCCGAGGTTATCGCCGCCTCCAGAGGCACTCCCTCTTTCCGTCGAATGATCCCCTCGTAATCAGAGCTCGAAAGCTGTCCCGCCAGCATGGGCAGAAAACCCTCGGCACGACCGAAACCCAGAATCAGTTCGTTTCGAACTTCCTGGATTGCCCACGACTCGAGAGGTTCCGCCTGTAGCTCAGAGATGGCCTCTGAGAATTGGTAAGCGGCACCGTAGGACTCAAGTGAAGAAAGCAATTCCTTGAGCTTATCTCTTTCCACTATCTCCTCCGGCGACAACTGCTGCTCGGCAAAAGGATCCGTATTTTCCGGCTCGTCCAGCGTCATTTCCGGTAAACCGGGTCCAGCGTCAGGAGCCGTCACCTCGGCAACTTGGGGACGATTGGCTTCCTCTTTCTCCTCGGCGATCAGGCTCTGAATGTCTTCGATGCGTTTCAGCCTCATTTGAATGTCTTTTTGCAGCGAACCCTTCGTTTCGATCTTATCCAGCACCCCTTCGAGCGCTTTGCGATCCGCCATCCAGGAAGCCGGCCCATTCCTGCGAGCCGGACTGGGAAGAACCAGCCAGCGCTCGTAGTCCCGGCGGTAGACTTCCACAATGCTTTTAAGTTCATCAATCCAACCAAAATCCGCTGGTGTTTGGCTGGCAGCAAACTGGTCGAGCAATTTCATGCCGGATTTGAAATCCCCATGCTGCCAATTCTTAATGCCTGCGGCGAAAATCCCCACAGATTCGATAGAATCGGCCTCAAAAGCTACTGTGCTGTCTATCAGTGGCAGATTTGAAGCGAGGGGCTCTGATGTCTTTTGAAGAAACGCGACAACGTCCTCAACCCCTTCCTCTCCCGCTGGATCGATCGACGAAATCGCGGAGAACATCTCCCGGGAATCTTGCTCATTTCCCAGGAGAAGCTGAAGTGTTCCCCCAAAAAAATGACTCCACATCTGCGTCGAAGGGGAGAGTGAAGTCGCACCACTGAGCTCGTTAAAAATGGCTTCCGCCTTTTTGAATTCACCCTTCACGAAAAGCTCCCGGCCCTCAAGGAACTGGGCGGCGTTTGATTCAGCACCGACACTGATAACGCCACCATCGCCACCGTCAATACTGAAGCTACCTCCTTCAGGAGTGGGTTCACCGTCTTGTAAATACATCCAGAGGGCGGTCCCAGCCGCAAGTAAGGCAAAGCAAGTAGCAACAACAAGCCACGGCTTTTTCCGGTTTGAGCGTGTCGCCCTCGATGATGTGCGGTCGAACCCGAAAGCTTTCTTCTCAATGTCAATGATCTCATTCAGTAGGAGTTCATATGACTGGGGACGATTCTCAGGCTCGTGGGCCATCATCCGCTCGATGAGTTTCACGGTTGGCTTGGAGGCCGCCGGCGCCTCGGTTTTGAGATCGATCTCAGCTTTCTTGATTTCCTTCAATTCCTCCATCGATGAGGTGTTGGCCTCGAAAGGAGGTTTACCGGTAATGGCGTGATAGAGCGTCGCACCGAGGCTGTAGATATCTCCGAGGTAGGTGTCCATCTCACCCTGCAACTTCTCCGGCGGGACGTAATAGGGCGTTGCCCAGAGATCCTCGGACTCGTCGTCGCCACCTTGTTGCACTGCGAGACCAAAGTCCACGAGCTTGGAAGTTCCATCGCCCGTCACGAGCATATTGCCGGGCTTTATATCCCGGTGAATCAGCCCTTCATCGTGAGCAGCCTTAAGCCCTGCCACCACATCGTAAGCCACATGTAAAACTTCCTTTTCGGGAAGCTCGCCGCTGGATGCGATCATCTGCTCAAGGCTGGTCGCATCGACCAACTCCATCGCGATGAAGAAAAAGCCGTCCTCGTTTCCGACGGTAAATACCTTTACCACATTGGGGTGAAGAATAGACGCAGTCAGCTTGGCCTCCCGCTCGAACATCGCGGTCAAAGCGCCGTCCCGGCTCAGGGACTGGTGCAACACCTTGAGTGCAACTTCCCGCCCCAGATGCATATCAAATGCCTTGAACACCTGGCTCATTCCACCCTCACCCAGCGTCCCGGTGATTTGATACTGCCCCATTGTCGTCCGGACACGAATCGGGGCTCCGCAATGTGGACACTCGATTCTGGCATACGGTGGAAACCCCGAGATATCCAGCGAATCATCACATTCGGGGCACAGGCTGACGGTGGGGCCCTGTTCAGGCGAATCTTGCATACAACGGGAAAATTTTCCCCATGTTAAGGTGGAAGTCTAGCGCTCCGAAATTCGAGGTCCAGACAATTCATGATTCAATATTTCAATTTTATTGATCGTCACTATAAATCTCTCAACGGGTTGCCTCTGCGAGAACCCCGCGCTAGATTTCGCAGTGTTTATGGGAGACAATATTGGAACTGTTACAATCGGGGACTATCAGCTAGGGGGCGATCGTCCCCTTTTCATTCTGGGGCCCTGTGTTATCGAGTCAGAGGCCTTCATCCGGAAGATTGCACCGCAGATAAAATCAATCGCTGATGAGGTCGGCGTCGATATGGTTTTCAAAGCCAGCTACGACAAGGCCAACCGCAGTTCGGTGTCCTCTTTCCGCGGCATTAGTTGCGAAGAAGGTTGCCGCCTGCTTTCCAGCGTGAGCAAGGAACTCGGAGTGCCGGTAACCACGGATATTCACACGGTAGGGGAAGCGGCAATTGCCGGCGAATCCATCGATATCCTTCAGATCCCCGCTTTTCTCTGCCGCCAAACTGATTTAATCGAAGCTGCCGCACGCACCGGCAGGGTCGTTAATGTGAAAAAAGGCCAATTTCTCGCTCCTTGGGACGTTAAAAATATAGCTGATAAGTTGCATGCTTGCGGCTCAGAGAACTTCTTTTTTACGGAGCGAGGAACCAGCTTTGGATACAACACACTCGTAGCAGACATGAGATCTATTCCCTGGATACAGGAAGACGGCTATCGCGTTGTCTTCGATGCGACCCACTCAGTGCAGCGTCCGGGCGGTCAAGGGACATCCAGCGGCGGTGACGGATATCTCGCCCCCGTCCTAGCCCGTTCCGCTGTTGCAGCAGGGTGCGATGGGGTATTTATGGAAACCCACCCCAACCCGGAAAAGGCTCTGAGTGATGGTCCCAACCAGGTCCCACTCGATCAACTCGGCGAAGCGCTTGCCAAACTTAAAGCACTCTACTGCCTCGTTCGGGATACCCCTCAGACATGACCCGATCCGTCCGGACAACCGGCCTCGTGCTCGGCACATTTTGGCTTTGCCTGATGCCTTTTGACCTGGCATCACAAGATGAGCCTGCCTCGGGAGCAGCAACTCTCGCAATGCAGACAGCCTTCCCTCCGGAACTGAGGGAAATGTTCCCCATCGGACGCGTCTTCAAGGGCGTCGCCATTCCCTCCTACACCGGGGAAAATCTAAAGTCGGTGATGCACGCTTCGTCCATCACACGCGTCGACAAAAGCTACCTAGATATCGTCGAACTCGTGGTCCTGGTCTACAACGGAAGCGAAGAACCTGAAACGACGATTTCCATGGACGAAGCAGCCTACGATATGACGACTGGCGTGCTGAGAAGTAAAACTCCATCGAAGATCGAACAACCCAAGTTTGTCATGACAGGCGACACCATGACTTTTCATCAACAAACACAAGTCAGCCGACTGGAGGGTAACGTCAAAGTCGTAATCCCTGACGCGGACAGGTTTTCGCCTGAGATGGGCAGAACATTCTCAAAGTAAAATCCTGAAAGCTTTAACTTCCACCCCGATCACCATGAAGACCATCAATCTGTGGCAATTTATAATCCTCACCGCTCTGACGTTGACACCTCTCGCGGCTCAGGACACCTCTGCCGAAAATCTGATCGAGGAAGGAGCAAAACTTCTCGACGACCCTCAGCTTAAAGACATGTTCCGGCAGATACGGGAGAATCCCGAAGAAGCCGCTAACAACGCCATCTTGGAAATCAAAGCTAACTCCAACAGGGCCGACGACGCTGTTCGTGAAGCAACCAAAGTCTTTCAGGACAACCAGAAGGAAATCGAAGGAGCCGCTCAAGCCATCCAGGAAAATCGATCCTCCATTGAAGCCACGGCCAACTCCGCAGTAGAGGAATTCAGCCGTATGGCTCAGACCGCCGCCGAAACAGCGGTCCCCGCCGCTGCTCCAACCGGATCTGACGCTCCTGCAACGCGACCTGCCGGAAGCGTTGGAACTCCCCTTGCGGCGCAGCCTTCGTCTCCAGACGCGGCCGCTCTTCCCAAACCGGCCGCCACGGTGGTTGACCAGCCCATCTTTCAAAACAATCACGTCACTCCTATCGCGACCGCTCCGACCACATCCTCAAGGATCCCCGATTCTCCGTTTTTGAATCCTCGCGACCTCCCAGAACCTGCGCCTCTCGCCCCGATCTACCAAGTTGACGACGAGGGTGCCTTTGAGAGCAACGCAAAGAACGAAGTTATCATCACCGCCGGTGATTCAGAAATGGACAACAATGCAGGTATTATCACCTTAACAGAAAACGTGGTGATCAATCATCCCGAGTTCGTTCTCGAATGCGATAAGCTGGTTGTCACTTTGGCCGAAGGCGCCGGTGGAGATGCCGGTGGAGAAGGAAACAGTTCCAGTTTTAAGCGTGCCATTGCCACCGGAGGAACGGTTAAAATCCGTCGCATCAGTCCGGATGGTAACACCCAAATTGCTATCTCGCGGATGGCAGCTTACAACGGTATCACGAAAGACATCGTTCTCTCAGGCGGCCCTCCTTACATCCAGGACGGGGAGAAGCACGTCCGCTGCACCGAACCTGATGCTCAGATCGTCATGACAGGGGACGGAAAATACAAGATTAACGGCTCTGATTCGCGAGCTCCCTCTCGTCACAAAATCAGCTTTCCTGTTGAGGGTGAGGACGGATCCAAGACCATCGGTATTGGCAACAGTGTCAGTGGCAGCATCGACCGCCTCCGTTAATTCTTCTTCTCTTGGATTACCCACTGCTGCATGAGCCAGTCACACAACCGCGATGAACTCGACGAGTTTTTCAGATCCAGGAACAGGGACAAAACCGGCTATTCGGAGGAGTTACCACACCCAAAGCAGAGGACTCGTCATCCCTCTGAGGAGGCCGCGCTGCCTCCGGGTAAACAAATTCCAGGTAATCCCCCGTTGCAGTCTAAAGAAGCGGAAATTCCAAATAAAGGACAAGGCAACCTCCCCGCCACACAAGATGCAACAGTCAACGACGAACCAGAGGGTTTCGTCGAGCTAAGGGTTCCCGATTTCAGCGAAGAAATCCCAGCAGACCCCTCTCCCGGCGACAAGGCGCCGGTCGAGAAGAAAAGATTCACAAAAGTACCTTCTCCACGGACTCCGGCGAAGGAGGTATCGGTCTCAAAGAAAGACTCAGTCTCTCCTGTAGACAATACACCAAAGCCTGTGAGTGAAGCCAAACCAGCCGACTCCGCAGAAACCGCCCCTCAGCACAACAAAGCTTCCGTCGAAGAAAAACTTCTTTCAGATCTGGAAACAACTTCGCGCCCTGGGAGCGATAAGAAGTTCCTGCTGAAGACAAACGGCCTCGTAAAAATCTACGATGGGCGCACCGTGGTTAATGGCGTTGAGATCAATGTCCGCCCGGGTGAAATCGTGGGCCTGTTAGGACCTAATGGTGCCGGAAAGACTACCAGCTTCTACATGATTGTCGGCCTCGTTCCACCAAACGGAGGCACCGTTGAGTTTGACAACCAGGACGTCACCGAGCTCCCAATGTATCAGCGGGCCCGCCTCGGGATGGGTTATCTTCCGCAAGAGGAATCCATTTTTCGTAAACTGACTGTGCAAGAGAACATCATGGCAGTGATGGAAACACTCGACCTGTCAAAGAAAGAGCGGAAGTCACGCACCGAGGAACTCCTCGAACGATTCAGCATCACTCACATTCGCAACAATTTGGCGTTGACCTGCTCCGGCGGCGAAAAACGTCGTCTTACCATCGCCCGTTCGCTCGTAACCGACCCAACGTTGTTGATGTTAGACGAACCTTTTTCCGGCGTCGACCCCATTGCAGTGAACGAAATTCAGTCCATCGTTGAAGATTTGAGAAAATCCGGTCTCGCCATTCTCATCACCGACCACAATGCACGACAAACCTTGGAACTGGTTGATCGGGCCTACCTGATTTACGAGGGAAAAGTTCTACGTGAAGGACACCGCGATTTCCTTATTAACGACCCGGTCAGCCGCAAACTCTATCTGGGCGACGGTTTTACCATGTGACCCGTGGTCTTCATGGTCTAATTTTATTACCGCTACGGCAGCGGGAGACAAACCTTGTCAATCAACCCTCCCGATTGATACAGTTTCCGTTCCTTAAAAGACCACCTGAAGCCAGCAAAACGAGCACACCATGCAATTACAAAACGTAAACCTGCCCATTACTGTCACCAGACGTCATGTATCAGTCACCGAAAAGATGCGAGAATATGCTGAAAAGAAAGTGGCCGGTTTGCATCTCGATTACCCCAAGATCATCGAGGCCAAAGTGCTTCTTAATGTCGAGCAGGAGAGGCACATTGCCGAAATTATTCTATTTTGTGCCAACCACATCGTGATCGAGGCACACTCCACCACCCCCGACATGTATGCGTCTATCGATGAGACAATTTCGAAAATCGCCCGACGGATGCGCAAGCACAAAACGCGGATGCTGAAATCGCACCGCCCCAAAAAGCGGGTCAAGGAAATGCGTCAAATTTCAGAAGCGATCTTCCCCTCGGAGATCCCAGTCGAGCCTGAGGAAGAACACGAGCCGGTCATCGTTCACAAGGAAAACTACAAAATCAAGCATCTCTTCTCTGACGAAGCGATCATGGATATGGAAATGAATGAGAAACCTTTTATCCTTTTTCATGACGCCAAGACTGACAAGCTTTCCATCATCTATCGCCGGGAAGACGGTGACTACGGTATGGTAGCCCCAGTCGAGGAGTAATCACCCCAAGCCTAACTTTAAAGCCAATCCTACAGGGTTAAGTCAGCGACTTAGCCCTGTAGCATTTTAAGGAACCCCAACTTCTCCATGTCACCCCGAAGCCCGCGCCCTGTTTCCGAAGGCTCCCGCCTCGCCATTGTTGCTCCGGCTGGCCCATTTGACCACGACGCTTTTCATCGCGGCATCTCATGGCTTCGGGGACGTTACCACATCACCCATTCTCCTGAGATCTTTTCGACCGAAGGTTACTTTGCCGGCAGTGATCAGCGACGGCTCAATGAACTGAATGCTGCCATTGCCGACCCAGCCATCGACGCCATCCTTTGTGCCCGGGGTGGCTACGGTACTACCCGGATTTTGCCGGGCATCGATCCGTCCCAAGTCGAACAGGCCAACAAGCTCATTGTTGGCTTCTCCGATATCACGGCCCTGCATACCCTCTGGGCCTCGCGCGGGTTGCGGTCCATCCACGCTCCAATGGTGGCAGCCCTGGGTGGCGCTAGCGAGCCCATTCGCCAGCTCTGGATCGAAGCACTGGAACAACCGGATGCCGCTCGCGAGTGGAACTTGAATACTCTCAAACCCGTGTCAGGAGATTCCGAGGGCACCCTCATTGGAGGTAACCTCGCCGTCCTTGCTGCACTCAACGGAACTCCTTACGCCCCCAACCTCGCTGAGAAGATTCTATTCATCGAAGATGTCGGCGAGCGCCCCTATCGAATCGACCGCATGCTCACCACCTTAAAGCAATCAGGCTGGTTCGAAGATCTCCGTGGACTTGTGCTCGGTGCGTTTACCGAGGGAGATCCCGGTAGTGACGGCGTCACCGTCGAAAACGTTTTCGAAAGTCATTTTCGCGACGCCGATTTCCCCATTCTCAAGAACCTACCGGCCGGCCACATCCGCGAAAATGAGCCTCTTTCTTTTGGTTCTCCCGCAAGAATTTGCGGCAATAAGCTGGAGCTCAATTATTGATCTCAGGGACTCGCATCAGACCAAGCACACAGCCCATCAAGATCGCCGCCATTGCTCATATCAAATAAAGCAGCGATGTGGAACTTTGGATCCGGATAAACGACGATAATTCAATGGCAAACGAGAGGGCGAAACGGGCTCCGAGCCCCTACAACCCAAAAAACCTCAGAGAGGGCACTCATGCAGAAAAACCATCCAGAAACCTCAAGACACGGTCAAAGTGATCCCTGAATCGATAAAGCTAAATTTTAACCACGATCTTTCCGAAATGCCTGGAAGCTTCCATCGAGGCATAAGCCTTGAGGGCATCACCGAAACTATACTCTTCGTTGATGACGGGGTGGATACCGTGACCAGACAGGAACGCATTCATCCGACCGAACATTGCCCGGCTGCCAACATAAATACCGTTGATATCGGCGTTGTGAGTCACCAGCGGGAAGAGGCTCACTTGAGGGGGATCAAACCCTGTCAAAACACCTATCTGATAGATCACTCCTCCGGCGGCAACCGAATTGAGTGAACGCTCCAGCGTACCTGGTCCGCCGACCTCAATCACATAATCAGCTCCGCAACCGCCGGTCAATTCCCTGACCTGCTTATCCCACGCTTCGTGCTTACGATAGTTGATCGTTTCATCAACGCCAAGCTCCCCGGCACGGGAAAGCTTTTCATCCGAACTACTGGTAATAATGACCTTGGCTCCGGCGGCCTTGGCTATCTGCAGGGCAAAGACCGATACCCCACCGGTGCCGAGACAAAGCACGGTATCTCCTTTCTGCACCGAACGCGTCCGTTCCATGAGGGCGTGCCACGCTGTTAAAGCAGCACAGGGCAAGGTCGACGCTTCCAGAGTGGTGAGGTGCTTCGGCACTTGGACGATACTGTGAGCCGGCGCCGTCACATATTCGGCGAGAACTCCATCACAGGAACCACCGCGTGCAGCTTGGTGGTATCTCGTCTCAAAAGGCCCGTCCTCCCAGTCTCGAAAGAAAGTCAGAGCTACGCTATCACCCTCCTGCCACTTGGTGACGCCTTCTCCAACTTGGGCAATCACCCCGGCACCGTCAGAGAGTGGAACCACGTCACCACCACCACCTGAAGCAGAAAGACCGGACTTCACGAGAAGGTCCCGGTAGTTTAGCGAACAGGCCTCAATCTTCACCAGCACCTCGCCGGCACTCGGCGTTGGAGTTTTGCATTCTTCGGCAATCGCCTCGCAACCGCCGTTGCCGTCCCGCTTTAAGAGAAATCGCTTCATGAGACAGGATCCAGATCCAGTAAAGCCTCAACCTCGTGCAGAGTCAGAGTATTCACCACATCCCGACTGGTCAGCCATCCTTTCCTCGCGAAACGCGCTCCAAACCAAAGATAATCCAGTTGCGATGCGCGGTGGGCGTCCGGGTTGATAGCGCACTTCACGCCCTTCTCTTTCGCGTATTTCCACCATCGCCAGTCCATATCAAGACGCCATGGGTTGCAGTTTAGCTCAATGATCGTCCTCGTTTCGGCACACGCTTCAATCACAGCGGCGACGTCCAC
>PKCI01000012.1 GCA_002862135.1 Verrucomicrobiota bacterium | reverse complement strand
AAAAAAATTTCGGATGCAACGAAAATTCGTAAGCAGGTCCTCCTTGCTTTTGAATCAGCCGAAATGGAGACCGACCCTGAGGCTCGTCGGGCCTGCCTTACTTTTGTGGTGATCGGTGCGGGGCCTACCGGGTGCGAATTGGCCGGAGCCATGGCAGAAATCGCCGGGCAAACGATCCCCCAGGATTTTAGGCATGTCGACACGACTACGGCTCGTGTGATTCTGGTTGAAGCTGCCCCGAGAGTCCTCGGAGCATTTCCGGAGAAAAGTTCGACCTCCGCCTTACGCCAGCTAGAAGAACTGGGGGTGGAGGTAATGTTGAACCAGATGGTGACTGACGTGACTCCCGAGGGTGTTTCCTGTGGAGAACTTTTCATTCCAGCTCGAAACGTGCTCTGGGCTGCGGGTGTCAAAGCATCACGGATCGGGGAATCGCTTGGTGTGGAACTGGATCGGGCTGGGCGGGTCAAAGTGGGGGAGGATTTGTCAGTGCCCGGTCACCCCAACGTGTTTGTGATAGGTGATCAGGCTGCCACTACTGATCACAAAACCAATAAGCTGGTTCCAGGCGTAGCTCAGGGAGCTATGCAGGGCGGAGCCTATGTTGGTAAGCTGATTCGCGCTGAGGTATCAGCCTTGTCCCGCGGTCACAAGAAACCAATTCGCCGGCCATTTTCCTACTTTGATAAGGGTAATATGGCAACGATCGGGAAGCACCGGGCGGTGGCCGATTTGCGAGGGTTTCAGTTCGGAGGTTATCTCGCCTGGCTGGCGTGGGCGCTTGTGCACATTGTGTTCCTGATTGATTTTCGAAGCAAGTTGGCGGTGGGAATGAGTTGGGCCTGGACTTACTTTTTCACTGATCGAGGTGCTAGGCTGATCACGGGGACGGCGAAAGTAAGTGTTAAACAGCCCCCTTCGCTGGATTGAAAAATTTGTCTACTTTTCCCTCTGCCAGTCGGCTGTTTTAGCAACATCACTCACAATATTGATATGCTAGCTTTTTTGAAATTTTCAGAAAAAAGGGTCGAGATAAAAAGGTGAGATGGGGCTATCAGGGTTGACTCTCCGACCTAACCCTGTTGGGTCTTCGGTGGATGGCTGATCACCGCTTTATTGAAACGTTCCCGGCGCTGAAGGCGATCGACGGGTTGGTTCACGGCTTTATCCTGAAACACCCGGACATCGATGTGGCGACGGATCGGGACACTGCTCTCGAGCGGCTGGAGGACCATCAGGTTGCCCAGTTGGCGGAACTGGGGATCAATCGCGGGCACCTCGCTACGGGCGGTCAGGTCCACGGAAAGACAGTGGCCAGCTGTGATCCGGTCGATGGAGCGGCTGATACCTTTCACGACCACACAGACGGTTTGGTCACCGGAACGGCTGGGCAGTATATCGGGGTTTTTGTCGCTGATTGTGGGGCGGTTTATATCGTTGATCCGGTCAAACGGGCTTGTGCCTTGGTTCATTCGGGCAAAAAGGGAAGCGAGCTTGGGATCGCCCCGGAAGCGGTTCGCCTGATGAAAGAGCGCTATGGTTCTGATCCGGCGGACTTGATTGTTCAGATCGCTCCCTGCATTCGCCCTCCGATGTATGAGATTGATTTTGCTGCTCAGATTGTGGCCGCTTGTGAAGCTGTCGGAGTGCCTGTTGATCAGATTCATGATTGCGGCACCTGCACCACAGGTGATTCTGAGCGCTACTACAGTTACCGTGTAGAAAAGGGAAAGACGGGGCGCCTCTTTGCTGTTATCGGTTGGCCGGCATGAGCGAATTTCCTGACATGAGCGACGCTTTTGAAATCGAGGCCCCGGCGAAGACCAATCTATGGCTTCGCGTCCTTGGAAAACGTGAGGACGGGTTTCACGAAATTGAAACTCGCATGGTCCGGTTGAGTCTCGCGGACCGACTCCGGCTCAAGTGGCGGGAGGATGAATCGGTAGAGCTTCGCTGTTCCGATCCCTCACTTCCAACCGGGGAGGATAATCTCGTGATCAAGGCGGTTCGCGCCCTTGAAGAGCATTGCGGAAGGGGTTTTGCGGTCAGTATTGATTTAGAAAAGGAGATCCCGTTGGGGGCGGGGCTCGGCGGCGGTAGTAGTGATGCTGCCGCAGTTCTTGGCGCAATCAATGAGATGGCCGGGCTTGGATTGAGCGAGGAACAGTTGGCCGGGATCGGATCGACGATTGGCTCTGACATTCCTTTCTTCCTTTACGGCGGAGCCTGCGATTGCCGAGGTCGGGGTGAAATCGTGGAACCGGTGGAAGAGAGGGTTCCCTCGGCTCCGATCGTGTTGATCAAACCTGCGTTCAGTATTTCTGCGGGATGGGCTTATCAGAAATTCGAGGGCTCAAGCACCTACGAGGGTTTTTTATATGAGCCTCAAGGCAGCCCCTGGGGTGACATGGTGAACGACCTTGAGCGTCCGGTATTTGAAAAGTATCCCGTGCTTGGCGGAATAAAGACCTGGCTTATGGGGCAAGCGGGTGTTCGGGCTGCCCTAATGTCGGGATCGGGTTCAACGATGCTGGCGGTGATGGAACCAGGAGAAGCTGGAGCACCCTTAAAGAAGGCGGCAACAGATCGCTACGGGGAAAACTGCTGGACGTGGTCTGGGCGGACATTATAGAGCTTGGGAAGTGGAAGACGAAACGCAGCCAGTGAAGGAGGAAAGTGTCCGGGTGGATGTGTGGGCCTGGTCGGTTCGCCTCTTTAAAACGAGGGCGTTTGCCGGAGCAGCCTGCAAGAAGGAGCAGCTTCTGGTTAATGGGAGCCGTTGCAAGGCCTCGCGCCAGGTTCGTATTGGCGATGAGATTCAAGTGAAACGTGGGGTTCTCATGAGAACCGTCCTAGTGAAGGCGCTGCTCTCTAAGCGCATCGGGGCCAAGGTGGTTGATGACTATGTGACCGACCTGACTCCGCCGGAGGAATACGAGAAGGCTGCTGAAGCTGCGCGGCTCGCGCGAACGGTGCAACCCGTTCGCGAAGCGGGAACGGGGCGCCCAACGAAGCGGGAACGCCGCAGCCTCGACGAAGTCATGGACGATGCTGCTGAAGACAACGCAAACTTCGAAGAATTTGTGAAGCCGTTTATCCGTCGACGCTGATTGACGGAAAGCGGATTTTTTCGGATCCTGTCATGAGCAGGTAGGCGACACACTATGGCAGACTCCACTCCTGACTGGGCTGATGAAATTCGCAGCCTCTATCTTTCCGGCGCGACAAACCAGTTCGTGGTCCACGGCAACGTAAGTGACCGGCTCCTCATTGATCAAGAGGGAAAAGAGGCACGCCTCGGGAATCTGTCTGACTTTCTTACTGAAGTTCAGTTGAAACGTTTTGAACTTGTCCTGAGCTATGAGCTTGGGACAGGTCTCAGAATCGAATCGGGTGAAGGTTTTTTCCAGAAGCTGCGCTTTGGCGAAGAGTTGCCAAGTGATCCAGTTCATGCGATTGCCTATCTTGATCGCTTCCTGAGATTTTGTGTGAACCTGAGGAACCTGACGCCCGAAGACAGTGACTCGAGCATTGCCGGTCGTAATCATCACATCGGGATCATCATTAAGTCAGCAGAGCTGGTTTTCCCCATTTCCAAGCAAACCCGTGACTACCAGTTGAACTCGATGGCTTCGGTGGTTCGCTCATGGTCTCGCGAGAGTCACTTCCTTGAGCATAACCTGGCCGTGTTTCTTTTGTCTGATCATCTCAACGACCTGAATCATCTCTTGTCGCAGAATACGAGATCGGCCCAGATCGAAATTCCGATGCCGGACGGCGAAGGGCTCGTTGATGTTTTTTCTTATTTTGAAGAGACCTATCCGAAAGCGCTCTCCAACTTTGCCGGAGAACCGCAGGTTCCGTCGGAGCGGTTAGCCGGGGCGACGGTGAGTTCGATGGAATCGCTGTTGAGGATGCGCGAATATGACGGGCGCCCACTCGAACAGTCTGATCTATCTGATTTGAAAAAGTCACTGGTGGAGCGCGATTCGAATGGCTTAATCGAATTTGTCGAGCCGACGCGTTCCTTGGATGATGTGTATGGTCACGGCCAAATCAAGGAATGGATGTGCCAGGACATTGACTTGTGGAAGCAGGGGGACCTTGAGGCTATGCCAATGGGTTACCTGCTCTGTGGTCCTGTCGGTACGGGAAAAACCTATCTGGTCGAATGCCTTGCCGGTGAAGCCGGTGTTCCAGTGGTGAAGATGAAGAATTTTCGCGACCGCTGGGTCGGTAGCACCGAGAGCAATCTCGAAGCTATCTTTGGACTGCTCCATGCGCTGGGACGCTGTATTGTCTTCATCGATGAGGCCGACCAGGCGCTCGGAAAGCGCGACGCCGGTTCCGGCGATTCCGGAGTTTCGGGCCGTGTCTATTCGATGATGGCCAAAGAAATGAGTAACTCGCGGAACCGGGGCAAGATTCTCTGGATCCTGGCATCCAGCCGCCCCGACTTGATCGAGGTGGACTTGAAGCGCCCGGGACGCGTTGATGTGAAAATCCCGTTGTTTCCGGCCCATGAGCCGGAGGAAAGTTATCAACTGATTCGCGCTCTGGGCGTAAAGCACAATCTCGATTTGCCGGATAGCTGTCCTGAAGATTTGGTCGAATTGGTGCCTTCGCTGGTGACCCCAGGTGCCGCGGAGTCGATTGCAGTGAAGATGTATCGTCGCGTTAAAACCAACGGGGTGGGGGCGCTTGAAGCGTTGAAAGACTGCCTCGACGAATACCAGAACCCCATTCCTCAGGATGTGATGGACTTTCAGATTGGCCTTGCCGTCAAGGAAGCCAGCGATCTCGAATTTGTTCCGAATCAGTTCCGGAAATTGGGACGGTAGGCGAAATCGACGAAACCACCCTGGTGGCGCGGGGTTTAATAAAGAACATGAGGCAAAGCACCGGCAGGTTGATCCTTCTGCTTCTCGGCAGTGTAACTCTACTGACGGCGGAGAACGGATCGTATGTGCCGAGACCGGTTGAGACCGGGGATTTCGGTGCGCTGACCTCGCAGTCTCCTTTCTCGAGGTCGATCAACCTGAGTGATGCTCTGATTCTGACCGGTATTGCCATGGTGGACCAAGACCAAGTTGCGACTCTCCTGAACAAGGAGACGAAGGAGACGTTTGTTGTTTCGAGCCGACTCAATGCTCAGGGATGGAAGATGGTTGAACTCAAGAAAGACGAGGATCTTGAGAAAGTGTCAGCCAAGGTGTCCATCGATGGTGGCGAAGTGGTTACTGTTCGCTATTCGGAGTGGGCTCTCAAACCGGGAGAATCCCGCCCGGGCGGCGGTGTTATGGAATTGGGTCAACCCGCCGGGCCCGGGGGTGGTCCCGGTAAGGGTGGCAAAAGTGATGGCCGGGATTCTTCAGAGATGAGGGAGAAGATGATGCAACTTTCTGACGAGCAGCGCTCGAAAATGTTCCAGAAGATGATGGAACTGCGTCGGAAGAATCCCAATATGTCATCTGATGAGCGTCGCGAAGCGATGACCCGAATGATGGAAAGTATGCAAAAAAAATGAGCGTGCCGAAGCACGCTCATTTGAAAGAATCAATTTGCGCTAGCGGGAGAACTACTTCTTCCTTCTAGCTGCCTTTTTCTTGGCTGCCTTTTTCTTGACTACCTTTTTCTTGGCTACCTTTTTCTTGGCTGCCTTTTTCTTGGCTGCCTTTTTCTTGGCTACCTTTTTCTTGGCTACCTTTTTCTTGGCTGCCTTTTTCTTGGCTGCCTTTTTCTTGGCTACCTTTTTCTTGGCTACCTTTTTCTTGGCTACCTTTTTCTTGGCTACCTTTTTCTTGGCTACCTTTTTCTTGGCTGCCTTTTTCTTGGCTACCTTTTTCTTGGCTACCTTTTTCTTGGCTACCTTTTTCTTGGCTACCTTTTTCTTGGCTACCTTTTTCTTGGCTACCTTTTTCTTGGCTACCTTTTTCTTGGCTACCTTTTTCTTCGGCGCAGCTTTTTTCTTCACAACTTTCTTGGCAGCTTTCTTTTTGGAGGCCTTTTTCTTCGGCGCGGCCTTTTTCTTAGCTACCTTTTTGCGAGGGGCTACCTTTTTCTTGGCTACCTTCTTGCGAGGCGCTGCTTTCTTCTTAGGCGCGGCCTTTTTCTTGGCCGCTTTCCTAACGGTTTTCTTTTTCGTTGCTGCTTTTTTCATGGGCGCGGGATCCTAGTGACTAATGCTTGAAAATATTGGAGACTTTCTTAATGAATGTCACCTCTTTCTTGCTCTTGTCTTTTTCTTATTCCCGGTTCGTCCCGGGAAAGTGAGTTCAGCAATACCGGATTTATCCAGGTCGCCAATACCTAACTCTACCATGCGGTCATATTGACTCTTGGTCGCCGCATTGAGAGGCAGATTAATCTTTTTGGTTTTTGCTAGTCCGCCGGCAATACCGGAGTCCTTGGCGGCGTGTTCGGCCGAGAACCAGCATTCGTGGTCGCGGTCGATCATGTCTTCAGCGTCAGTTTCCAGAACGCGTGAGTTCGCTCCGGTCTGCGAGAAGACTTCGCAAATCATGTCAAGGTCGTGCCCGAGCACCTTGGCGAGGCCAAGACCTTCGGCGAGGCCGGCGGTGTTGATGTTCATCACCATGTTGACCAGGGCCTTCACTTCAGCAGCCTTTCCAATCTTGCCGATGTGGCGAAGGTTAACGCTGAGATTTTCGAGAAGCTTTTTGTTTTTCTTATAAACGTCATTGTCCGCGCCAATCATTAAGTAAAGCTGGCCGGTCCGCGCATGGCTGATGCTGCTCGCCATACAGGCTTCAATGCAGGATGCCTTACGACGCTTTGCTGAGGTTGAGATTGTCTTCTGGATTTCCGGGCTCAGCGTTGCGCAGTTGATAAATGTTTTGCCGGCTGCCGCGGTAAACAGGTTGTCTTTCCCTCCGAGAAATATTTTCTTCATTGCGGCATCGTTAGTAACGACCGTGAAGATAATGTCGGCTGCTGCCGTGACATCGGCTAGCTTAGTGTAAGCTTTAGCGCCGATCTCTTCGGCGATCTCTTTCGCTGCAGTACGATTCACATCGTAAACGGCAGTGATGTTGTAGTTGAGGTCGTTGAGGTGACGAGCCATGTTAGCTCCCATGCGTCCGACTCCGACAAAAGCAATTTTTTTGGGGCTGGGACGCCTCGGGAGTTTCTTGTTCGCTGCTTTTTTAGCCATGCTCTTTGGAACGAATAGTCAAGATTTCTAAAAGGTTTACCTTATTTATTGATAACGCCAAGGTTTTTTTATGAAAGAGAGGTCAGGGCATTTCCGACTTAAACGATGTTTTATTGATGCATTGCGAGGTCTCTACTGGGTGTTAAAGACAGAATGGAACTTTCGGATTCATTTGGCTATGGCCTGCTTAGTTGTTCTGTTAGGCTGGCTTTTTAAGATTTCATATGCGGAATGGCTTGCGGTAATAATCTGTTCGGCGCTGGTAATTGTCGCGGAGGTGTTGAATACATCTCTGGAGTATCTTGCTGATGCCGTTCATCCGCATATGGATCGAGGAGTAGGTCGGGCCAAGGATGCGGCCGCGGCAGGGGTCATGATTGCTGCGGTTGCAGCGAGCGTAGTCGGGGCTATCGTTTTTCTTCCAAGGACATGGGATTGGTTAACGACATTGATCGAAAGGTAGAAGGGCCGAAGTGGTTGGCAGGGCTTACGGCAATGCTGGATCCTGTACAGATTTCAGTTGCCGCTGATACACGCGAAGAGTTTGGCGCAGACCGTTGGCACGCGTCGGCCATTCCGGAAGTAGTGGTGCACGCGCTGAGTCGTGATGATGTGGTGGCAACCTTGAAGTATGCCAACGAAAATAACATTCCAGTGACAACTCGTGGGGCCGGCGTGGGTTACGTCGGCGGATGTGTTCCCGTGAAGGGTGGGATCCTCCTCTCGGTTCGCAAGATGGATCGGATCATCGAAGTGAACACAGCGGATGGTGTTGCTGTTGTGGAACCGGGCGTCATTCTGGATGACCTACAGGAATCGGTTCGCAAGAGGGGTTGGTATTACCCGCCAGACCCGGCCAGTTTGAAGGAGTGCTCCATGGGCGGAACGATCGCTACCAATGCGGGTGGTCCAAGATGCGTGAAGTATGGCGTGACGCGTCATTATATTCTCGGCCTGGAGGTGGTGTTGCCGAGTGGGGAGGTTCTCGAGACGGGTGGGCGTTGTCACAAAAACAAAACCGGCTTTGATCTCATCGGTATGTTTGTCGGTTCAGAAGGTCTCCTCGGAGTGGTTACGAAGGCCACCTTGCGGTTGATTCCTCATCCCGAAGCGCGAGCCATGCTGACGGCAACTTTTCCGGAGTTCGAAACGGCAGCGATTGCGGTGCAGACAATTCTCGACTCAGGGTGGCAGCCATCTGGATTGGAGATAACCGATGGGTTCACGTTAAAAGCAGCACGTAATCGCCTTGGGCCCGAGATGTTGCCCGATGGTGACGCTCATCTTATCGTCGAGCTCGATGGTCGCCAGGATTCTGTTCTCAATGATCTGGCTCACCTTCGTGAATTGATCGAATCACTGGGTGCCAACTCGGTGGAAGAAGCGCGAGATAGAGAATCGTGTGAGGCCATCTGGAAGTTGCGTCGCGAGTTCTCATATTCCCTTCGCGATACTGGGTTGATCAAGTTGAATGAGGATATCGTTGTGCCTCGTTCCAAGCTCGTTGACCTTGTTAAGTTTGCACGTAGCCTCGAAGAGCAAACCGGTATTCCGGTCGCCTGCTTTGGTCACGCCGGTGACGGGAATATTCACACCAATCTCATGGTCAAAGACTATGACGTCGACGAGGCCGCTCGTGAAAAAGCCGATTCGGCGCTGGATATCCTTTTTCGGTGGATTGTTGAAAACGATGGCCAGATTACCGGTGAACACGGTGTTGGTCTGGCTAAGAAGCGCTGGTTTAAGGAGGCGGTGTCGCCGGTGTCCTCAAAGATTCATCGTGATTTGAAAGCTACCCTGGATCCGAACGGGATTCTCAATCCAGGTAAGTTTATCGAATAGTCTAACCTCCCGATGACAGAGGAAACCCATGGAGAAGAGACCGCTACTGAATTCGGTCTTATTCAACATAAGCTTGGAGAGTCCCGTGTATTGGGATGCCTCCTCGACAAAGGAGCCAACACGCCGAACTGGCGCGAAGAGATGGGAGAGGAAATTCAGTCACTGAGAGGAGAGGTTCCCACCCTTCGGGCTGAGTTGAATGAATTGAGTTCAAATCCCAGAGTATGAAAATCGCTGTCTCACTAATCGCTGTATCTGTTCTCAGCTCAGTCGGGTTCTCGCAGGAGATCCAACCACTCTGGCTTGACGGAAAAATTCCCTATTTCAAACCAGTCGATGCAGAGACGGGCTCACCTCTAATGACAGTCTACAAGGCTGAAGGTAAAAACCATACCGGCGCCGCGGTTGTGATTTGCCCGGGTGGTGGTTACGGGGGACTGGCAAAGGATCATGAAGGCCATCAGCCAGCCCAGTGGTTCCAGAGGCAAGGTGTCACAGCCTTTGTGTTGCAATATCGACTCGGAAGCCAGGGGCACCATTACCCGACTCAGTTGGCTGACGTGCAGCGTGCCGTTCGTTGGGTCCGGTCCCATGCGTCCGATCTGAAACTGGATCCGGAGCGCATCGCCGTGATGGGCTTTTCTGCGGGAGGGCATCTCGCGAGCATGGCAGCGACCTTGTATGACGAAAAGGTCTACGAGGCGTCGGATGCGATCGACGAAGTCAGTGCGCGGCCGGACTTTGCGATTCTCTGCTACCCGGTGATCTCAATGGATCGCTCGGTGACACACGGTGGCTCGCGTAAGAATCTGCTTGGACCGGACTGGGTCGATGATGACGAGCTGGCGAAAAAGCTTTCATCTAATTTGAATGTCTCGGAAGACACGCCGCCGACTTTTATCTTTCAGACGAATGAAGACACCGCCGTACCGGCCGAAAACGCGGTGCTTATGTTTCTCGCTTTACGTGAAAAGGGTGTGCCGGTGGAGATGCATGTGTTTCAGAACGGCCCTCACGGCGTAGGACTCTACCGCGGCGATCCTGTGTTGGGAACCTGGTCGGGTCACCTCAGGGATTGGCTGAAAACCAATTTTTTCTACGCAGCAAAACAGGAGCGACTCGCCGTCAAAGGGGAGGTGAATCTCGACGGGCATCCGGTGGCTTGGGGGGTGCTGACCTTTTACCCAGAGAGTGATTCTCTTCCGCCGACTTCGGTTCGGGTGCGACGAGGCAAATACTCGGCGCCAGCGGAGTTGGGTCCGGTGAAAGGAAAGGCCACCTTGACATTTGAAGGAAGTATCTGGGAGTCCACTGGATCTCCCGATGACAAGGTCGTGAATCTCAAGTCCAAATCACCCCATGACGATGTGCCAATTGAGGTGCTGTTGGAGGATGGAGTCGGGAGGATCGACTTTGAGTTTCGTTCGCGCTAGTGATCAGTCCTCTTCTGGGATCAGCGCGTATTCTTCGAGGATGCTGCGGGACACATGCTGAAGTGCCATTTCTGAGGTGGCTTCAAGAACAACAGGGCAGGCATAACCTGCATCGAGAGCTTCTTTCCATCTTCCTGCGCAGACGCACCAGCGATCACCCGGCTTCAAACCGGGAAAGCCATACATCGGCATCGGCGTGCTGAGATCGTTTCCTGAGGACTTGCTGAACTCGAGGAACTCCTCCGTGAGTTCGCAGCAGACGGCATGACAGCCGTGGTCTTCGGGGCCGACCTGGCACTTGCCGGTGCGATAGAATCCGGTGAGTGGATCCATGCTGCATGGCATCAGTTCGCCGCCGAGAACGTTCTTGTTGTTTTCGTGTGACATCAGCTTTCGATAATGTGCGCCACTTGTGGGTGGTTTGTCATCTTGAAATCGTATGGTCCCGGCATTTCCTGACAGATTTGCCCGCCATAATGCTACGGTCGCGTCATGCTAACAGGGGGGGCGCCGGATCTTAGTTGGACGAAAATTTTGATAGGTAGCGCAAGTGAAGCCATTGGAAGTTCTAGCGTAGGCCACGGCGGTGAGCCTTTTGAAACCGTAGGTGGGCAAAGCAAGGTGGAAACGGTCTTGTCGCTATGGTTGCCCAGCTTTTACGTAGGAAAGCGAGTTGTATGCGGCTGGCAACCTAGGTGATTCAGCTCTTTTCAGCTTCAATCGCGAGCAGCCGCTCACACTCTTCCAGCAACCACTCGGGATACATGAAGGGTTCGAAGCTGATGTCCTGCCAGCGGATTCGCTGCTGACCGTCGATGAGATAAGTGCCGTGCAGCTCCATTCCTTCAAAGTCATCGTAGGCGCGGTAGGCTTTGAAGCGGTCGAGTGATTCGTCGGAAAGCAGGGTGAACGGGAAAGGGTTCTTTCCTGCGGCACTGCCCTGAAAAGTTTGATTAAGGCCTTCCACAGAATCGGAACTGATCGCCACGATCTCGATGCCGGCCTTGCGATAGGCTTCCGTCATGGGCGCGAAAGCATTGAGCTGTTCCATGCAGTGGGTGCAGCCTCGCCCGAGGAAAAAGATCACGAGCACATTGCTTCCGCTGTAGTCAGCGAGGCTGACTTTGTTGCTCTGCGCGTCGAGCAGGGAGAAAGGTTGAGCTGAAGGTGGTGACCAGCGAAAGGGGCCGAGTTCATCGAGATCGGGGCGTTCGCCGAGATCCTTGGCAGGCGGGTTGGCCTCGCGCCAGTCCTCCGGGTAACCAAGAGCCTTTGCGACCGGAGCGAGGTCCTGCAGCGGTGGAGTGTCGAGGTCAGCAAGCGCGGCGACTTTCCGGAGTGAATCGAAAGTTTCACGCGCTTCTTTCTTTTTGCCGTAGGCGTGCAGAAGCTTCGCCTTCATGGCGAGAGGAAGCACTTCGTTCTTACCGGCATTGACGGCTTCGTTGGCCAGCTTGAGGGCCTGCACTTCATCACCGGCGCGGTGCCAGAGGTTGGCGTGCCGCCACTTGGCGAGGTCCTTGAGCCCAGGTAGCAGTTTCTTCGCGATATCGAGTTGTTGTGGCTCTGCTGTTAGCGCTTCGTAGACCTTCAGTTCATTGACCAGTTTCTGATACGTGTCGATGTCAGCCCTGAAAGGCTTGGCAGCGGCGTCGGTGGCGGCCTTGATTCCTTTCTCGTCTTTCTCAGCTTCGGTTGCCTTGGTCCTGGCTTTTTCGACAGCGCTGTCTCTCTTGCCGGTTTTCTCGTCGAGAATGGACTGGAGCGCAGCGAGATGTTGAGAAGCTTCTTCACGATCGCCAGTTTCGAACTTGGCGATCCCGAGAAAGCGATTCACGTCCCGCTGGCGGATCGAGGCTTCGTCAGCGGTGAGTATTCCGTTTTCGGATTGTTCGATGAGCGTGTTCCACTGTTCAAACCGAAACAGGGTGTCGCGGAGTCGTTGGCGGCCGTGTTGCCAGCTGCTGCCCTGGGGCTCGTAGACGGCTTCGTCCTTTTTCTCTTTATCGTCTCCCTCCTTGAACTTGGCACGCCGAGGCAGGGAGATCATGTTTTCAGCGAGCGCGACGGACCGGTCGAACTGTCCGAGGAAGTTCAGGTTCCGAATACACCACTCATTGTTGTGGGCGAAGTTGTGAATCTGGTCCGGCACAATCTGGAAGCGCATCATGTGCTTGTGGTCCACTCGGGCGGAGGCTTCCTGTTGCCAGACGGCGTCCTCGTATCGCTTGAGCTTGGTGTAAATGTGCCCGGGCATGTGCCACATGTGAGCGATGCCGGGGGCAGCGGGGCCACAGTTGGCCGCGGCAGTGAGGGCACGTTCGGCTCTCTCCCGGTCCCACAGGTGAATCTGGTAGTGGTTGGCCGGGTGATCCGGGGCTGTGGTGAGGATTTTATCCGCCAGTAAGTTGATCGTATAGTGGCTCGGAATAGGGAGTCCCTTACCATTGTTGTAATAGATATGCTTCAGCAGGAATGCCTCGGCTTCGATGTCGTCGGGGTAATCGATGGCGAGGTCCTCTAGGCTCCTGATATAGTCCCGAAGGCGCTTCTTCAGATCGGCCTTCGGGTTTTCGAAATAGGCGGCAAGTCCGTCAATCCAACGTTGCTCCCGTCCCGAGGCTCTGTCTTTCCGCACCACCGCTTCTTCGATGAATCCCTTGCCGCGCTCGTTATTCTTGTAGTTAGCCATCGCCATGCCCCAGTAGGCCATGGCGCAGTCAGGATCGATCGCAGCAACTTGGCGAAAGGTTCGTTCGGCTTCAAAATCCCAAAAACCGTGCAGCTGACCGATGCCCTGGTTGAAGAACTCCTGGGCTTCGGGGGAATTGGTGGTGACCTCGAAATGAACGTTGCCCATGCCGGGAATCAAAACGGCTGCCTGCCGGGGGCCCTCGTTGAACACTTCTCCGTGGACAGAGTGACCAAAGGTTGGGTCATCGTCTTCCGCTCCTGCTGCAAAAAGCGGGAGCGCGAGGACTGCCAGGGCGAGATTTCTGTGGGGCAGGTTCATAATGAAGGCTGGCGGAGCTTAGAGCTCCTTGATGAAAATGTTTCGGAACTGAACCAGGCTTGAAGCCGGAGACCAGGTTCCGTCCGCTTTTTTGCCGCCATGATGTTGCAATCCGATCGGGCCTTTCTCGGGAACGCCGGGCATCAAGGCCTCGTTGATGATAAGATGCCCGTTGGATTCAACAGTGACACGGTCGCCTTTCACGATGACAACAAAGGTGTTCCATTCACCAACCGGGTTGTCGGCATTCAAAGCGGGAGTGAGTCCGGCGCGAATTTCCCGAGGCTGCCTTTCGTTATTGCGGATGCCATACATTTCGCCGGAGCCGATCGGCCAGCACCAAATGTTGAGCTGGTAGGTCTTGTTGCCGCGAAGAAAAATACCTGAGTCGGCATTTTTGATTGGGTGGGTGATCTTCTTGCCATTCTCATCCTTCACATAGGAGCCATCGGGCAGAACGTAGGGGACATTGTAAAAACCAGTTGTCTCCTTAATGCGCCAGTCGATGCGCAGTTCGAAGTCCTCGTATTCTTTCTTGGTCCAAAGGTTCTTGTTCTTTGGATCAGTCGCCTCGGACTGAGCGTCATAGTCGATGACGCCGTCTAGCACCTTCCAGTGTCCGTTGTCGCCTTCAGGGATCACCCAACTGGAGAGATCTTTTCCGTCAAACAGGGAAGTGAAGCCTTCCGGTGTATCTTCGGGGGCAGCAAAAGCAACAGAAACGGTGCCGAGCAGGATGGCGCAGCAATAGAAGATCTTTTTCATGAACTGGGAAATATGGCAGGGGGGGAGAGGGGACCGCGACTCTTTTTTAAGGCATAAAGTCGCCATGCCAGTGCGGTGGCGGCATCAGGGAGTAGCCAGCAGCGCGGCGCCGGATAGGATGAACCACATGAATCAGCGATACTTAGGAGCGACCCTGTTTTGCTTCGCTCTCACCGCGATGGGGCAGGAGAAGAAACCGGTCGCCTACCCGGAAGTCGTGCCCGGCACGGGTGGGCTCTCCTATTTTCTGATCGGTAATTCGCTGACCTGGGACACGGTGCCATCCAAGCTGGACGGTGATGTGCAGTGGCACGTCGATTGTGGAAAAAGCCTGCCGTTTATATACGAGAACCCGCAAAAGCCCTGTGTGAAAACTTCAACGCTCTGGCCGGGGGCTCTCAAGCAGCATCAGTATGACTGGATCTCACTGCAGGTGCACTATGGCAGCATACTGCAGGAGGATGCCGCAGTGATCGGGGCTTTAATCGAGCTTCAGCCGGATGCTGTCGTGGTGATTCACTCAGGTTGGGCGCGGATGGCCTCGCGCGATGAGGAGTATAGAAGTACTGACGTCTTGGGGACCATGCAGCACAGTCCGGCCTATGTTGAGGCGCTGATGAAGCTGCTGCGTGAGCTGTATCCGGAGCGGGACTTTCGCCAGACGCATGCCCAGGATATTCTCCAGAAAGTGGCCGAAGATGTGAAAGCGGGAAAGGCTCCCTTTACCTCCATGGAAGAGGTTTACCGGGATAAGATCCACATGAATACGGTGACGGGCCGTTACCTCATGCACCAAGCAATGCGACGTGCTCTGGGCCAGCCGTCCGTGGCGAAGTGGTCCAGGGAATTGCCCCGGGAAGCCCGTCTTTATTTCGACGGCGTCCTCGATGCGGTTTTTGGCACTGAAAAGCGCTGATTTTATGCCCCTAAAGGCAGCTTTCGACATGGATTTGGACTTGCAGGGAGGTCGTTTAGGGCGGACGGCAATGGCATGAAGGAACTCGAAGGGGATTCCGCGGTGGGAACGCCGGTCAGCGAAGTTGAGATCAAGGACGCACAGCTGATCTTCAACGCTGTGTGGAGCGATCTCGAAAAGGAATTCGGAGTTGAGAATCTTCGATTCCCGAAAGAAATCATCCTGCTGGGTGGTGCGCCCGGTGCCGGTAAGGGCACCAATACAGAATTCATCATGAAGGCGCGCGGATTCACCTGCCCGCCCATCGTGGTTAGCTCTCTACTGAACAGTCCAGAGGCCAAGGCACTCAAAGACAACGGAATGCTCGTCGGTGACCAGGAGGTCATGGGTATTCTGCTTCGAAAGATGCTGGAGACTGAGTTCCGGGACGGCGCTGTGCTGGATGGCTTTCCCCGAACCAAGATTCAGGTGGAGTGCATGAAGCTGCTGGTTCAAAAGATCAGTCTCCTTCACCGCAACTACGCCGACACCGAACTGGCCAGTGATTTTCGACTTCCCACAATTCACGTTATGGTGCTTTTCGTTGATGAAAAGACCAGTGTTGATCGCCAGCTCTATCGCGGACGCGAGATTGCGGCGCACAACGAAGAGGTTCGCGCAACCGGATTGGGGGAGTTGCAGGAGCTTCGCGCCACAGACATTGATGTGGAGGCGGCCAAGAAGCGCTATCGCATTTTCAAAGAAAGCACATGGGATGCGCTCCAGTCTCTGCGCGAAGTGTTTTTCTATCACCTCATCAACGCGCAGGGCGGCTACGAGGAAGTTGAACAGAACATCCTCAACGAGCTTCAGTATCAGTCTTCACTCGAATTGGAGCCGGAAACGTTTGAAGCGATTCGTGGCATTCCTCTCGCCAGTGAGCTGGTGGTACATGCCCGCCAGGAACTGGTCAAGCGCCTCGATGGATTCGAGCGTGATCATCGCGAGCTGTTCCACCAAGTCATTGAGCTGATCGATACCAAGTTTATTCCCATCGTAGAGCGTCACGCCATTTCTGGGCGCGCCGTCATCAATAACGAAGACGAAGTTCTATCCAACCCGATCGCTCTGGGCATGCTGATCGACATCTTTTCAGAGCGTGGTTATCACGCGGTAGTCGACAAGCAGCTTACCCGGGTGCCGGAGCGCTTCGATCTTGAGACCGGTGCCATCGAATACAGCCCCCGAACGATCTACCGCATTCGCATCTACTTCGAAGGGTCGGAGATCAGGCGAGGAGCGCACTGATCCCGGTGATTTATCAGTCAGTCGCTGACATCTACTCGATCTCAATCTCGATCGCTTCGGTCTTGGTGAAGCGATCGCGATTCTCGTGGTTGCGATAGAGCGAGGCGTAGAAGCCTTCCCATGGCTCGGTATCCGCCCTGCCGGCACCGCCACTCAGGAGAACTTTGTTACTTGTCGTCCGAGCATGAAATTTACGACCGGCAAACGATGGACCCTCAGCGACGAGATCACGAATACCGGCTGGGTAACGACGAACAAGAACATTGTAGGGGATTGTATTGTAGCCCGGCTCAAAGCCGGCCTGAGACCAGTTGGTCGCGAATCGATCGCGGAACTGACGCGGCAGATTTAGAACCACCTGATTGGGTTTAACCGCTTCACGAATATCGTCGAGTTTGAGACCCTCATCGGGAAAGTCAAAGCCATAGTAGCGGTCCTCTCGTTCCCTTGCCAGCGATGGCATACGGAATGAAATGTGGGTGTTGTGATTTGTGGTCTGGTCACCTTGTTCTGCCAGATCTTCCGCATTGGTAGCGGTATAAGTGGCATACATCCCTTTACGGCCGAGGTAGAGATGGACGTTGAACTCCATCTCATCTTCCAAGATCATTTTCCATACGATTTCTTCACCATCGAACGTCGGCTCCTCAGCGATACGGTCAAAGTTGCGGCGCCGGCGGCGGTAACGAGGATCGGGATGATCCGGGATGTCTTTCCATGAGTGATACCAAAAGATGATCGGGTTTTGAATATACTGGCCGTTTGCATCCTTAAGGTAGATGTGGACTCGAGCCTGAGGGCCGTAGAAGACGGCGTCGTATTCAGGCTCCGACAAACGGTGGATCTCATACCAGTCTTTGTTTGGTTTATCGGCATACCAACCGGTGCTAACCGCTTCTGGACGCGGCGTGGCGTAGGTGACCATATCATTGGAGACGGCGGTTGGCTCGTCACGTGGTGGCATGAGTGAGGTAGGCTTGTCTTCGGTCGGACCGCTGAGAATAGAGACGAGCGAAGGCATCTGGCGACCGAGCGTCTTGTTGGCAACCTTCTTGGTCATCACATCGAGGAACTCAGTTGTCTTCTCGGCGGGCTGGAGGTAGGTGCGTATCTTCTGGCGACCAAGTCTGGATCCCAGATCGGCAGCCACTTCTTCGTCGACGAAATCCTCAAAGTCGGAAAAGATGTAGAGGGAGTCGACCTTCTGCTCGAGCAGGAAGCTAACAGCTTCAACGACGCGGCCTCGGTGGCCCCAGTCGCTACCCACACTGATGAACTGGTTGGGCCGGGTCTTGTAAGTTTCGATGAGGCGATCAACATAGCGCTGAGGCGCTTTGCGGGGTAGATCGTGCCAGAGGAACCAGAAAGGCGACCGCGTTCGGTCTTGGTCCTCGAATTCATAGTAAGGTTTCACTTCTTCGGGAATGATGAGACGGATCTCTTCGTTGTCGGATTCCCTTCCGGCGCGAACGAGCATGTTACGCACATAGACGACGGGAGCGTCTTTGAAGTTTTTGTCGACCTCGCGAACAACAGCCGGGAGGTATTCCGCCATCGATCCAGAAACGTCGAGGACGACGCCTAGAACATTACCTTCCATCGGTTGGCCAAACATCATCTTCGATTCGTTGGAAGAAGGCATCCCCATGCTCATGGAAGGGGAGAACATCAGGCCAGACTCAACCGCGACATCAGCGACTTGGATGTCCATGTTGGAAACGCTGAAATTAGAAGTGGCCTGAACAGAGACAATGTCAGCAACCGCCGTGTTGGTTGCGGTTGGCTGCACCGTGGGCTTTTCCATCTTCGTGTTTTCGATGGTTTCTTCCAGCTGCTGGTTGGCGGCAGAAGCCACAATCTGGGGAGGCACGTTTGGCGGCACCTTGGTTGCGACCAGCATAAGGCCTAAAATGATGACAACGTGCAGGAGAACGGTGATTATCACCGAGTTCATCTTGTCGCGACGGATGCCCGCTTCAACGATGCGTTTGGACTCTTCTTCCGCGGCACGGATTGCGTCCATCTCGTGGCTTTCGAAGCTCACTGCCGGCAGGGCAATGGGATTGTCGTGGTCGGCATCGCGAACGATTTCAGCAATGGCAGGCGCGGGAACGCCTTCTTCGGTCTCTTCGTCGTCTTCGACAACAGCAACCGCGACCGCGACAGCTTCCTCTTCCTTGCCGGCCTCCTCTCCAGTTTCTTCGGTAGCTGCTTCTGCATCCTCCTCAACCACTTCCACCGGAGCTGCGGCAGCAATGGAGGCTTCGACTTCAGCCTGGTATTCCTTGGCCGGCTCGTAGTCCGGATCAATGTGAAGAGAGCTCTCTACAAGGCCTCGTGCTTGCTCAAGCGCTCCAACCGCGGCGTAGCACTTCGCAGCGGCGAGCCAGGGGGCCGCTTCGCGGGGAAGATCTTCACCTTCGTTAACCACGGTCACGGCAGACTCGTGCTGGCCTTCCGCGACAAGAGCGGCGACGAGGTTGTAGCGCAATTCCCAATCTGCGGAGTTGGCTTCCAGGGCGGCTTTGTGTTCCAGGATGGACATGAGCAATGGATGGTGTTGCGAGAGAGCGTGAATTCTAACGAATTCTCGTGAGAAATCTCCCAATTTTATTTGTCATTTATGAGGCCGATTTGTGACGCAAAGAAAGAAAAATTCGGGCGTAAGCGATTTTTTGGCCCCCTGTTTGCCCAATAGGGCGGTGAAATGTGTCCAATTTGGTGGTTTGAGCCCATTTCTGCTGTCTCGGCGCTGAACGATTTTATCTCAACCGGAAAGCCTGAGGGATTCATTCAATGCCCTGTTTACCGCCGTGAGAAGCCTGACCCGAGCCACTGGTCGGAATTGAATTATTCTGCTGAAGCAGGATCTGCAGTTATGCGGCTTCGCCGAGGACAGTGATTTCGCTGTTGGCGAAACGTTGGCAGTGACTTCGTCGGTTCAACGATTTTATTTACACCCTCGGCCGGCGCCGAGCCACTGGTCGGAATTGAACCGACGACCTATTCATTACGAGTGAATTGCTCTACCCCTGAGCTACAGTGGCGACTTGGACGGGCCGTCCCCCGGGGTGGGGAAAGGCGGAGAATGTAACCGATAGAGTTTTTGTGTCAAACCTGTGGATTGGCTGGCCCGGCGTCTGCAATCGGGGTAGTTTTCCAACGAATTCCGATAAAACGTCACATCCGGCGTTTTGGCGGCAATTTTTTGGGATAGGAAATGAATTCAAGAGACCGTGAACTGTTTGTCGAACAGGTTCGCGAACACCACGCTGGATTGCGTGGTTTCGTTCGTGCGCTGGGCGTTGATCCGCTCTGGGTCGATGACGTGGCGCAGGAAGCGTTTATCGTCGCCTACAACCGTCTCGACGAATATGACCACGAAAGAGACTTCGGAGCCTGGCTCCGGGGAATCGCCCGAAACCGCGTCATCAACGAGCGTCGCAAGAATGCCCGCCGCAAGCGGATCCTGTCAGACAATCTCACGGACGTGCTCGTCTCCACATCTTCTGTCGCTGAGGAGGAAGAGCGAGAAATTGGGGATAACGGCTTGGCCAGGATGAAGGCC
>PKCI01000142.1 GCA_002862135.1 Verrucomicrobiota bacterium | reverse complement strand
GCCCCGATGATGGCTGGTACGTGTAACGAGTGTCACGACGCCAATAAGACCAAAGGCAAACTGCGAACCGACACCCACGAATTTCTCCTCGCCGGAGCCGAAGGCAGCGACTTCACAACCGTTGATCCTGAAAACGCCGAGGAATCCGAGCTGGTGTTCCGTTCGCAACTCCCCCGCGATGATGACGAAGCCATGCCGCCGGATGGTGACCCTCTGACCACTGAAGAATTACAGATTCTCCGAGCTTGGATCGACGCCGGAGCTACCCAGGAACTTACCGTGGCTGATCTCGGCGCTGAAATGGAAGCCCCGGCCGTCACTCTCGTAGCTCTCTACACCGACTCTGAAGAAGCTCCGATTGCGGAAAAAGTTGCCAGTCTTTCTGTTTGGGACACCCTCGAACCCGAGGAGCAGGCCCAACGACTCGATGACGTCAAAGCGGCTGCCGAAACATACCGCTTCTCCGTCATGCCGATTTCCGCCGAAGATGATCGCCTTCGCATCAACGTGATCAACGCCTCCAAGGAATTTGGAGATGAGCAACTGGCCCTGCTTGAGCCCGTGGCCGAACGCATCGTCTGGCTTGACCTGGCCCGCAGCCAGATCACTGATGCCGGCATGGAAACCATCGGCGGAATGAGCAACCTTGAGCGTCTTCACCTCGAAAATACCGCCGTTTCCGACGACGGCATCGCCGAGCTAACCGGCCTTTCCAATCTCGAATACCTCAACCTTTACAACACCAAGGTTGGTAACGGGATCTTCGATACCTTTGCGACCCTGCCCAAGCTGCGTAAAGCCTACGTCTGGCAGACCGAGGTCGAAGCTGGTGCGGCACGCTCCTTTGAGAGCAGCGTGAACCTCGAAGTCAACACCGGCATCGAACTCGCCGCCATTACCCCGGCGGACGAATCTGCCGAGGCTGCCCCGGAAGAAAAATCCGAGGCGACACCGGCTCCGAAGCCGGAAGCCAAGCCTGAGGAAAAACCGGCTCCGAAGCCAGCCGCCAATTAAAAAGGCAAAGCGAAAGCCCAGCCAAAACCGGCTGAGGATAAGAAAAAAGCCTGATCTGGCGTCTGCTCACTCAAATCCGGCACCTTAACTGGTGAAAACTTAGGTGCCGAAATCGGCCCACCAACGTAATGACATGCAATCAGGCGTCTGCCTCCATGAAACCTTCTCTTCCACTCACTCTTGCAACCATTGCAGGTGCGGCTTTGAATTCCACCGGCTGCAGTGATTCCGGTGCCTCCGGACCCTATCTCGTGAACCGCGAACTCTCCGGAAACGAGAAGAATTTAAGACTCGTCGAAACCAGCGCGGAACGCTTTCGTTACCAGACCGCGCCATCAAATCCTCAAAGTGGCAGCGGTGCAGCATCCGTGGCAGCGCCTGCCAAACCGACCGGCTTGACCTACACCACGCCCGAAGGCTGGCAGGAAGCTCCCGCAGCTTCGATGCGCGACGTGAATCTCTCTTTCGGCGAAAACGGCGAAGGAGAATGCTACGTGGCCCGTCTTCCCGGCATGGGCGGTGGCCTGCTCGCCAACGTGAATCGCTGGCGTGGCCAAATGGGTGCCGCCCCCATCACCCAGGAGGAAGCTAGTGCACTTCCCACGAAACCTCTTTTCGGGCAACCCGCCAAGTTCATCAAGGTCGACGGCAAATTCGCCGGCATGGGGACAGCGGAAAGCAAGGACAACTACCGGATGCTCGGACTCATTCTCGCCTCCAATGCTGGGGCCGTATTCGTCAAATTGACGGGCCCTCGCGAACTGGTCGAAGCCAACGAAGACAACTTTTTCATCTTCACCAGCTCCCTCGACATCGGCCTCTAAGCCAGCCCTCCCAACCTCCCCCCACCCAAATCATGGCTCAGGAAGAAACAGCAAAGACGAATGGCGGCCCACTCAAGGCCATCTACAAATTCTTCACCTCCTTCAAACTGGCAACCATTGTCCTCGTCCTCATCACTATCGTCACCCTGTTCGGAACGCTCGCCCAGGTCGAGAAGGGCCTCTTCGCCGCGAAGGAGATCTATTTCCACTCCATCTGGATCGTCGACAAGGTCGGCAACTTCCCTGTTTTTCTCCCTGGTGGTGGCCTCCTCATGGTGATCCTGTTCATCAACATGAGCCTTGGCGCGATCGTCAAAGTGAAGAAGCGCTGGAAGGGCGCCGGTCTATTGGTCTCACACTTCGGTATGCTGATGCTGTTCGCCGGTGCTTTTGTCACGTGGGGGCTCGGCACCGACGGTTACATGGCGCTCTATCCTGGTATGAAGTCCAATCGCGTCGAGAGCTATCGCAAGTGGCAACTCGAGGTGATGCCGCTGAACGACGATGCCACCGCGGATGAGGTTTGGATCCTTCCGTCCGACGAGCTTTCGTCAATCGGATACGGTGAACAGCGGTCCTACACCACCGACGATCTTCCCTTCGAAATCTCTGTCTCAGACTACGCACCAAACGCGATGCCTACGCCGATCTCCGCTCCAGTTGCTGCGAGTGCTGAAGCCCGCGAGATCGACGGATTCAAACTGCTTCCCCAGCAGAAAGCCAAGGAGGCGGCTGCCAACATCCCCGGATGCTATGTCGACTTTAAACCCAAGAGCGGTGAAGGCGGAGAAATCGGCGCGATCCTCTCGGCCTATTCCTTCCGCTTCGACCCAGGCGAAAAACCTATGCCTTTCGTGTTTGAATATGACGGTCAGAAATACGGCGCTCTTCTAGCCAAGAAATCCTGGCACGTTCCCTTCGAAGTCCAGCTGGACGAATTTATCTTTGATCGCCACCCTGGCATCAGCATGGCGCGGAACTACGAAAGTCGTGTCACCCGACTCGAAACCGACAAAGAGGAGAAGCCGCTCGAGATCAAGATGAACGAGCCGATGCGCTATGCCGGTTACACTTTTTTTCAGGAATCCTTTGGACCGGCCGGTTCCCAGCCCGGTGACCGCATGTATTCCCAATTCGCTGTGGCTAACAATCCGGCCGATCAATGGCCGCTATGGTCCTTGGTCGTGACGACGATTGGACTGGGAATCCACTTTGTCATCATGCTGGTAGATTTCATTGTCCGTTCCCGCAAACAACGTATTCAGGTTGCTTCATGAAGCTGAAACTCGCCCTACTTCTTCCCCTTATCGCCGGCATTACCGGTCTGGCCTCTGCTCGCGAAGTTCCCCAGGTAGACCTGGAGAAATACGAGCCCTGGGATCCCCAGATCGTCGAGGCTTTCGAAAATCTGTTAATGCAAGAGGCCGGACGGGTCAAACCGGTCTACAGTTACTCCCGTTTCACCCTGCTGCAGTTCAGCGGCAAGACTTCGCTCAGCTTTGGCACCAAGGACGGTGTGACCCACAAGCTGCACTACAGCGAGTGGATGCTAGACGTGCTCTTCCGCGGCGATGTCGCGAAATCCCTGCCCGTCTTCGTGGTCGACGATTCTGCTGCCATCGTTCAAATCGGAGTGTCGCCCAAAGCCAAACGCGATCGATACTCATACAGTGAAATTGTCGAGGGACGCTCCAAACTGGCAGAGCTGAGCGCCCAATATGCCGAGAAACAGCGCAAATACCTCGATAGCGAAAAAGATCGTCAGTATGAGCTGGGCCGCGTCGAAGGCATGATCCTGACACTTGGTCGAAACATCAGCGCCTTCGAGTATCTCGTCGGACAATTCAGCTTCGCCCGCAAAGGTGAATTACTCGTAAACGAAAACATCCTTCCTCGGGAAATGGTTCAGCTCGCTGCCACTCTCGATCCTGTCGAGATGATGGACAGGATGCCGGAAATGAGCATGCAGCAGCTGATGCAGGCCATTCAGCAACCGGACAATGGCAGCGAAGATGCCCGTATATTCACGAGTGCCCTGCGACTCTTCTTTTTCTATGCGAACTCTGCGCGCGGGCTCAATCTCATCCCGCCGCAGGAGACTGACAATGAAGTATGGCTCTCCGCCAGTGATGCCATGCTCACGGGCCTCGAGTCAAAAGAGGCGAGACCATGGGCCATGGAGCAACTCCAAAACGTCCAGTCTCTCGTCGAAGCCAGCACACAAAATGCCGAGACTTTCAAAGCCGCACTGACCGAATTCTCCGACAGTCAGCGAGCCAATGCGGAAGCTCGCGGAGAAGGAAGGCACGCCTCTCTCGAAGTGCAGCTTTATCGGGGCAAGTATTTCACCAACTCCCTCGTCATGTTTATCGTGGGCTTCATCATCATGGCCTTCAGCTGGTTCTCACCGGGGAGCAGGTTTGGGCGCATCATGTTGCTGATCGCAGGAGTTTTTGCAGCGGTCGGGCTGATCCTGAACATCTACGGCATCACCCTCCGAAGTATCATCCGTGATCGCCCTCCTATCACCAACCTCTACGATACTGTGATCTTTATCACAGGAACAGCCGTGCTACTGGGACTGCTCATCGAATATTTCACGCGACTTGGCGTCGGAACCCTGATCGCTATTGTCAGCGGTATGTTGGGCATGTTCCTCTCAATCAAGTATGAGGCAAAAGAAGCCACTGACACGATCACACAGTTGGTCGCCGTGTTGGACACGAATTTCTGGCTAGCCACCCACGTTACGATTATCAACATCGGCTACGCGGCCGGCTTGGTTTCCGCTCTCATTGGCATGCTTTATCTCGGCGGGCGATTCATCCTCAACCTGGCCGGAAACGATGCGAAAGACTTCTTTAAGCTGCTCACCCGTATGAACTACGGAGTGGTCTGTTTCTGCCTCTTCTTCTCGCTGATCGGAACGGTTCTCGGAGGCATCTGGGCGAACTACAGTTGGGGCCGATTCTGGGGTTGGGATCCAAAGGAAAACGGGGCGCTCATGATCTGCCTCTGGACTCTTGTGATGCTTCATGGTCGCATGGCTGGCTGGATCCGCGATCTCGGCATCCACATGAACGGAATTATTCTTGGTATCATCGTCACCTTCAGTTGGTGGGGTGTGAACAATCTCGAAGTCGGTCTCCACTCCTACGGATTTACGGAAGGCGTAATGCCGGCTCTCTACAAAAGTTGGGGAATCATGGGAATCTTCATTCTCATGGGAATCTGGCTCTACGTCGACGCGCGCGGCAAGAAAGCGGCAAAAAAAGCCGAGCGTGAAAATAAGAAAGTCGAAATTCAGCCTGGTCCGGCCTGATCCACATTCTTGCTGGAAATCCTCGAAAGACTGTCTAGAGTTTCGGCATGGCTATTTTCATCGGACTTGTGATCTCTGTCGCGTTTCTACTCGCAGGAGCTGCTGCTTTCCAATATCTCCTTAAGGGGCAATAGTTCACTATCCCTACTGATCCCTTCGCCCCACCAGCCCCTCCAGCCCCTCCAGGACGCTGCCAGCCGCGCATCACGGGATCCTAACGTGCCAATTTTGTCGCGAAACACACGAGGATTCTCCCCGCTCGAGGGCAATCCTTTGCACGGGCGTGTTCAGTCTGGGAAAAGCTTCGTGTCGCTTTCCGTCATGATTGTGTAACTTCCGACGACCCGCTCGCTTTATGAACCGACGAAAAACCAAGATCCTTGCCACCCTGGGACCCGCCACGCAAAGCCCGGAGATGATTCGTCAACTCATTGAATCCGGTGCCAACGTGTTCCGACTGAACATGAGCCACGCTGCCCACGACTGGTGCCGCAAGGTGATCACCCACATTCGGGAACAGTCCGCTGAAGCGGGTATAACCGTTGCAACTCTGATCGATCTCCAGGGGCCATCAATTCGAACAGGTGACGTGGACGGCAAGCTCGATCTCAAGAAAGGAGATATCGTTGAGTTTCGAAACACCGACCTTGAACCGAATAGCTCGATTTCGGTCACCACCAACTATGATGGCCTTCACAACGACGTGTCCGTCGACGACGTCATGCTCGTCGACAACGGCGAGATCCACTTCCGGGTCAACCGCATCGACGAGGGTCGGCTCACCTGCGAGGTGCTTACCGACGGCCAAATGGGTTCCCGCCGCCACATCAACTTGCCCGGCATTCGCGTCAACCTGCCCGCCCTTACCAAAAAGGACCTGCTGGACATCGAAGTGGCTGCCGAACTTCAGGTCGACTATGTCGCGATCAGTTTCGTCCGCGACGCTGAGCACGTTCGCTACCTGAAGGAGAAACTCCACGAACTCGACTGCAGCGCCCGCATTGTTTCGAAGATCGAGGATCAGGAAGCGGTCAAAAACCTTTCCGAAATCATCGTCGAATCCGCTGCCGTGATGGTGGCGCGCGGAGACCTCGGCATTGAGGTCCACATCGAAGAACTGCCAGTGATTCAGCGAACTATCGTTAAGGAAGCCGCTCGCATTGGCCGCAAGGTCATAGTGGCGACGCACATGCTCGAGTCCATGATCGAGAATCCAGTACCCACTCGCGCCGAAGTAACCGATGTTGCCAATGCCATTTTTGAGCAGGCAGATGCTGTCATGGTCAGCGGGGAGACCTCCGTCGGACACTACCCGGTCAAGTGCATCGAGGTTCTCGACCGCATTGCCCGCCGCATGGAGTGCGAACCCGGCGCGGGCTTCTCCGAGAACATCGAGTTGCGCACTGAAAAACAGCATACAGTGAAGTCGGCGGTGGGACTGGCCAACTCTCTCGAGGACGCTCACCTCATCATCTTTACCGCTCGGGGCGTTCTCGCCAACTACGCGGCTCATCAAAGACCGGCCCGGGCTAATATCTTTGCCTTCTCTCCCGACGAAGTTGTCGTCCGGGCCCTCAGCCTGAATCGTGCTGTCTATGCCTACCCTATGCAATTCGACAAGGACCCGGAGAAAAGCATTCGCCAGGCGATTGAACTGCTCAAAGAAAACGACCAGATCGAAGCCGGGGATCCCGTCGTCATCCTCAGCGACGTGCTGAATCAGGATTTCGATACCGAAGCGATCCTCCTGCGCAAAGCGTGATGAAACTCACTTCTTTCGAGACCATGGACCCTCACCTGCTCTTGGGACTGGTGAACACTGCGCTGCGAAACGACTTTGAGGATCTCAAGGATCTTGTCCGCTCTCACGATCTCGATCAAGACCGCCTCGTCCAGCGACTCAAGGATTCCGGGTATGAGTATAACGCCGAACTAAACCAATTCCGACCGCCCGCTTCGTAAACACAAAAAAGCCTGGCTGGGAGGCCAGGCTTATCTTCGCGAGACTCGAGTCCCTTATTTTGCTATCCAAGCTTACTTGTGAGCGTCGACAATCGCCTGAATCTCGGCGCGCCTGACACCGGCCGGTGCATTGACGTCCGCAAACTTAGCGCGTGCTGCAGCCGCCTCTTCGACGGTGATTGCCGGAGCACTGTTGCCCCAAGAGTTGCGAGTGTAGGTTAGCACGGCAGCCATTTTCTCATCGTCGAGTCCGGCACCGAGAGAGGCCATCATACCCATGTAATCCATGCCTTCTTTGGCGATTCCCTTGAGGATAATTAAAAGCGCAGCATCAACGTCGCCCAACAGAAGTTCGGAACCGTGGAGGCTGGGAGCCATAAGCATGGGACCGGCTTTCAGCCCCGCCCCGTCCGGACCGTGGCAGGCGGCACAAGTTGCGTAGGCAGCTTTACCAAGTTGCATTTGGGAGACATTAGGTCCAGCTCCGGCGGCAGCGGGTGAAGCGGCAGCGACGACAGGCTCTGCGGCCGGTATGGCCGAGGATTCAGCGGCAGCGGCGACAGGGGCAGGCTTGGCAGAAGCTTCTACCACTTCAACGCCGGAACCGCCGAGGAAGGCAACGCCGACAAGACCCAGCATCACCACGAGGGACGCCGGGATGGCAAAAATGAAAATTTTCCCGATGATAGCAAGCACCGGGTGGGAGGAATCTTTGTGTTCGTCGCTCATAGCAGCGTGGAAAAAAACTCGATTTTTGAGGAAGTCAATTGATTGCTGCCCGTCCCAATGAATGCAGGCAACCTCTGTTCAATCTTTTACGCGATTGCCTCATCTCCGGATACGCGAAACAGCAATATTCGTGTATGATTGGTCATGCCCTCCCTTTCCGAGTCTATACGATTGTGCCCTGTCGCGTCCGACGAACTACCTCTCGTCAGCAAAATGGCCGCGAAAATTTGGCCTGAAGCCTACAGGGGCATCAACGATCCCGAGCAAACCGAATACATGCTTGAGACGATCTACAGCCTCGAAGCCATGAAAAAAGACATCGCCGAAAGCATCTTCTATGACTGGATTCATAGCGAAGACAAACCCGTTGGTTTTATTGCCGCGGGACCAGTCAGCTACGGAGAGATCTGCTTCCTTCACAAATGCTACGTGCTGACCGAGGCTCAGGGCAGCGGAACCGGAAAAGCCGCGCTCAAACTTCTGTTTGCCCGCCTCCGCGAGGCGGGAACGCCCGTTCTCAAACTGCGGGTGAACCGGAAGAATTCGAGGGCGATCGGCTTCTACCAGACGCTCGGGTTCGCCATCGAAGCGGAAGATATTCTCGATATCGGCGAGGGTTTTGTCATGGACGACTACATCATGGCTAAATACTTGAGCTGAGGAGCCTGATTTTCTTATCACCTCAAACGGCCAATTTTTCCCTTGGCCAGTGCCATTGCCTCCAGCGACAATATCTCCATGTCAAAAGTGACCTGTCAGGATCGTATCCAGAGACTGCGCGACGATCTCATTCCCGCGGCGGATAAGCTGTGTAGCCTGATAGACGACTTTGGGTCCAACGGTTCTGCGCCCTCACCAGATAACACTCAACTTCTCGTCGATCTCGAAAAACTTCAATCCGAAGCCGATGGCTTTCGCTCCGGCGTTGAAAAGTGGTTCAGCAATTCTGCCTTCGCGGACAGCAATACTTTCGATGAAAACCTGCGCCACAGCCGTCACGAGGCCCGCAACCAGCTCAATCATCTTTTCGGCATTGTCCAACTGATCCAGATGTCGGCCCCGCCGGAAATCGGCGAGCAAACACCCAATATCATCGTCGCGCTGGAGACGTGCCTCGCCCTGGTATCCGGTTCCGCTCAAATTATCGAACCCGCCGACGAGCCAGCTCCGGTTTCCACTACGCCGCAGGATCCTGTTTCGACCAAATCCACCGGGGGCACCCTCCTCGTTGCTGATGACGATGAGGAAAATCGCACCATCCTCGAACGCCTTCTCACGCCTCACGGCTTCGACGTCGAGTTCGCCGTCAACGGAGTCGAAGCGATCGCCCGGATTTCAGAAAATGCCTACGACGCCGTCCTGCTCGATATCCAGATGCCGGAAATGGACGGCTTCGAAGTGCTGGCCAACCTCAGGGAGTCCGGTCACCTCCGCCACACGCCAGTCATTGTCGTAACCGGACTACAGGAGGAACAGGACGCGGTCCGCTGCATCGAAATCGGCGCTGAAGATTTTCTCTCCCGCCCTATTCGCACGGAACTTCTCTTCGCACGGCTCAACGCCAGCCTCGAGAAAAAGCATCTCCGCGAGAAAGTCTTCGAACAACACTTCACGCCCGAGCTCGCCCGCGAGCTGGCCCGTAATCCGGACCCGATGAAGATGCAGGCGCGCCAGGCAGAAGTCAGCGTACTCTTTTGTGACATCCGCCACTTCTCCTCGGTCAGCGAACGCCTCGGCCCGGCTCAAACCATCGACTGGCTCAGCGGCGTCATGGGGGAATTTTCCTCCATCGTCATCGAACACGGCGGTGTTCTGGTCGATTACACCGGCGACGAACTCATGGCCATGTGGGGCGCTCCTAACGAACAACCTAATCACGCTGAGCTGGCCTGCCGGACCGCGATCGGAATCATGGAATCACTCGAAGCGCTCAACGAAAAATGGGAGCCGGTCGTCGGCGCCGAAACGAAGGTTGGTATCGGAATCAACACGGGTGAAGCGCTTGTTGGCAACGTCGGTACTCACCGCAAATTCAAGTATGGCCCTCTCGGGACGGTCGTAAACCTCGCCAGCCGGGTCCAAGGTGCGACCAAGTTTCTCAAGTCGCCGCTTCTTATCTCCGGCTACACCGCCCGGCAGCTGCCGGAAACCATGAGCACCCGGCGCCTTTGCCAAGTGCGCGTTCAGAACATCAACACCCCCGTTAATTTGCACGAACTTGAACTCGATGGCACTCGCGACGACCGGTCCGATATCGTCTCCCAATACGAGACCGCTCTGACTCAATTTGAAGCCGGCCATTTCCGTAAGGCGTCCGCCATCCTCGGCGACGTCATGCTCCACATCCCCAACGACGGTCCCAGCCTGCAACTGATGCGCCGTATCGTTGATGCCATGCTAGAAGACGAGTCCACCTTCTCACCGGTCTGGAACCTGCCGGGAAAATAGAACTGCCGCCGACTGCGGCGCCCTTATCACCCTTCCCCTGTCAGAGGCAAGACCCGCTTCTGCTTCGCACTCTCGAATGCCGTATCCACAATCTGCTGACCAACGCGGGAGATCCCGACACTCAGCGGCCCCTCAATTTCACGCTCGTTCTCGAGACAGTTGATCAAGTATTCCACCGGATTTGATCGTGCTGGAAGGAGGGCCGGCGCATCAACTCTACGTCCCTCCAGGCACTCCTTTACCTGGACCGTCACGTAGTCGTCGTAGTCACCGCTGGAAATCGTTCCTTTGCTGCCTTTAATGACAAACCCGCACTTTGGCTGCGCTTGATGAGCCCACGGATCGGTAAAGGTTCCCCATCGGGTTTCGAACTTCGAGATCCCTGACTTGTAACGCGCCACGGTGATGCTGTGCTCGTCCACCTCAAGACTATTGTTGTCGAGATCCCACATCGACATCACTTCGACTGGTTTTTTCCCTCCGTGAAACCAGGTTCCCAATGTCGTGCCGTAGCCTAGGTAATCCTGCAGGCTGCCTCCACCTTCAGATGCTTTATAAAACCAACTCGCGTCCTTGTCCTCGTCAGTCGGCTCGCGTTTAATCTTATCGGCCCCGTGCCAAAGCGGTCCCCGGTTACCATCGTAAAAGTGCACTTCCTCGACCTCACCTATGAGGCCATCCTGGATCAGAGACCATGTTTTTGCATGCGATGGATGCCAAGCGAGAGGCCAGTTGATCGCAAGCTGCTTTCCCGTGCCCTTCATTGCCGCAATCATGCGATCCGCTCCTTCAAGGTTTGAAGCAAAGGGCTTTTCCATCAGGATGTGTACACCGAAAGGAGCAACCTTCTCGGTCCACTCGGCATGACGTGCCGCCGCCGGGCATAGAATAACAATGTCAGGCTGGGTCTGCTCAAGACATTCCCGATAGTCAGTGAATACCTGGTCGCCATCCAATTCGAAATTCACCTGCGCCGAAACCATTCGCTCCGGCTGCTCATCCGCCATCCCCACGATCTCGGCGTTCGGATGTTCATGCACCATCCTCAGTAGATCACCCATGTGGAAGTGATCAAAATTGATGCCTGCGATGCGCCACTTCATCCGTCCATTCAACAGGGTTGAGTGAGTGAGTCAATGCTGTTAGATCGTTGTCCCAATTCTCTTTGTTCGCTGCCTAGCAAAATTACGATCTTTCGGCCCATGTGGAGTTGGGCACGCCATGCACTTCCGCGCAAGACACGAAAGGTCTGGAGAATTACGGTCCCCCGTGACCACGAGTTATTCACGCTTCCTTTTCGTCAGTCACCTGGGTGTTGTCCCAGAAAGCTGCCAAGAACACGGCTGTAATAACCGCTGCCATGACAGCAGGCAGGATCCAAAATTCTTTCCACTGCCCCATTGTCTCAGCGAGCAAATTCGCATCGATGCCTTCCGGCATACTCTTGGCGAACATGTTAGCAAATTTTTCGATGACGGACAGGTCAGTTAAATCCCGGGCATTGGCAATGTCCTCATTGAGCTCACCATAGTTGCCCACCTTTCCAAACTGGCTGGGAACCCCCCAACGTCCGAAGACAACCCCGTAACCGATAAACATGCCCAAGCCTTGAGTGATAAACACCAACATGCTCTGGGCCTGGCTGCGCACTTCCTTGGGAGCGACTGCATCGGTGTACATAAAGCCTGTCACAAAGAAAAAATCATAACAGATTCCGTGTAGAGCCACGCCCAGCATAATCATCCAGAACGCCTGATCAGGGGCACCAAAGGCGAAGAGCAGGTAACGCAACACCCAAGACAGCATCCCGACGAGAATCATCCACTTCACCCCAAGACGGCGGAAAAAGAACGGGATCAGCAGCATAAAAATGATCTCAGACATCTGACCGATCGTCATGAACGAAGCCGCCTGCTCAAAACCGGTCGTGGCGAGGAATTGTGCTGTTACACCGTAGTAGTAAGCCAAAGGAATGCAGATGAGACCTGAGCAAAGGATGAAGACAAGAAAGCCGGGCTTGGCAAGCAACTTCCATGCGTCCGCCATAAGCAGCGCTCGAATATCGAGCTTCTGCCCTTTCGCAGGAGGCGGAGTATGCGGCAGAAAAAAGGAAAGAATGCCTAGCGCGATCGAAGAGCTGGCAGCCAGTTTGAAAATCGCCAGCGAGGAAGTCCAACCAAGAAAGCCCACGGCAAGACCGGCTACAATCCAACCGATTGTTCCCCACACGCGAATCTTGGGAAACTCAATCCGGTTGAGGTTAGAAAAAGCAATCGTATTTCCGAGCCCTAGCGTCGGCATATAACACAGCATGTGACCAAGGAAGAGGTATTTGAGAAGAACTGCATTCCCGGCCGCCGCTACGCCCTCTGCCATCCAGAGAAGCGCTCCGCCGATCAGGAACAAAACTCCCATCACTATCTGGGAAGGGAAAAACCGGTCCGCGATAATTCCAAGAAACAGCGGCGCAAAGATGGCGCCAAGAGGAGCCGAGTCGTAGGCGGCACCCGTGCTGGCACCCATGTCATTCGCCCCAAGGGCCTGCCCCACCGTAGCGAACCAGGCACCCCAGGTGAAGAATTGGAGAAACATCATGGTGCTCAGCAAAGGCACCGCAGAACGGTTCGAGTCGTTGGCCATAGTCGCGATTTAAAGGATAGAGCGAAATATTGTCGAAAAACTCCACGCTGAGCAACGGCGAAATGAGGCTTCATTCCGCGCATTCGCGCTGTCCCCTAGTGGGACCCCTCCTGATCAGCGCTGCGAATAGTCGCGCTGACCGAAAATCGAAGAACCCACCCGGACGAGAGTCGCGCCCTCTTCAATAGCAACGTGAAAATCGTGGCTCATTCCCATAGATAACTCCGGCAGCTCAACTCCGGTCGCCGCCGCTACTCTCTCGCGAAGTTCGCGTAAAGCTGCAAAGTGAGGTCGAACTTTTTCAGGATAGGGGTCGAACGCAGGCACAGTCATGAGGCCGCGAAGCTTCACTTGTTCCAACTGGGAAACTTCGTTAACGATGTTCTCCACTTCACTGGCAGCGAGGCCGAACTTAGCATCGTCCGCTGCAACGTTAACTTGCAGCAGAATCTCCGGAGTCAGTGCCAGTTCCCCAGCGATTCGATCGATCTGCTGAGCTAGGGCTAGAGAATCGACGCTGTGAATCATCGCGCAGAGAGGCAGCACCTTGCGTGTCTTATTCTTCTGGAGGTGACCAATCAAATGCCACTTCAGTTCAGGCGCCATCGCCGGCACTTTTTTCAGCACCTCTTGGACCTTATTCTCACCGAAGACACGCTGCCCCGCATCGGCTGCTTCCTGGATCACACTCACAGGCCACGTCTTACTGACCGCAATTAGAGTGATACCGTTGGAGTCGCGTCCCGCTTTCGCGGCAGCGTCGGCCACGCGGCCTACTACGTCTTTCAGATTCTTGGCGATACTCATTTTACCGGCAGGGCCTCAATAGCGGCCCGATCGAGTCGCACAATACGCCACTCATCAAGAATTTCGCCACCTACCTGCGTGTAGAGATCGATCGCATTCTGGTTCCAGTCTAGCACGCACCACTCATAACGACCGGCGTTCCGCTTCTCGGCAATCCTACCCACCGCTTTGAGCAGCTTTTTACCGATTCCAGCCTTTCGAAAATCGGGACGCACATATAAATCCTCGAGCCAGATCCCGGCGCGACCCACGAAAGTGGAAAAAGTGGAAAAGAAAATCGCATAACCAACCAGTTGCCCGGACGCTGTCGCAACTAATGCCTCCGCCGCGGGATGCTCACCAAACAGGCTTTCCCGATAATCTTCCTCGGTCGCAACCAATTGATCGGCAAGATGTTCGAACTCCGCCAACTCCGCCACCATCTCGAGGAGACCAGGGACATCCCCTAAGCAAGCCTCACGAATTTCAACAGATAGATGAATGTTTTTGATGTCAGTCATTTTCTTTTAATTAGGAGTTGGCACACCTATTGCGTCTTACCATGACGTCAGACGGTAACCAGACCAGACGACATAAGGGTTGAAACCAGACGGCAACCCGGTTGACTACATTATTTTGCAGGTTTTACGGGGGTTTTTCCTGCTCTTGTCAACCGGGTTGCTCGTTTTGATCGAGAAACCTCGGTTTCGCGGGGTAAGGTTCTCTCAGGAATAGGAGACACCGCGCTTCAGTGCCCGCCACCCCCTGAAAGTTCCTCGGGTTTATAGCCGCCCTTCGCCTTGAAGTAGAAGAACAAAACGAGGTAACAAATCAGCATGAAGGTCGGCAGCACCGAAACCTGAACAAAGGCAACTTTCTTGTTGGGATAGCGAACTTGGCGAACGATCTCCTGCTCTTCTTCAGAGAGTTTTTTTACCTTGTCCTCATCGACTCCCCTGACTTCGCCAAGGAAAGGCAACGCGCGCGGTGCCGTCGCCACCTGCTCGTGGATCGCGGGATGCTCAGCCTTAAGGTCACGATCGATACCCTTGTCCTGCAGACCACCCATGATGGGAGCGCCGAGGATACCCATGCCGAGCACGCCTACAGCAGAGACACCATTCAGGGTAAGGGCTCCTCCTTTGGGAAACTGCTCAGAAACGAGCCCGAGAGTCGTCGACCAGAGGAAGGTTTTCCCGAGCGCATATACGGTTGCGGCAATCAGGATGACGAAACCTGCAGACTTCGAAAGGAAGAGCAGGCCGATAATCGCAATGATGGCACTAATGACCAACAAACCGATCGGGGAGAACTTGTGCACAATCGGACCGGCGTAGAAACGGAGGATCGTCATAATCGTGGACACATAAATAAAGATCCACCCTGCCTGGGCAGGAGTGAAGTCAGCGCCGAGAAGATCCGGCATCCAACTGTCCGTTCCAAGCTCTGTGGTCGCCAAGGGCCCCATCGTCAGCAGGACCAAAAGGAACATCCAGTGGCCGAAACTCTTTGTGTAAATACCCGCGCCGATCGCCACAACCGCAGCAATAATGACCGCCACGATTCCCTTGACCGCGAGATCAGGATTGAGGCTGGCCAGAATCTGAGAAACTCCAAGTACTAGCAGCCAAGTCAGAAGGAAAAAGCCGATACCACCGACCTGGCCCAGCATCTCACGATAGGAAACATTAGCTTCAACACGCTCGTTCACCGGGAACTTCCGCGGGATTATCATGACGGCATAGATCACAACCGGTACGAAACACATCACGTATTTGATCTTCCAGCTGGCATCTCCCAGCAGGATTGCGGTCAGCGCACCAAGCGCCAGACCCGCCGGCCAACCGGCGTGGAGAATATTGAGCCATTTCGATTTCTCTTTCTTGTAAATCGTGGCCACAACCGGGTTGATGAAAGCTTCAACAGTGCCGTTGGCGATGGCGATGAGGAACACACTCCAGTAGAGCGCAGTCGGTCCATTCGCAAAAAGCGTGAGAAGCAGAGAGGCGATGTGACATCCCATCGCAAAGTAGGCCGCCGTTTTGTAGCCGATGTAATCAATGATCAGGCTGAAAACGATAATACTGATCGCGAAGGGCCAGAGTCCCACACCGAGGATGGTTCCCTTGTCGGCTTCAGAAAGTCCGAAGTCGGCCTGCCAGTCGCCGATGATATTGGCGCGGAGACCGAACACAAATGAGGTCGCTACGAGAGCGACAAAACAGGCCCAAAACAACTTCTTGGTTTCTTTTTCGTCCATAGTAAAACAGCAATTCGGAGAGGCCGAATTCTGGGGGAGGAACCACAAATTTCAATGCAGAAATATCCTAAATTCCGTGCGGATGCTGGCGCCGGTTCCGCGCTATCGGGCAACTGGGCAACCGCAACTGCGCCTTTTGCGCCAGCACCAAAGCGAATCCATATTCGGATAAGGATGCGATTATTTCCTTCCAAAACAATCAAGCTCTACGGCGCCAGGCTTTTCCTCTTGATAGCCCCGCTAGCCAGCGATGCCATAGCGAACGAGCCTGCTCGGGATTTTACCGCCGTGCAGATTGAGTTCTTCGAAAAAGAAATTCGTCCAGTGCTGGCTGAATATTGCCTCGACTGCCACACCGGCACCAAGGCCAAGGTCGGTCTCCAGCTCAATCGCCGCGATGGGTGGCTCAAGGGCAGCGACTACCGCCCCATCATCGACCTTGAGAATCCGGAAGAAAGCCTCGTCATTCGCTCCCTCCAGCAGGTCGACGACAAGGACGTCCCCGCCATGCCCAAGAAAGGCGAGAAACTCCCCGAGCCCGCCATCGCCGCCCTCACCGAGTGGATCGGACAGGGCCTGCCCTGGCCTGCCGAAGGCGCCGGCAACGAAACGATCGACCCGGCCAATCACTGGTCGTTCAAACCCGTCGCTCCCGAAACTCTGCCCGAGGACGCCGGCCACCCGATTGATTATTTCATTCATCGCTCCCAGGAAGCGAAAGGTCTCACCCCCGCCCCGCGCGCCGATCGCGCCACTCGTTACCGACGCGCCAGCTTCAGCCTACTTGGATTACCGCCGAAGTATGAGGAACAGAATCAATTCCTCAAAGATGATCGCTCCGACGAAGAAGCCTGGGCTGCCGTGATCGACACCCTGCTCGACTCGCCCCACTACGGGGAACGCTTTGCCCGCCACTGGATGGATGTGGCTCGTTACGCCGACACCAAGGGCTACGAAGCCGGCGGACGCGAACGCCGCTTTGTGCACAGCTACACTTACCGCGACTGGCTCATTCGGGCGTTCAATGACGACATGCCCTACGACCGGTTCCTCCTTTACCAGCTCGCCGGCGAGCAGCTTGTCGACTGGGAAAAACCGGAACGCAAACACCTCGCTGCGCTCGGCTTTCTTTCGCTGAGCAAATCCGGTGGGGCCCAGGAACTCATCCTCGACGACCGTCTCGACACCACCTTCCGCGGGACCATGGCCCTGACCGTGTCCTGCGCCCGTTGTCACGATCACAAGTTCGACCCCATTTCGACGAAGGAATATTACAGCCTCTATGGTGTCTTCGCGAATTCACAGATCAAGGACGAGCCCACCATTGGATCCCCACCCAGCGGACCGGAGTGGAAAGAGTATCTTGCCGAAAAAGCCGCCAAACAGAAAGCAGTCGACGACTACCTGAACCCCATCCTCGATCGGTTGGCCGAAGAGAACCCTGACATCGGCAAGCGCCCCCTCCAACTTCTTCCCAAGCTCACCATCGAGGAAAAGGCTCAACGCGACAAGCTGCAGCGCGCCCACGACACCTTCGTGATCGACTCCGAGATGGAGCCTGACAAAGCCATCATCCTCAAAGACAACCCCAGACCGGCCCAACAAGCTGTCTTCGTTCGCGGCAATCCCTCGCGCCGCGGCGACATCGTGCCGCCTCAGTTCCTCGCGATCGCTTCGCCGGAGACACCTCAACCTTTCCAAAACGGCAGTGGCCGCCTTGAGATGGCGCAGGCCATCGCCACCCCCGACAATCCCCTCACCGCCCGCAATATCGTCAACCGGATCTGGCTCTGGCATTTCGGCGAAGGCATCGTCCGCACCATCGACGACTTCGGAATCCAGGGTGAAAAGCCCGACCACCCCGAACTGCTCGACTGGCTCGCCAACTGGCTGGTCGAAAGCGACTGGTCGATCAAAAAGCTCAACCGCCTCATCCTCACCTCTCAAACCTGGCAGCAGGCCTCGCAGAACGAACACTACGATGCCAATCAACTCATCGACCCGGAAAACCGCCTGCTCTGGCAGTCTCCGCGCCACCGTCTCGATCTCGAGCAGATGCGCGACAGCATTCTCGCCGTTTCCGGCACGCTCGATGACACGCTTTACGGCCGCGCCGTCAAGATTCTCGAACCGCCCTACTCGAATCGCCGCTCGGTTTACGCCTTCATCGACCGCCAGAACCTGAACCCGGTCTTTCGGAATTTCGATTTTTCCAATCCTCAGGAAACCACCGGGCAGCGCCCCACCACCACCATTCCAATGCAGGCGCTCTTCACCCTGAACAGCGACTTCGTCCAGGACCAGGCCTCCTCATTTGCCAAGAGCAGCGAATCGGCCGACGATCGCCTCACCCACCTGCACCGCGCCGCCTTTGCCGCCGATCCGAGCAACACCGACCGCCAGCTCGCTGACAGTTTTGTGACCGCTTACCAGTCCGAGATCGACAGCCTCGCCAGACGCCAGACCGACAGCGATTGGAGCTACGGCTACGGCCAGGTCAATGACGCAACCGGTGAGGTCACTTTCACCCCCTTCGAGCACTGGACCGGCAAACGCTGGCAAGTGCAGCAAGACTTCCCGGTAAGTAATCAGCCGACTGGTTACCTCTATCGCGATCATCGCGGCGGCCACCCCGGCCACAACAGCGCCCACAGCAACATCGTGCGCTGGGTCGCCCCGGCCGATCTCACCCTTCGCATTAGCGGCCCCGTCGAACGCAAATCTCCGCAAGGCAACGGCATCCGCTTCAAGGTGGTCAGTTCCGAGGAAGGGGTCCTGCTCAACAAGCTTCTTCTCGCCAAGGCGGAACGCAATCGCTCGGATATTCCGGAGGTGACTATCACCAAAGGCGAGCAACTTTACTTCATCGTTGAGCCTCACGAGAACAACTACAACTCGGACAGCTTCTCGTGGAATGTCATCCTCACCAACCTTGGTGAACGTTATTCGAAGTGGGACCTTGAGAAATCATTCGCCGGCCCGTCCCGGACTGCTGATGCCTGGGGCGCCTACGCCCACGCTTTGCTCAACACCAACCGCTTTCTCTTCATCGACTAACCTGGCCACCTACGATGAATCCTAATTTCCCCTCACGACGCGACTTTCTCCGCCACACCGGTATGGGCATGGGCGCTCTCGGGCTGAGCCCTTTTCTCTCCGGATTGAATGCCGCGGACCGTTCCCTCAATCCGCTCGCCCCCGGCCAGCCGCATTTCGCACCGAAGGCGAAACGTGTCATTCACATCTTCGCGAACGGCGGCCCCTCGCAGGTCGACTCCTTCGACTACAAGCCGGCACTGTCGAAATACAACGGCCAGGAAGCCCCCGGCGGCAACCTCAAGACAGAGCGACGCACCGGCACGCTGATGCAGTCGCCCTTCAACTTCAAGCAGCACGGCCAGAGCGGTCTATGGGCCAGTGACCTCTTCCCCAAGGTCGCTGAGATGGCTGATGACCTTTGCGTCATCAATTCCATGTACGCCAACGTGCCCAATCATGAGCCCTCTCTCATGCTCATGAATACCGGTGCCGAACGCGTCAACGTGGTTCGCCCCAGCATGGGCAGTTGGGTCACTTATGGTCTCGGAACCGAGAACGAAAACCTGCCCGGCTTTGTCTCTCTCTGTCCAGGAGGCGTTCCCATCGTCGAAACTCAGAACTGGCGCTCCGCCTTCCTGCCGGGCGCCTATCAGGGAGCGCATATTGACACCAAGAACTCACAGATCTCGAAGCTCATTCCCGATATCAAGAACCGTCGCATGCCGCGCGAGCTCCAGCGCAGCCAAATCGACCTGATCCAGGAAATGAACCGAAACGACCAGGCGAACCAGTTGCATGACTCCGGTGTCGAAGCCCGCATTCACTCACTTGAGCTCGCCTACAAGATGCAGATCGAAGCCAGCGATGCGTTTGATGTCGATCACGAGCCTCAACACATCTGGGACCTCTACGGCGACACCCTGCACGGCCGCCAGATGCTGATCGCACGCCGCCTCGTCGAGCGTGGTGTGCGCTTTGTCCAGGTCTGGCACGGCGCCGGACAACCCTGGGACAGCCATAGCGAGATCGCCAAGAACCACGGCAGACTCGGAGCCGAAGCTGATCAACCTATTGCGGCCCTGCTCCAGGACCTCAAGCAACGCGGCCTGCTCGAAGACACCCTCGTCATCTGGGGCGGCGAATTCGGCCGCACCCCCAGCGTGGAACTGCCCACCCCCGGACGCACCGGCCCCAACCTCAAACTCGGCCGCGATCACAATCATCACGGTTTCACGATGTGGCTCGCCGGCGGCGGCACCAAGGGCGGCTTCCAATACGGGAAGACCGACGAATTCGGCTACAAAGCCGTGGAAAACGAAATGCATGTCCACGACCTGCATGCCACTGTCCTGCACCTGCTCGGATTCGATCACGAGAAACTGACCTACCGCTACGCTGGTCGCGATTTTCGCCTGACCGATGTGCACGGGAAAGTGTTTCACGACTTAATCGCGTGAGTTAGTGGTTAGT
>PKCI01000106.1 GCA_002862135.1 Verrucomicrobiota bacterium | reverse complement strand
TAGGAAAGCGCTCTTTCAGTCCGTGGCGATCGGCATGATCCCCAGTTCTCTTGCCTCGAGAATGGAAATGAGTTGGATGTCAGGATTTCTGCCGCGCATGAAGCGTTTCCAGTACTGCTCCAGTTGAGCCTCTCCCTCTTCAATGGCGTGGGTAAAAGTTCGCAGTGATGCCTTGAACTCCTTTTTTGAAACACCCTCCGGAGTCTGGTTCTCGCCTTTGACGGGTGTGAGGTCCGCGTCACCGAGTTTGGTGGTTTCGATCCCAATGACCTCGGCATTGTTGTGATCTCCGTCATCGAAAGCAAGCAGGCAATGGCCGGGCACCATGGCGAGGTAGGTGTTAATTCCGATCTTCTGGAGAATCGAAGCCAACAAGACGGATCCATCGGCACAGTTGGCCTGGCTGCTTTCGATAGAATCGTCAAGGAAGCGCACAGACTGGCTCACGACGTAGCGGCCGGGTGTTGTCGTGGAAACGTCACTGTATTTGATGCCGCGGCGCTGAAGAACGTGCCAGATGGCGAAGATCTGCTCATAGACCAAGTCAGGATCGCCGGACTGATAGCCTGAAAATTCATCCACCAGTCCGGTTTGGAGTGCTTCACCCAGAATTTCGTCGACGATAGGGTGGTTCTCATTCACGTAGGCAGCGAAAAGCCAGGAGAAATCATCGTATTCCTTACCTTTTTCATCCCAGAGGACGTAGAAGGGGCAGTCGTTGATGGAGTGCATAATGTAGGTCTCGGTCTCTTGCCCCAGCAGTTTGCCGTTGAGAGTGACCTTGTAGGTGGCTGTGACAGGCCGGGGCTGTCGATTGGCAAGCAACGCCGTGAAATCCCAGGCGGCTTCAGGGAAGATCCTCGCGTCGGGGTAGTGTTTCTTCGCGGTGCCCTTCCACTTGGAGGGTTTGAGAAACCCGTCAATGCCGACTTCAACCTCGATTTCGGTCCCTTTGGGAATATCGATAAGTTCAACAGCCAGCCAGCCGTTTTCGTCTCCAAAGAGGGCCAGTTCGTCTTTAGCCAGCTTCAAGGATTTGCTGCGTTTATCCTCGGCGACCTGTTGCTCTCCGTTCCAGTCCACTGTGGCGGTGGAAACGATGGCGCCCGGGTAGAGATCCTTGTCGGTGTAGGACCAGGGTTCGAATGAGGACTCTGCCTCAGCCTTGATAGAAAGGGCAAGGGATAGAGCAAAAGAGAAAAGAAGCGGTTTCATCATAGATGTTCCGCACTATCGGGATTGCGGGAGGGGACAGTCAATTCTAAAGATGCTTTGGTTCTAACGATGAGAAATTGGATTCTATGTGCTTGGATTTTTGCCGGGGTAACCATTGGGGGTGCCGGGGAATTGACCTCCGGGCAGCAGGCTGAATTGATGGTCTCGATCCAGACGGAGGATTACGACATGGTCATTGAGTTGACTGACAAAGTGGATCCGGACAGCGGGTGGATTCGCGCCCGGGCCGGCGCCTTTCAGCGCCGGGGGGAAGAACGGTTCTTCGATGCCGAAATCGAAGGATCGATTAAGGACTTTGATGCTTTTCTCGAGATTATTCCTCAGCAGGATCCCCACCACTGGCAGCGGGGACTTTCCTACTACTACGCGGAGGAATATGAGAAAGGGAAAGCACAGTTCGAACGTCACCAGACCGTAAACACCCAGGATGTTGAAAACGCCGTCTGGCATTTTCTCTGCGCGGTTCGAGCTCCTGGCGGCAGCGTGGAGGCGGCTCGCGAAAAATTCATTCCCATCGATCATGATTCCAGGGTGCCAATGAAGGAGGTGCATGATTTGTTTGGAGGCTGGGGTTCAGTCGAGGCAGTCCTCAAGGCTGCAGCACCGCGGGATTCTGATAATCTGTCAGAGCGCGAGCGGAACCATTTGTGCTACGCGCATCTCTACCTGGCACTCTATTTCGAGGCGATGGGGGACACCGAGAAAATGAAGGAGCACATCCGGCTGGCGGCATTTGACTATTCCATGGAGCACTACATGGGCAAAACGGCTCAGGTCCACGCAAAGGTGCGCAAGGTGAGAGAAGATGAGGGTGGTTTTGAGGTGGACAGGGAGTGATCTCACCCACAAGTCGAACATCCCGAACCACAGCACATCCCCGGCCTGAGGGCCAGGGCCGAAGGAGTCACCGCCAATCCTCCTTTTGAAGTGCACCTGAGTTCCTTTGGCATAGCGAGACCGACCGCATAAACGGCATCGATGGTCTCGTCGAGTGGAATGTAGTTGGTGTATCCACCGAGAACCAGATCCGCATTGACGAAAGCGCTGGCCGCAGCAGCCCCGTTTCGGGTGTGACAGGGGATCTCGACCATGCCGTGAAGCAGGTCACAGACAGTACCCATCGTATTTTGGAATCCGATCGCAGCGGCGTCGCAGGCCTGCTGAGCGGTGCCCCCGACAGCGTCGACCACGCCGGCGGCAGCCATGGCGCCGGAAGCGCCGATCTCGACCTGGCAGCCGGCCATCTCCGCGGCAAAGGTTCCGCGGATCGAGAGAATCATTCCGACGGCGCCGGCGGCGAGCAACGCTTTGGCAATTTGTTCGCGGGAGAGATCCCGTTCCTCGGCTAGGGTGACGATGGTTCCGGGGATGACGCCGGCAGAGCCGCCGGTAGGCGCGGCGCAGACGACTCCCATGGATCCGTCGACGTGCATGACGGCGAGTGCTCGCGCCGCCGCCCGGGTGTTAAAGCTGCGCACGCTCAGTTCTCCCTTTGCTTCCGCCTCAAAGATACTTCCCGCACAACTGGGCAGAAGCTGAAGTCCGGTATGATTCGGATCGAGCCCGCGTTCGACTGAGTCGACCATGATATCGTAGCGACGTAGCATTTCATCGATGACCTCTCCTTCACTGAGACCAAGCAGCTGAGCCTCGTGGGCAAGTGCGATTTCGCCAAGGCTGGCATGTTGATCACGCGCCAGTTCGAGTATTTCAGCGGCGCTGTTGAAGAGGGGTGCGCCCTTGTTGATGAAATAGACGGGACTGGACTGCCAAAATGGCGATCCCAGTGCCATGAGGCGGCTCGCTGTCTCTCCTGAAAGCGCCTCCATGAGGCTGGCTTTCCAGCGCACCTTGCCATTGTTGTTTAGTTCAATGAGGGGCGCCGTTGCCGGCTGCTCAACGATGATGGAGTGGACGCTGTCGGCTTTTTGAGGGTCCGCTTCAACGAGGACTTCGTGGCAGGTCCCGTCGAAGATAACGGGCCGCCCCGCGATACGGGTGATCTCAACGGATCCGCCTCCGACTGATCGTGCCACGAGATGCAGCGGATCACCTGACGGGGAAGTGAGTTGAAGATCGGTGGTGTTGGGATGGTCTGCGCCTTCAAGCGGACGGACATCGAAGCCAAGTTCCATTCCAAGGGAGGGGGCGTCAGTCAGGGCCGTAAAGAATGAGTCATCGGTAAGCGGCTTGTTCATCAGGCCCATGGCGAAGCCCCGGTCGGCGCCCTGGGGTTCGTAGGTGGCGGCATAGGAGCCTTCCGGATCAAAGGTGAGTTCGGCTCGTGTCGGTGTCCCACCAATGATTGAGCGAGCCATGCTGCCGATATGATAAGCTCCGGCCGTGTGTGAACTCGACGGACCGCGCATGACCGGGCCGAGAACGTGATTGAAGATGCTGACTGGTTTGGCGTGTGCACTCATGGGGAGTTGGGCGTTGGCGGGCTGGTCTTCTTGTCTGCGGTCTCTACGCCTCAGGCTTTCTCAATAACAGCGTAGCCTCCGGGGTCGTGTTCCTTCAACTCATTACGGTTGAATGGGTAGAAATCATTTTTGCCAAAATAGGCTTCGGTGAGCTCGGCAAAGTATTCCTGCGGAGTGGTCATGGCGTAGGCCTCGTCTTTCACAATATCGTTACCATTGAAACGCTCAACCTCATCATAAGTTCCGGCGGCCTTGGCCTTTTCGTAGGCTGCTTTGATAGTCTCGTTTTTGAAGCTGAGGACTTTATCGTGATAGGCATGTGCGAGTTCGTGAAGCAGCAGGTAGGGCATGCGCCGGTTTTCGAATGGATAGATCTGTGTGTTGGTAATCTTAACTGCTTTGCCCATGATGGGGGCGCGACCATTGCGCTCGAGCCATTCCGGATCAAGATGATATTCGGCGCTTCTAATCGAATTGCTCAAGCAGGTAAGTAAACTCCTCACAAATCCCGGTCTGGAAGGAAAGAATCTACGAACTCCAGTCCAGTCCTTCGGGGAGCTCATTGAGATTGAGACAGCCATCGTCAGTGACGATGACCATGTCCTCAACCCGGACCCCTCCCATATCTTTACGGTAGAGGCCGGGCTCGACGGTGAGAGCATCACCTTTGACCAGCGGGATGCCCTTGGGATCCAGCAGAGGAGGCTCGTGCACCTCAAGCCCAATGCCATGGCCGGTTCCATGGGGCATGGTCGTGTAGGACTCCGCCGCATCGTCGGGAGGAAAGCCCCAGTGGTAACCGCGCTCGATGAGGACAGCGGTGGTTTCTTCATGGACCTCTTCTCCGGTAATGCCGGGGCGAATGGCTGCGCACCCGGCTGATTTCGCAGCTCGGACTGCTTCCAGCATTGGTGCCAGCTGCTCCGGAATTTCTCCATGAACCACGGTGCGGGTACAATCGCCGCAATAGCGTGAACTCATGTCGGTAGGAAAGATATCAACGATCACCGGTTGCCCGGTGAAGAGAGAACCGTTGCCGTGGTTGTGACAATCTGCACCCTGGGTGCCCCCGGCGATAATGTAGGTCGGACCGGTGAAGTTCTGCTCCATCAGGAACACGTTCACTGCGGCGCGGACACGCTCAGAGGTGAGAGGGGCATTGCCGACTAGAAGGGAGCCATCAACTGAGGCGTCGGCATTTGCGATCATTTCGCAGGCGAGGCGGATGGCCTGTTCGGTCACATTTTGAGCGCGTCGGAGGTGTTTTATTTCCTGTTCCGACTTCTGCCTGCGTTCCATGACTCCCATCTTGAGGTCACAGAGTACGGTTATGCCGGCTTCGTTGAGGATATGTTGAAAACTCAGCGGCAGAGTACGGTCTCCAGTCACTTCAGAAAAACCGTTCTGAAGAAGGCATTCAGCAGCGCCCTGGGCAGTAGCAACTTCCCGGTCGAATGAGAGGCCGCCTGCTGGGGTAAAGTCTGCCGGGCAGGCGACGAGGTCTGCTTTAATGGAATTCCGGGCGCGCTCGACTTCGATGTCCCGGACGATGAGAATGCGCCTACTTCTGCCTTCCGAGTCGTTTAGGTCCAATAGCGCGACTGGGTCAGGCAGACAAAACTGGATTTCATGATAAAGGGCAAAACTGTGCTGGGGGATCCCAGCTCGGATAATGGCATTCGGCATGGGGAAGAGAATAGATCAGAGTTTTTCGAGGAGGAGTGTTTCGTGGAGAACTTCACTCATCAATTTATAGAGGTGCAGGCTTCTGCTTTGCTTGATGGAGTGGGTTCCGGGAGAACAGCCTCAGTGAAGTTATAAAAGAGCGATTTTTCTTCCCCCGGTCAATGGCGCAAGCGGTCGCAAGTCAACTTCCATGTCAAAACGTGACTCAAAAAGTTGTCAGCCGTATCGGGATTGGCTATAAATCCCCCCCCCGGATTCGTTCGGGGTGCCTGCTTGTTCCCTAATGACCATTTCTGAACAGATCGAAAACGATCTTCGCGCATACGTCGTGACCGGCAATATCCCGCCTTACTCACTGACCTTGAAAGCGATTGCTTCGCATTTTGAAGTGTCGCTGATGCCGGTGCGTTCCGCTGTAAACCGCCTCGTTGATCAGAAGTATCTCATGCGAGGTGACAACGGGCGCCTTAGCTTTAATCCGTGCCGAAAGAGTCGAAGCTGCGGGACCAGGCTCGATGAGGTAAAAGGGCCTCAGCCGGTTGCCCCTGAGAAAAGATTAACGGATCATATCATCATACTGAGCCTGCGGGGATCGGATGAGTGCCTGCGAGAGGAAGCGACCGCAGAGCACTTCGGAATTGGGCGAACCGTACTTCGTCGGATTTTCAATCGTCTTGCCGGGGAAAGAATTATTGAGCATTTGCCTCGTCGGGGCTGGAGGGTGCGTCCTTTCGAGGAGAAGGACATGCTCGACTATATTGAAGTTCGCGAGACGCTGGAAATTCGTGCTCTGGAGAATTCCTTCGAGCGACTGGACCGGGTGTTTCTTGAGGAAATGGTTAGGGCTAACAGTCCTGATGAGCACGGGGAACCTCATCTGGATAATCGCCTGCACCGTTATTGGATTGATCTCGTCGAGAACCGCTACCTTTCAGGATTCTTCGATCTGAACGGAATTTACTTTGAAATGCTTTTCGACAAAGCGGTATTGGATCGCGAAACTGTGGCACGTCGTGCTGCTGAACACGTCAATATTCTAAATGGGCTCCTTGCTAGTGACCTTGAGGAAGCGAAGCGTCATTTATCCACGCATATCTCTGACCAGCGTGATCACGTGTCTCGGTTTCTTGAGGAAACAGGGACAGCTTCGATCTGATCGAGTTTACCATGAATCTATTGTTCCACCGAATCCTCCCTGCACTGCTAGGGCTGGCTGTTTCTTGCTCCTCGCTCCTCGCTGATGAACGTCCTAACATCCTTTGGCTGACCTGCGAGGACAACAACATCAACTGGATCGGTTGTTATGGTAACCCTTACGCTGATACTCCGCATATCGACAAGCTGGCTTCCGAGGGATTTCAGTACATGAACTGTTACGCCAATGCTCCGGTTTGCGCTCCATCGCGATGCACCTGGATTACTGGTATTCACGCGGTATCCATGGGCACCCACCCGATGCGAAGTCGTTACGAGATTCCTCACGATCGCATCAAGTATTACCCTGATTACCTTAAGGAGGTCGGCTACTACGTGGTGAATGCAGGCAAGACCGACTACAATATCGGCGGTCGCGATGACAAGGACCCCTGGGACTCCAGTAAGCCGGACTTCGAGGCGGCGAAGGATAACCAGCCTTTCTTTATGATTATCAACAGCACGAAGTCTCACGAGTCGCGTGCATTTGGTGATATCAACAATTCCGAGCATAGCCCAGGGCACGTTCAGTTGGCCAAGTATCATCCGGACATCCCCGAGATGCGAAAGAACTACGCGCATTACCACGATCAGATAAAGAATATGGACGCCGATATTGGTGCTGCTCTGCTGGAATTGGAGGACGCCGGGCTTGCTGAGAATACGATCGTAATTCACAACTCCGATCACGGTGGCGTCATCGCCCGCAGTAAGCGTTTTCTTTTTAACAGCGGAACCCATTGTCCGTTGATCGTGCGGATTCCGGAAAAGTTTAAGGATCTGCATCCCGGCTCTCCAGGTGACAAGATCGACGAGTTTGTCAGCTTCATCGACATGCCGAAGACTTGGTTGAGTCTGACGGGAGCGAAGATTCCCGACTATATGCAGGGCAAGGTTTTCTTGGGGCCTGATAAGGAAGAGCGTGATTTCCACGTCAGCTTCCGTGGCCGGACTGATGAGCGCTGTGATAACGTCCGCGCCTACCGTGAGGGCAAGTGGCTCTATATCCGCAACTACATGCCTTACGCGCCCTGGGGGCAGCGCCTCAATTATCTCTGGCAGATGGAGGCCACGAAGGCCTGGCAGGCTTACCACGATGAAGGGCGCACCAATTCCGTGACGGGGCGTTTTTTCGGAACCAAGCCGATGGAGGAACTCTATGATACCTCCGTTGATCCGGACAACGTCGACAATCTGATCGACGACCCGCAATATGCCGATCTCGTAGAAGGGTTTCGAACCAGTCTCTCTGAATGGCAGCTCAAGAACTACGATGCGGGCCTGCTTCCTGAGACGGAAATCGTCAAGCGTGCCGCGGATAATAATATGACTATCTATGACATGGTTCGGGATGAGGAACTCTACCCGGTTTCCACCTATCTCTCAGCTTCAGAACTGGCGATTGAAAATGATCCCGCCAATGAGAAGGAACTGCTTGAGCGGCTCCAGAGTGAAGATGCCGGGGTTCGTTACTGGGCGATGGTAGGTTTGTTCCACATCCAGGACCGTGCCGGTCTGAAGAAAGGGGCCATCAAGAAGGTGCTTGACGACGAATCCCATCATGTTCGTCTCATGGCCGCATGGGCACTCTATCGCGCCGGCGAAAAGGAAATCGCATTGGGATCGTTCAAGGATCTTCTCAGCAGCAGTTCCTATGCTTCAATGAAGACTTTCAATGTGATCGACTGGATCGGAGACGGCGTTGAACCCTATCAGGAGGCGATGCTGGCCTGCAACGCCGAGCCTGAAAGCTTTATCACCCGCTTGAAGGAATACATGGTCGACGGATACGCCGAGAAGCAGAAGGAAGCCAGAGCGGCGGAGCGCAAAAACAAAAACAAGAAGTAACGCTTCTCCTAATACCTGTTGCGCCTTCAAACTGATCAGGCTCGTCTATGGATGAGCCTGTCTCATTTTTATTCATGAAACTCTCCGGCATTTTTTTCGTGTTAGTTGGCTTCTTCGGCTCCGTCGTTCAGGCTAAGGAACGCCCCAACATTCTTTACTTTTACGTCGACGACTTGGGATGGGGCAGTATTGGACCCAATGCCCAGGCAGAGCGCCGTGCCAAAGGTCTGGCGACAGTCCAAACACCCAATCTGGACAAACTGGCCGCCGAAGGAATTAACTTTCGGAGAGGTTACGGCTGCATGGTGTGTTCGCCGGCCCGGTCTTCGCAGCAAACCGGATTTCACCAGGGACACACCTTTGCCGATCGCAATGACCCTGACAACGCCAAGAAGGCGATCCGCGAGGATGACATCACGATAGGGGATGCCCTGCTTAAGGCTGGCTATGTGACCGGATACTGGGGCAAATGGGGCTATGGCGGATCTAAGGAGCAGGAAAGTCCGACGATCGATAATATTCAGACTCTGCCAACTTCTCACGGATACCAGCACGTCGTGGCAGAGCTTCACCACGTCCGTGCCCATACCTTCTTTCAGCCAACCTTGTGGACGGCTCCTGCGCCGGAGGGGAGCAAGGGAGATTTGTATCTCGAGGCAAACACCATGAAACCGTGGCTGGGCAACGGGGATTACCCGGATGAGCCGGCAAAGCAGAATCATCCTGATTACCCCGAGACTGCCTACTGTGATGACGTTTACTGTTTTGCTGCGCTTGACTTTGTGCGTGAAGGCGGACAGCGCTATCAGAAAGACGGTATTCCGTTCTTCGGGCTCCTTGCGGTTCAAATTCCGCATGCTCCGTTTGATGAGATAAAGTTCCTGCCCGAGTGGGACGCGGCCTATGCCGACGACGCCCATTTTTCGAAGCTGAAGAACCAGTCGCGCGAATGGGCTGCCATGGTGACCCGGATTGATGCTCACTTCGGCAACATCCTTGCGGCTCTCGAGGATCCCAACAACGATGGGGACAACTCCGACTCTGTCGCTGATAACACGCTGGTCATTTTCATGTCTGATAACGGCGGGCCCGGCGGGGCCAACAATTCTGAGTTTGATGCCAATGGGGGCCTGACTGGAACGAAAGGATCCATAAATGAGGGCGGGATTCGAGTTCCTACGATCATGCGTTGGCCGGCGATGATCACGGAAACATCTGAATTGAAGCGGGGCACCAGCACTGACATGGCGATAGATGTGACCGATCTTCTCCCTACCTTTTGTGAGCTGGCGGGAACTGAAATCCCGCTTGGGCTTGATGGAGTCTCGCTGGCCCCCTTGCTGACTGGAAAAGGGGAACGTCGTCCGCGCGAGTTCCTCATCCATGAGGCGGGAAAGGGCCACTCTATAATTCGCCGTGATCACAAGTTGATCCGTCGTCCTAACGGAGATTTGGAGGTTTATGATCTTGCTGAAGATCCTGCTGAAACCACCAATCTAGCTGAAAAATTTCCGATACTCACCGAAACCTTGGACAAGATGTTGACAGAGGAACGGGTGGATGAGCCCAAGGGGTTTGCCAATACCTATCACCACTGGGAAGGAAAAAACGGTGCCAAGCTCTCGAAGGCCGGTAACTGGTCTGACTACGCCTACGCAAACGAAGGCATTACTTATATCGAGGATGATGGTGCTCCTCAGTTGTCATGGACGGCGCACCTTCGGAATTCGGGCAAAGGTAGCAATACCGCGGTAGCAGATAAGGATACTGATTTTCTCGCACTTGAAGTTGGTGCGGCTGATGGGGTTTCCCAAGCGCTGAAGATCGGTGAAGGCGTTACCGTCACTGGACGCAACGAAGTGCGTGTGACCGATGGAGGTACAATCGATATCGAAGGTGGAAAAGTCGCCTCAGTTCGCTGGGTCGATGTGAAAAAAGGCGGTAGGCTTCTTGGAGCGGGCAGTGTGGAAGGGATTCTCTACAACGACGGTACGGTTGCTGTAGTGCCGTCTGCGGTCGCTGGAATGCTTATGGTGGCCGGTGACTATCGCGAAGAGGGGGGGAGCAGACTGCACCTTGAGATCGCAGGCAAAGGAATCAATGTCACAGGGGAAGCGGAGTTAGCCGGTATTCTTTCTGTGGAAACGGTTCCACGGGCAAAGGTTGGAGAACTCTACGAAGTTGTAAGCGCTGATTCGGTGACGGGGCGTTTTGCCAATGCGGGTGATCGTGTTCAGGCCGGAGATGGGACCGAATTGAGAGTTGGATATGAGGCAGGTCGAGTTACTCTGACAGTCGTATCTCCGCTTCAACTGAGTTTGGCAGAGTAACGGGTTCGGTTTGCTCAACGAACTTGGGGCGACGCTGTAGGAAGAGCCTCAGTCACTGATCTAATGACAAATGGTGCAAGGGGCTCTGTTTATAAGTTAAAATTTGTCCCGCTTTCTTCGAGAGTTCGAGAGGCTTGCCTACCAACCGACCATGTAGGTCACATCCCACTTAATCTTACCGGCACCACCACAGTCGGGGCAGTCCATCTTGCCATCGGGTGAGCGCATTCCAATTGGGCGGGTATCCGTAATCTTGCCAAATCCGCGACACTCCTGGCAGCGGCGCTCTTCGAATTGTTGATACTGGAAGACTTCTCCATTTTTGACCATGGAAAGAAAGAGTTGTTGAGACATCGGAGGCGGCCCCTCCTCAAGCTTTTCCGCTGAAATTTCAGCAGTAAACACGGGCAGAGTCTTTGTCTCTTTGATCTGCTTCGTGCCGGGTGGTTCTTCTGCCGGGGCGCTGCCGCCGCCGGTATCAAGAGGAATACCGAAGAAAGTCAACCCACCACCTCCTTTGTTCACTTTCTGGAGGGCTGGTTCTGAACCTTTCTTCGCAGCGAGATCGACCACCGTTCGTGTGATTTCGGTGACGTGTTCGCCGGCCTCCGTGATATTGGCGAGGGGAGGGGTAAGATCTCCACCTCTGAGTTGGACACCGGCGATCTTTACCACAGCCGGTCGTCCGGCATAGGCGCAGAGAAAGAGGTCGCCGTTGTGGTTGCTCTTGGCGAGTTTGCGGATCACCCGGATACGCTCACCCTTGAATTCCTGTTCACCATTGTTCTTCGCGGCTTCTTCACGCAGCTTGGAATCGTAATGGGTCGCAACATCCTTGTAAATCAGGCCAAGCAATTCGCGGGTTTCAGCAGCCCCGCGGGCGCCGACCCGGCTGACCTGAAACATTTCAGCGGTCTCCTGGGATTCGCCCTCCTGGGAGAAGAGTGAGGGGATGGGGGCGCCAATAAGGATCGGCATAAAGCGGCGTCGTGTATGGGTGGCTTTCAAAACAACCGGTCTATAAGCAATAACTCCAAGGTCTGCTTCTGTGACAGGTTTTCTGCTATGGGAAGATCGTCAAAATTTTGTAAAGTGCTGTAGATAAGCGGTTGGCGTCTGATCTGCCTCTGCGGTTTCAGAGTAAACAACCAAGTGTGATGTTGGGGGCATATCGCTCTGACTTGCGGGATTTCTGATGCAAGGGAATGACTAAAGGCCGCTGGTGGCATGAATAATGCGGATCCGTCATGCACACAAAAAAGGTTTTTCCGAACCTGGTTGAACATGGAAGCCGCTACGACATCTCAACCTATACTTCCGATTGAGAGACGTCGTGATTTATTCTTTCAGCATTTCTCCACGCTTTGGGAGTTTCGAAAACCTGTCATTCAGCCTGTTAAGATCAGCTTGGCCGTTTTGGCGTGGTTTGTGTTTCTGCTCGGGTGGCACCTTTTGGCCAAGGCTTCGTTCACGCCCGATGCCTTGCTGCCGACACCCGGCAAAGTTTTGTCCGCTCTTGTCGAATTATTCGCAAACCGTGGGTTCGGGATGGATGTGCTTCACAGCTTGAGACGAATTGCGATCAGTTTCGGGCTTGCCGTAGCAGTTGCGTTGCCGCTCGGGATGCTAATGGGAACGTTTCCAGTCGCCGAGAGTTTTCTAAATCCTTTAGTTTCGCCATTCCGCTATTTGCCGGCGCCGTCGTTTGTTCCGCTCCTATTAATGTGGCTGGGAACCGGAGACTCCCAGAAGATCGCTCTACTAGTCCTCGGGGTGGTCTGGTTCCTTATGACCTTATTCATGGATAATACCAAGGCGGTCCGCACGGAGATCGTAGAATGTTCCCGCACCTTGGGGGCCCGTCGCGCCAACGTCCTTTGGAGAGTGATTCTTCCTTCTGCTTTGCCGAGTTACCTTGATACCGCGAGGCAGATGCTTGCCGTCAGCTGGACCTACCTCGTGATTGCCGAGATTGTCGCCGCCACAGACGGAATCGGGGCCATGATGATGCGTGCGAAGCGTTTCGTTCGTGTAGAAGACATTCTCGCCGGGATACTCATCATCGGTATTCTCGGGCTGCTTTTCGACCTGTTGTTTCGACTCATTCACCGACTTTGGTTTCGCTATCTCTACTAAACACCAACACTGAAATCCTAAATAAATGAAAATGATAAAGAAGCTTATTAAACAAAGCCTGATTCTGCTGAGTCTTGCCATGCTAATGCTGCTCGTCGCCTGCGGTGATTCCGCTCCACCAGCCGAAGAAGTTGCGACCGAAGAAACAATTGAGGCTCCTGAGGAGCCACCGGCAGAGCCAGAACCTGAACCTGAGCTTAAGGAAGCCGCCAAAGGGGCGGGGGAGCCTAAGACGGTGAGAGTATCGCTGTTTTCTTGGCCTGGCTACGGATTCTGGTTCATCGCAAAAGAGAAGAATCTCGTCCCCGAAATCGCACTGGACATAAAAATTATCGAAGATCCATATGAGAGCTTCGGTCTCATGGCAGCGGGGCAATTGGACGTGACTTCGTCTACGGTCGAATATGGACCAATTGCAGCCGAGGAGGGAGTCCCAGTTCAGATGGTCGCTTACACCAACCCTTCTAACGGAACGGACAAGATCATACTCGGACCTGGGATTGAGTCAGCTGAGGATCTGAAAGGCAAGACCGTTGCGGTGCTCGAGGGCGGTCTAACCCAGATTTACATGGGAATTTGGCTGGAAGAAAACGGAGTCGCGTTTGACGAAGTGGAATACACTAACTTGATCATGGACGATGCGGTTGCAGCCATGGTCAGCGGAAAGGTTGCCGGAGGCGAGTTTTGGGAACCGTTTGGTTCCAACGTGCTGAAAGCACTTCCTGATGCCAAGGTGGTTGCAACTTCCAAAGATCCCTATTTTGTGGAAACGGCCCTGTTGGCTGATGGGATGTATATGGCGAAGCCATTCATCGAGGATACGGAAACTGCTGCTTTGACTCTGAAAGCATATTTTGAGGCGGTGAAATTCTGGGAGGAGAACCCGGAGGAAGGAAATAAGATCATTGCCGAGGGACTGCAGTTTCCGATCGCCGACGTGGAGTCCGTGATTGGTGCCTCAGGTGAGTCTGCCGATGGGGGCGTGTTTCCCTTCAACTTTACGGAATCCGCCCAGTTCATGGGTCTGAAAGACGGTGCTCCGCCGTTCGGGAAAAACGGACAGATTGCTGATCATTGGAAACTCACCAACGATTGGTGGATCAAGTTCGCCATGGTCAAGGAGAGCCATCCGATGGAAGCCGGAATTGCCGTTGGCCCGTTCAAGGCGCTCATTGAATCCGGCTACTAATCCTGCAGAACTCATTTGATGAGGGAATTGGCTTCGAACTTCAGTGCGATTCCGTTCAGACAGAACGGAGCGTCTAAACTTCGAGCCAAACCCTTGTCATTTGTCGAGATCCCACCCGGGACTTTTACCTTTGGCGGTTCGCAGCTGGATCGATTTGTGACGCGAACCGAACTGCCAGCAAAGGAGGTTGAGGTCACCCAGCGAATTGCTATGGGACAGGCCCCGGTGACCGTCGGAGAATGGCTAGAATTTCGCTCGCTTCGACATTACGATGCTAATCAGAGCCGAATGCCGGTAGTTGGGGTATCCTGGCATGATGCGAATGACTATGCTGCATGGTTGAGTGAGAAAACTGGCTCTCCGTGTCGTCTGCCCACCGAGGTCGAATGGGAATATTCGGCTCGTGGCGGTGGAAGCTCCTTATTCCCTCACGGTCTCAACACGATCTCGGAAGAGGATGCCAACTATCTCTATGATGAGCGTGGTGTTGAAGTGGGGAAGGGGGTGCTCATGGAGCCGGCTTGCTACCCGCCAAACTGTTTTGGGCTGTTTGATATGAGCGGCAATGTCTGCGAATGGACGGCAAGTCCATGGAGTAAGGATCTATCCGACTGTTCGGTTCCTCAGGCGGGAAAACGCGTCATTCGCGGCGGTGCTTGGGATCAGCTTCCGCGAACGTTGCGCTGCTCATGGCGAGACTGGGCGATGGAGGACAGCCGATGGGACAATCTCGGTTTTCGTGTGGTGATCGAACTCGGGGGGAACGATGAATGTTCTTTTGTTTAAGACACTCTGGGGGCATGATGGAAGTCTTGCTGAAGCTATGGATCTCGCTATCGAGTCAGGATTCAGTGGAGTCGAGACTCCATACCCTGCTAACAAACAACTTCAGGAGGAGTTCACCAGTCTTCTCTCAAGCCGGGAACTCAAATTCATAGCTGAAATTTCGACGGCCACGGACGTTGGGCTCTATGTTCCGATGGTAGGAAAGTCCGCGGCTGATCACGTCAATTCATTAAGAAAGGGAATTGAAAACTGCCTGCCTGGAAACCCTCTCTTCATCAACTCAATGGCAGGAAGTGACGCCTGGGAACTCCCGGAAGCGCTCCAGTTTTATGGATCGATTCCTGCCCTTGAAAAGGAATACAATATTGCCATTTCGGTCGAAACTCATCGAGGGCGTTACTTGAACAGTCCATGGGCGACTAGAAGGATTCTTCAGGAAATACCCGAGTTAAAACTGACCTGTGACTTCAGTCACTTTTGTGTGGTCTCGGAGCGATTGATTCTCGACGAAGAGCCCGAGATTCTGGAGTTGTGCGCTAGGCAAGCCTATCATGTGCAGACACGAGTTGGATATGATCAGGGTCCTCAGGTGCCTGATCCCCGAGCGCCGGAACACGCTGAGGACCTCGCGGCTCACGAACGGTGGTGGGACAAGGTCTGGAGATCGCAAAAGGAACGTGGTTTTGATCGGATCACTCTGACGCCTGAATTTGGGCCCGACGGCTACCTGCATCGTGAACCCTTTACCGGGAAACCGGTCGGTAACCTCTGGGAAATTAACCAATGGATCGGGCTCCGTCAGCGCGAGCGCCTACTTCGAAACATGAACTGATATGGAAACACTAACCGACCCTCACATGGCCCCAGCTGGCAGTCCGACCGACCCGTTTGCTTTTGCCCCGGCCGGTGCCTCTCGCAATGCTTTTGAGATCATCTGTCAGGAAATTATTGCTTCTTCGGAGCTAACCCGCGAAAAGTCCATGTCATTGCCTTCGGGTGCTTATGTAAGTCCTGAGTTTATGAATTGGGAGGTAAACGAGATTTTTCGAAAAGAATGGATTTCATTGGGACATCAGTCACAGGTAAGCAAACCTGGCGACTTTGTTCGGGTGGACGTCTGTGGCGAGCCGTTGTTGGTCACTCGTGGTAAGGACAATGAAGTCAGAGTGCTGTCTCGAGTGTGCCGACATCGGGGGATGGACTTGATGCCGAAGGGATCTTCTTCTGATCATGGTAACCAGCGGGTCGTTCTTTGTCCTTACCACCTCTGGAGCTATGATCTGAGCGGCAAACTTGTAGGGGTTCCGGAAATGCAGGAAGCGGCGGATTTTGATCGAAGCGAAGTATGCCTTCACGAATATCGTAGCGAAATCTGGGAGGGCTTTATTTTCGTGAAACTCGACCCCGAAGGGCCGAGTGTAGCCGAGCGCTTCGGGCGACTCAAAGAGCAGTTCATCGGTAAATGGGACTTGTCCGGCGCAGAGTTGGTCTGGCAACAGCATTGGGACTGCAACTTTAACTGGAAGATTCTGCTCGAAAATTTCATGGAAGCATATCACCACATGGGGGCTCATCGAGAGACATTGGAACCGTTCCTTCCGGCCAAAGGTTGCTGGACTGAACCGTATGACGAGGACTTTTCAGTGATGCATCTCCCGTTGCGAGATGACATGAAAAAAGAAATTCTCGCTAGCGGTGACGCCGGAACGACCATGACGCCGTTTCCCTCGCTAAAAGTAGAGGACTACACCGAGTGGTGGGTCTACCTCGGATTCCCGAATTTTCTCATCTTCAATGCACCCGATCGAACCTATTGGTATCGTCTGTTGCCGACTGGCCCGGAAACCTGTAGCTTGTTGACGACGATGTTAATTCATCCATCGAGCAAGGAGCTGTCCGAATACGATTCGATCTTTAAGAGTGAGGTAGAAGCAGCGATCAAGTTTCACCTCGAAGATATGGAAGTCTGCGGTGCAACGCAGCAGGGGATGCGCTCCTTGGCTTATAAGCGCGGTAGGCTGAGTCATCTTGAGGAGCCGATCTGGCACTTCCAAAAGTATCTTGCCTCAAAAATGGCTGTCGGAACTTATAAGACCTAGGCGAAGTTCATTGAGCCGTCGGGCGATTCTTCGAGATCAATCCAAAACACATTCCGGGTTTCGTTCCCTTGGAATCGGAGCCTTGGTTTTTTGCTGCCAGGCGTCGATCTCCGCCCGGAGCGCTGCGATCAGTTTCGGCATCGAATCAGCGAGGTTGTTCTGTTCGGCGGGTTCGTCTTCTAGGTTGTAGAGGATTACCGTATCGGTCTAGAGAAATTCGATTATTTCCCAAAGGCCTTTGCGGATGCTGGTCGACGGGAAGCCGCGCCACGAGTAGGTTTTGCCTCCTGGGACTTCAAATTCAAGGCCGCGTCCGTTGAGATAGAGCGGGCAGTGCCACAAGATACTGCGCTCCTTGAATTTGCCCCCCGTTAAAAGGTTGGTGAGGTCGATACCGTCAACGGGTTGGGCGGTGGGAAGTTTGTCGCCTGTAAGTGCGCGAAGGTCGGCAGGAAGTCGACACTGGTGATCGGGTTATCGCAGGTTGTTCCTGCTTCGATGGTTCCGGTCCAGCGCATCGCAGTGGGAACTCGGATGCCGGCTTCGAAAAGAGAGCCTTTCTGGCCGCGTAAGGGGTTCAGCTGGGAAACCGATGGGGGCCCCCCGTTGTCGCTTGAGAAAATGATGAGCGTGTTCTCACTTATTCCAAGCTCGTCGACCTTATTAACGACTCGGCCAACCGAGGTATCGACGGCTTCAACCACGCCGGCATGGGCGGAATTGAAGTTTTCACGCCGCTCTTTTGGCAGGGCTTTGAGTTAATCTTCGTAGCGAGCCGCGACTTCCTTTCTCGATCGGTGCGGGGTGTGGACATCAAAATGAGCCAAGTAAAGGAAGAACTGACCGTCATGATTGTTTTCAATGAATATGAGAGCCTGGTCAGTGAGTTCCTCGGCGACATCGACGTCGCCATAGTGTTTTTTATTGACACCGTCCTTTCCGTTCGTAGTGCTGAGGTCAAATCCTTGGGTATCCGGACCGAGGTGCCATTTCCCAATTCGTGCTGAGGTATAGCCCGCTGGCTTAAGAACCTCCGGAATGCAGACAAACCTGGGATCGAGCGAATTGGTAATTTCGAAAGTGGCCGCCTTCTCATTGAGTGCCTTGTTCTGGCGCTCTCTGGCGGGAACGAGCAGTCGCATGTATTTAGGCTTCCCCTTGGCTGCGCCTCCGCGCGTGTAAATCTGATGCCGTGGCGTGTAGGTGCCCGATATGAGGCAGGCGCGGGTGGGCGTACAGTTAGGGCCACCGGAATAAGATCTGGTGAATTTCATGCCCTCGGACGCGAACTTGTCGAGATGAGGCGTCTTGAAGAACTTCGCCCCGGTGAAACCGCAGTCCTGCCAGCCGAGGTCATCGGCCAGGATGAAAATGATGTTGGGTGGAGATGGTTCTTTCTTTTGTGCGGAGGCAGTGAGGAGCGAGGCGGCGGCGAAAAAGATGGCTTCTCATCGCGGTCATGGGAAATGGAGTGACAGGTGAAGGCTATTCAGTGACCTGGATATCTTCATTGTAGAGCTGACCATTGACGCCATGGTGTCTGAAGGCGACCGTGGGTTTTCCATCGACGCGCGATATTTCGACGCGCAGAAACCCTCCCTTGATCTTAAGATAACGGTGCATGTCTGATCGTTGATTCTCGGTGAAGCCGCTGGCATGCTTATCCGTGGTTGGTCCGCAGGAGTATTCACGAAGACCGGTGCGTGAGTCCTGGGAAACATACTGCCAGTGGCGGTCGCCGCAAACGACGAACATATTCTTCTGCGAAGCAATAAAGTCGCGCAGTTCATTGCCTTCGTAGGTGAATCCCCTGTTGGCATGGTTATCGTTTTTGTTGCCGCGGTCAGGACCCACAACCGGGGTAGGGCTGATGAGGATTCGAAAAGTCGCGTCGGACGCTTCAACTGTTTTCTTGAACCATTGTTTCTGCTCCTTGCCCCAGATGGTCTTATCTGGACCATCGGTCATGGTGTTTGGGCTGCGGTAGTCACGCCCTTCGACCAGCCAAATCTGCAGGTCCCTGCCCCAGCGAATGGTGCGATAGGTTTTTTCACCCATCGGCACCTGCTCAGGAAAGAGCTTGAGACCGTCTTCCCAGGTTAAATCACCGTAAGTCTGACCCGGCCAGCAATCGTTTTTGAGTGTGTCGTGATCATCTTTGATGAAGTAGCTCGCGGTGTGATTTTGGAATTCACGCTGAAAGGGCATGGCGTAGAGGCGATTCCATTTGAAGCGGGCTAGCTCAATGTTGTCAGCAAACGGTTCTGGCTTGTCGTAGTATTCGATGTCCCCCGTGTGAACGAAGAAGTCGATGCCGAGTTTGGTCATTTGCGGGTAGACCTGATGCCCGTTTTCCCGGTCGTCGCGCCGTGGGTAATCCTGTCCGGTGACGACAGCAAATGATACCGTGGCAGGATCGTCAGCGGCCGGTGCGGTGGAAAAAGAACCGATCACAGAGCCTGTCGGGGCATGCCTGGAAGAGCGTCCTTCCAGATTGACTTTATACAGGGTCGCCGGTTGAAGGTTTTTGAGCTCAAATTGTGTGGTGGAGTTCCCATTCAATTGGACCGGCTGCCAGTCTGTCGTTGTTGCAGAACTAGGATTGGATTTAGCGAAGTAGGTGAGGCGAACCTCGCCATTCAATCCGGGAACAGCCCCTTCCATTGCATCGAGATCGGGGTAATCGAATGAGCGTCGTTTCTTATCGTTGTTTTTTGGGAACGGCTTTCCATCCAAGTTCCGTTCACGGAATTCAGTTAGGCGAGTCCAGATGATGGCGGTATCGGACGTCACTTCGCCAACCTTTATTCCGTTGGCAAAATGTGCCGAAGCGTCTGTCTGGGCGTGTGACCCTATGGCTATTGCCATGATCAGGAGGCATAGGAGCGGCAGTTTTGTCATAACGTAGGGAATTGATGTTAATGTTTTGGAGCATTTCGTTCTTTTTCCACTTTCGGTGAGAAGGTCTTACCGGTGCATTCGCGATACCAGTCCTGCCACGCTTGCTTCATCGCGGCGACGCGTTCCGGATTTAGTGAGGCAAGGTCTTTGGTTTCGGCTCTGCCCCGGTCGAGATCGTGGAGTTCCCATGGACCGTCGCCTTTGACGACGAGTTTCCAGTTCCCATCCCGCATGGCCTTGCCGGAGCCGTAGGCAAAAAACAACGGGTCTTCGCGATCGAGTGACTCTCCTGAGAAAGAGGGAATCAGGGAAATGCCGTCAAGCGGGGGAAGGTCAGGTTCAGACGACTCGCCGGGAAGTGTTGCATTGTCTCCGGCCAGCTCCATCCAGGTTGGAAGGAGGTCGATGAGATGACACGGATCCCGATAGAAGGAACCTTCGCTTTCCTCGCTGATACCGACCGGCCAGTGAGCAATCATGGGCGTGTTTATACCTCCTTCATGGCTGCTCACTTTCCAGAGTCGAAGTGGTGTATTGGCGACGTTGGCCCAGCGTTGTCCGATGGATTCGAAAGTGCCGACGGAGCCCCAGGGTTCGGGCGGTGCACCCTTGCGATTGGGGCTTTCGGCGCTGGCACCGTTATCGGCGAGGAAGAGAATGAGCGTGTTATCGAGTTCACCGAGATCTTCGAGACGGGAAACCAGCCGCCCGACGTTCTGGTCAACATTGTCGACCATGGCGGCATGAATGGCCATACGCATGGACTCGGCGCGCTGTTCTTTGCTGTTCAGGGCATCCCATTCC
>PKCI01000132.1 GCA_002862135.1 Verrucomicrobiota bacterium | reverse complement strand
AGAAACGTCTCAATTTCAGCGAGAAACTGGACTGGATGCGCTCGGCGGTCGTGTGCGAGCCGCGAGGTCACGATGCCGTGGTGGGAGCGATGCTGTGTGAACCTGGCGAAGAGGATTGTGTTGCCGGGGTGATTTTCTTTAACAATGTCGGGGTCTTGAATGGGTGTCTTCATGGCACTATGGGACTGGCGGTCACCCTGAAGTATCTTGGTAGAATTGGTGATGGTCAGCATCGAATCGACACGCCTGCGGGGGTGGTGACCGTAGAGGTCGGGGAAGCGGGCTCGGTGACGGTGGATAATGTGCGGAGCTTCCGTTACCAGTCAGGGATTGAGGTCGATGTTCCCGGCTGGGAAACGGTCAAGGGAGATATCGCGTGGGGAGGAAACTGGTTTTTCCTGGCTGACTCGCCGGTCGAGCTAATCGCAACGGTGGCAGGTATCGACGAGTTGACCCGATTTTCAATGGCTGTGCGTCGCCAGTTGGAAGCCTCCGGCATCACCGGGGAAGACGGAGCGGTGATTGACCACATTGAACTGTCTGGTCCTCCGGCAGACAGCGGGGCGGACGGAAAGAACTTTGTCCTCTGCCCTGGGGGAGCCTTCGACCGATCTCCCTGTGGCACGGGAACGAGTGCGAAACTGGCTTGTCTTCATGCGAGCGGCAAGCTGAAGGAGGGGGAGCAATGGCGGCAGGCAGGAATCCTCGACACAGTGTTCGTCGGTGAGGTCAGAAAGGCCGGAGAAGGCGGGGTCTACCCGACCGTGACCGGCTCTGCTTTTGTTACCGCCGAAGCCGAACTGATGATCGATCCGAGAGCGCCTTTTGCCTTTGGAATTCCTTTTGGTTGAATTTTGGACACAACATCAATATAGGGGTGCGGCTCTGATTTTTTCTAGCGATGCAGAACAACGTCTTTCAAGGAACCATACCGGCACTGATGACCCCGTGCTCTGGAGACGGCGTGCCGAATCACGAAGCGCTGGTCGAGACTGGCTGCAGCCTGATCGAAGCGGGTATGCGAGCGGTGGTTTATTGCGGATCCATGGGGGATTGGCCACTGTTGACTGACATACAGCGACAGGAGGGGGTTCGGGCACTGGTTGATGCCGGCGTGCCTACCGTGGTCGGGACCGGGGCGCAAAGCACGCGCCAGGCTGCGGCTCATGCGGCCCACGCAAAAGCGTGTGGCGCCGAGGGGCTGATGGTGATTCCGCGATTATTGTCCCGCGGGACTTCGCCGGCGGCTCAGCGAAATCATTTTTCAGCTGTCCTCGAAGCAGGAGTGGATCTTCCTGCGGTGATCTACAACAGCCCCTACTACGGCTACGAAACGAAGGCGGATCTGTTCTTTGACCTGCGAGAGCAGCACAAAAACCTGGTTGGCTTCAAGGAATTTGGCGGTGCCGCCTCATTGACTTACGCGGCAGAGAACATCACAACAGGTCATCCGGATCTCACTCTCATGGTGGGGGTCGATACCCAGGTTTACCACGGTTTTGTGAACTGCGGGGCAAAAGGTGCGATCACGGGAGTTGGTAACGCGCTGCCAAAGGAGACACTTCGCTACGTGGAGCTTTGTGAGCAGGCTGCAGCGGGTGATTCAGAGGCGCGTGGCTATGCTAAGGAACTCAGTGAAGCGCTCAAGGTCCTCTCGACTTATGACGAAGGACCTGATCTCGTGCTTTATTACAAAGCTCTCATGGTGCTGGAAGGGCATGCCGCATTCGAACACCAAATTAATGCGGACGATCGTCTCTCATCCAGTCAGCATGCTTTCCTTAAGCAGCAGTGGGAGCAGTTCCGGAATTGGTGGAAATCGTGGCCCGGCGCAGCGGGATGAGTCAAAGAGATCCTCATCTGGTCATTGGTGGCGGAGTGATAGGGCTTTGCTCCGCTTACTTCCTCGCGAAGGCCGGGCACCAGGTCGTGTTGGTGGATCGGGATACCTCCCGTCGTGAAAGTTGTTCAGACAAGAACGCGGGCATGGTTGTGCCCAGTCACTTTATTCCGCTGGCTGCTCCGGGGGTGGTGACGCAGGGATTGAAGTGGATGTTGAATCGCCGAAGCCCATTTTACCTCAGGCCAAGGCTGGACCCAAAGCTGTGGGCGTGGTGCTGGCAGTTTTTGCGCCACAGCAACCGCCAGCATGTGGAGAATTCCCGTGAGCTGCTGCGAGACCTCAGTTTTGAAAGCCGGGGTCTGTTTGAGCAGCTGTCTGCAGATCTTGGGTTTTCCCTGGTCAAACGCGGACTACTGATGCTGTGCCGTTCGGAGGAAGGACTTCGGGACGAGGCGGAAGTCGCTGCCATGGCGAACGAGATCGGAGTGGATGCGGAAATCTGCGGGCCCGAGCGGATCGCTGAATTGGACCCTCAGGTCGAGATGGATGTGAAGGGAGGAATCTGGTTCAGTCAGGATTGTCATCTCGATTCTGAACAGTTTCTTTCCGCCCTGCGCCGGGGGATTGCTGAGGCCGGCGGTGAGTTCATTGACGGGGAGGTCGTCGATTTCAGGCTTGATGAGGGAAAGGTGACTCAGGCCATTACGGGGAAGGGCGAGGAGATAAACGTTTCCAAAGTCATCGTGGCCGGGGGTGCCTGGTCGCCCGAATTAGTCCGGTATTTTGGCATATCTTTGCCGATGCAGGGAGGGAAAGGCTATTCCCTTACCTTGTCGAAACCCGCTGAAATGCCGCAGCTTTGCAGCCTGCTGAAAGAAGGCAGGGTCGCGGTGACACCGATGGGTAAGACACTCCGGGTGGCAGGGACGATGGAGATTTGCGGGAACGATCTATCAATTGATCCAGTCAGGCTTGAGGGGATTGTGGATTCTTTCTGTCGCTTTTTTCCTGCGTTTCAAAAGACGGATTTCTCAGGGTTGGATGTCTGGTCAGGATTGCGTCCATGCACGCCGGACGGATTGCCTTATGTCGGACCGATTGATGGATTCGCTAATGTGTTGGTCGCGACCGGCCACTCCATGCTTGGATTGAGTCTCGGGCCCGTTACAGGAAAGTGGATGGCAAGCCTGGCAGGTGGTGAGAGTGGTGACAGCCGTCTCGATCCGATGCGTTTCGGGTAAGCGTTTGATTGGTGCTCATTCGTGCGAGAGTGGATGTCTCTTTCCCCAGCGAAAAGGGAATTCCGTTCTCGGACTCATGCTCGTTTTCTTTTCACAAGGAAAGAAAGCCCGTAGACGACTGCAGCGCAGATCACCACGAAGGGGCCAGTGGGCACATTGAGCTGGAAACTCATGGCGAGCCCGCCTGTGTTATAAATGAGTGTTAGTCCTATGGCGACCAGCATAATGACCCACAGTCGGCGGGAGAAGCGGGATGCAGTAGCGGCCGGAAGGATCAGTAGAGCGAGACTGAGAATGATGCCGGCCACTCGCACCATGAGGACCATGCTGACGGCTGTGATGGCAAGCAGGAGGAGAAAGTAGGCGTTCGAATTGATGCCCCTGAGACGGGCAAACTCTTCGTCAAAACACACTGCAACGAGCTTGTGGTAGAATAGGGCAATAAGCAGAAGCACGAGGATTCCGAGGGCAAAGGTGGCGGTGACATCACTTCCCGACGTGACGAGGATATTGCCGAAGATGTAGCTCTCGAGATTTGGTTTCTGGCCGGGCGTGTAGTGAATGAAGAGGATGCCGGCGGCCATTCCGAAAGCCCAGATCGCACTGATAATCGTGTCTTCGCGTTCACTCGCGCGCAGGCTGACCCAACCGATAATAAGTGCTGAGAGAAGGGCGGCGAGAAAGCCTCCGAGCATGGGGGTGAGCCAGTCCAGGTCGTAGGTCCTGCCGAAATAGAAGGCGGCGCCAATTCCTCCGAGCATGCTGTGGGCGATAGCTGCCGCAATGTAGCCGATTCGACGGGTGACAACTAGAGAGCCGACCGCACCAAAGGTGAACGCGGAAATGATACCGGCAAGGAGCGAATACCGAATCAGCGGAATCGTTTGAACAGCGTCGAAGAACTCAGTCATGCTGGCAGGCGGAATGATCTCCTTGCGAATGGCGGGTGCGAAGGTCGTGTTCGACGCGATTTATGCCGCTGTAGATTTCCTTCACGACTTCTCCGGATAGGGGAAGAGAGTGGCGGTGGATACGACGATTGACGCATAGCACCGAGTCTCCCACTGCAGAGATCAGGTCGAGGTCGTGAGTGACGAGGAGAATGGTCATCTTCTCCCGAAGACGTGTGAGGGTCTCAAGTAACTGGGCCTCCACTGACAAATCAATGTTAGCGGTTGGTTCGTCGAGGAGCAGCAGCTTGGGCTCACAGGCGAGAGCCCGCGCGATGAGAACTCGCTGACGTTGGCCTCCTGACAGGTTGGAGAAGGGGCGACTGGAAGAATCTGCCAGAGCCACTTGCTCGAGCGCGTTCATGGCGACTTCGCGACAGGCTTTGGAGTAGCGTCCCACGCCAAGTCGGTCGAGACGTCCCATCAAAACGATGTCGAGAGCGCTGACGGGATAGAGTGGGTCGAATCTCAAGGCCTGTGGGACGTAGCCAATATTGCAACGGGCCTGGGCCGGTGACTTTCCAAGAATTGTGAGGCTGCCACGGCCAGGCTCGAGCAGGCCCAGCATGAGTTTCAACAGCGTCGACTTGCCGCCCCCATTCGGGCCGATCACGCAGAGAGATTCGCCTTCATGAATCCGGAAGGTTACGTCTTCCAGAACGAGTGGTTTCTGATAGCGAAACGAGAGCCCACACGCTTCCGCGACGACAGGCGTGGGGTATTCGGATGATTCAACAGGGTTCACTCGAAGAGGTAACAGGGTTCAGTCAGTTGTCGGAGCCCCGGCGAATCTGACAATCTGACTCGGTCAAATAATATGCACGCCTTTTGCGCAAGAGTCTTGCGTTATTCCTTCTGTCGAGCGAGGCGTTTCTCATTGATCTTAATAAGGATTTCCGCCGTTGCGCGAGCGTCGCAGAGAGCCCGGTGATGGCTTTCCAGTGAGATTTCAAAATGGGTGCTGAGGTTGGCGAGTGAGTAGGAGGGCAGGCCCGGAAAATGTCGGCGGGATTCGGCGACGGTGCAAAGCGTGGGGCAGCGCAATTCTTCTCCAATTCGTTCGTACTCGCTCTTGATAAAACTGTAATCAAACTTGGCCCGATGGGCCACGAAAACGGCTTTGTCGAGGAATTCCCGAAACTCGTCGGCGACGTCGGCAAAGAGCGGCGCGTCAGCGACCATGTCGTCAGTGATCCCGGTCAGGGACACGATATTCCCCGGGATGCGTCGCTGTGGATTGATGAGAGAAGACCATTCCTCGATGATTTCGCCGTTGCGAACGCGAACGGCTCCGATCTCCGTGACGCGATTCCACTGGGCGTTGCCACCGGTAGTTTCCACATCAACAACGACATAGTCCTGATCCGGGTCGACGATCCATTCGACTCGCAACACTTCAACGGTAATGCCGGCGCGCTTGAGCCTATCGAGTTGGGCGAGCTGATTGCGACGCAGGTAGTCACCTTCGGCCTTGATTTCGGCGAAACGGACCTGGTCGTCTTTGACGACCATCAAGTCAGGGAAGCCGTTGCGCCGAGCCTGCCACTGTTCGCTCATTTCCCGCAGGATAAGGGAAAGAGCTCCTTTCGGCGCTGAACTGACGAGACAGCAGGTGAGCTCGAGAAGGTCGGGGGACCAAATAACAAAGTGGTTCGGGGAACCGTCGTGCTCCTCAAAGGATTGCCGGACGCGTTCGATAACGGCACCGGGGTTTAAAAATTCCTCAAGACGGGAATCGATGGTTTCACGGTGGTTGTGATAGAACTGGCCGGTATGGAGGTCTTGCGGACTGCGGTCAAAAGGGGTGTGGACCGCCGCGGACTCGTCGGTGAAGAGGAGGTCCCAGAAGATGAGCCCGAAGAGTTGGCTCCAGATCACGTTTTCGGTGTGCCAGGCTTGGGCACCGCCTTGCTGGAGCTTTCGGATCGCGGCTCCTTCGGGATAATTGCGCCCCGATTCATCGAGTTGCAGGACAGGGGCCTCCCGGAGCAGGGCAGTGAGACGCCCAACTTTCTTTTTCTCAAACTTTCGTTCGTAAAAGTCTTCGGCGAAGAGGAGTTCCTCGTCGCAGGACGGGTTTTCAATAAGGCGGCCCAGCAGTTTTGCCGCTTCTTCAGCGCGGCCTGCGCTCATGAGAAGGCGAACGGTGCGCTCAGTCGACGGAAACTGATCGGAAAGTTGGTGGACGGCGAGAGCACGCTCGAAGTCTTCGTGACGTTCAAACCAGGCTCCGAGTCGGTTGAGGGCGCGGCCGCGGAGTAACTCGATGTCTGGGTCGTTGATTCGGGGCCAGTGGGGAGAATCGGCGAAACATTGCTCGACGGTGGTGTGGTTGGGATCGGTGAGTTCGTTGAGCAACTTGCGGTAGTGGTAGGCGGCCAGGGCGACACCGCGCGAATTAAAGCGGGGTTTGAATTCCTGCTTGAACGCCTGTGTTTTCATGACGCCAAGATCTCGCAGCGCGAAGTCGGTGAGACCAGAGCGGAGATTTCCGAAGTAGAGAAACAGAAAATAGCCTAGTTCGTCAGTGTGCCCCTGGGCGAGATGAGTTTCGATGGAGCCAGGAGGACATAATTCCTCGAAAGGGAGTTCGGCCAGGGCGAATTGGATGAGTTCGGCTTTCTTCGCGTTGTTGCGAGGCGCTTCGACGGAGAGGGGAAAGTCATGTTGGCGAATGTGGGCGGCGAGGGCATCGCGCGTATGAATGCGAAGCAGGTCTTCATACTGGCTGTCAGCTACCGGGAGTATAAAATCCCGATCGTGGAGCTCTTCGACGGCAGCGAGGGTGTCGTGGATTTCTTCGTAGCGCAGGTAGTCGCGAACAAAAACATGACCCTTGCGGTTCACCATGCGGACATAGAGGCAGCGGGCATCGAGGCTGAGGCTCTGAAAGCTTTCAGCAAACGCGAGGTGTTTCGGTTCGAGGGCGTGTTGGTAGCGCGTCAGGATAAAATTCAGCATTTCCTCGAAGTGATCGAGGTAGTAGCGGGACTTCAGAGTAATGGTGGGCTTGGGGGGCACGACTTTCTAACTTGGCATGTTCTTTTGAACAATTCCACCGAAGCTCTCAAAAAAGCTGGAAGGGGCAGAGAGCTCTGGTAGCCTTTGCCTCATGTCATCCTTGCTGGAAGTCACCGGAATCGGGAAGTCTTTTCCCGGAGTGAGAGCGCTCAATGGGGTCGACTTCTCCGTGTCTGCCGGAGAAGTTGTGGCGCTGCTCGGCGAAAATGGTGCCGGGAAGAGTACGTTGATGAAGATCCTCGCCGGGGTTCAGCCGCCGGATCAAGGTGAGATGAAGATCGGTGGTGAAACGGTTTCGATTCGCTCAGTTCACGAAGGCCTCGAAATGGGGGTTGCGCTGATCCACCAGGAGTTGAACCTCGCCACCAACCTGACCGTTGGTGCTAATATCTTCCTGGGGCGTGAGCCTCGCATTGCGGGAGTGATCGATGAGAAAGCAATTTCGGAGAACGCCGCTGTCTTTCTCCAGCAGGTTGGTTTGGACGTGGCACCTGACACGCTGGTGGAGGACCTGACGATTGGGAAGCAGCAGCTCGTCGAGATCGCCAAGGCACTCTCAACCAGTGCCAAGATCTTGATTATGGATGAGCCGACTTCGAGTCTCTCGCAAGGTGAGACGGAGCGGCTCTTCGAAGTGGTCAAGGAACTGAGAAACGACGGCGTCGCGATTGTCTACATTTCTCATAGACTCGGCGAAGTCGAGGAGCTGGCCGACCGGGTGGTCGTGCTTCGCGACGGTGAAAATGCAGGGGAGCTTTCCCGTAATGAGATCAATCACGACGCCATGGTCAGCTTGATGGTGGGACGTGACCTGTCGCAGTTTTATAGTCATGAGCCTCAGAAGCCCGGTGAAGTGGTTCTCTGCGCTTCCGGCATTAGAACGCCGGTTCATTCGCACGAGGAGATTTCTTTCGAACTTCGGGCAGGAGAGATTGTTGGTTTGGCAGGGTTGGTCGGAGCCGGAAGGACCGAATTGCTTGAAACGCTCTTTGGAATTACTCCGTCGGTTAGCGGTGATATTTCCGTTGGAGGAGAGACGGTCGCTGTGACCGGTCCCCGGGTAGCAATTGCTCATGGCATAGTGTTGGTCCCGGAAGATCGCAAGCAACAGGGGCTGGTGATTGAGATGGCGGTGGCGGATAATTTGAGCCTGACCTCCCTCGAGCGTGACCAGAAGACAGGTCGGCTCAATTTCGAGGCGGAGAAGAGCATCACTGAGGAGATGTCGGAAAAAATGCGGATCAAGACTCCGTCGTCGCGCCAGGTGGTTCGATATCTATCGGGTGGCAATCAGCAGAAAGTTGTACTGGGTAAGTGGCTTGCGATGAAGCCGAGAGTTCTTTTGCTCGATGAGCCGACCCGCGGCATCGATATCGGGGCGAAGCAGGAGATTTACGCGCTGATGGAGAAGTTGGCGGAAGAGGGAGTGGCGATTTTCTTTGTGTCCAGCGAGATGGAGGAAATCCTCGGAATGTCGGACCGTGCCCTTGTCATGCACGAAGGCCGCCTCTCCGGGGTGCTGAGTCGAGAGGAGCTTAACGAAGAAGCGGTGATGCAGCTGGCTACGGGCCGCAGCGAAGCCGCGGCCTGATTGACAGTTCGCTCAGTGACTTGCGCAATCTTGCGAGGTGACCGACATTCGCGCGCCGATGGCCCGTGTCCTAGCCGCCATGTCTGGAGGAGTCGACTCCTCGGTTGCTGCAGCCCTGCTTCTTGAGCAAGGGCATGAGGTCGTGGGCGCTTACATGAAGAACTTCACGAATGAAGAAAACCTGCCGGGGGACTGCCCTTGGGAGGAGGATATTCGTGACGCCCGGGCCGTCTGTGACTACCTCGGGATTGAGTTTCGGATCCTCAGCTTGATGGATGAGTATCATGACCGGGTCGTCGATTACCTTCTCGCGGGCTACCGTAACGGGGTGACTCCGAATCCGGATGTGATGTGCAACCGGGAGATGAAGTTCGGTGTCTTCCGTGAATTTGCGAAGTCGCAGGAGTTTGAGTGTCTCGCCACGGGGCACTATGCCCGGATTGATCGTCACAATGACGGTTCAGTCGATATTCTCCGCGGGGCAGATGGGAAAGATCAGACATACTTTCTCGCACTGCTGGAGCAGGATCAGATTCAGCCCGCGATGTTTCCCATCGGTCACCTTCCGAAACCGGAGGTCCGAAAGGAAGCGGAGCGTTTCGGAATTCCGGTGGCTCAGAAGAAGGACAGCCAGGGAATCTGTTTCATCGGCGACATCAAGATGTCAGATTTCCTCGGATATTATATCAAGGATAATCCTGGGCCCATCGTAACGCTGGATGGTCGAGAAGTCGGCAGCCATCGTGGGTTGCACCTCCACACGCTAGGGCAGCGCAAAGGCCTCGGGGTGCCTTCCAATACTTTCGGAAAGGCTTACGTCGTGGTGGAAAAACGAGGTGAGACCAATGAACTGGTGGTTGCCTTTGACCAACCGGATACCCCGAAGCTCTATGCGACGAAGTGCCGGGTCGGCAGTATCTCGATAACGAATCAGCCTCTTGGCTCGGCTACAGATCTCGCCGCCCAGCCTCGCTATCGCTCAGATGCGGTATCGGTAACGCCTGAGTTTCTCGATGATAAGGAGGCCTTCCTCACCTTTGAGAAGCCGCAGAGGGCGCTGACGCCGGGACAGGTCTGCGCGTTCTATGATGGGCCGAAGCTGCTTGGTGGAGGTGTGTTTCAGGAGATCATGCACGAAGGCTGAACGCCTTCGGTATTAGAAGGAGTCGCTGATCAATTGAATGAACCGCGAGCCTGCCGGGGTGAGCTTTGCCTCGGAGCCGGTTCCGGTAATTCGGGCTGAAGTCATGTAGGAGTGATCGGTCTCGGAGCGTTTCACGTAAGAAACAATCGGTGCCTTGGTCGACTTCATGCTGGGTCGGACCTGCAGGGGAATGCCGGTAGCGGCGAATGAGAATTCCCAGCTGGGAGAATTGGATCTCCGGTCGAGATCGCCCAGGAGCCAAGGATAGCGTCGCAGGATATCCACCTTGCCGTGGTTGGGAACGATGACCTTGTAGTAGATTTCGGTCTCGTTGACTAAGAAAGACGGAATGGTGATGTCCGGATCTTTGCGATGCTCGATGTAGAGCCTGCTAATATCCATTCCGATGAGATTGAAACCGTTGAACAGGCTGTGCTTGTTTTCGCTGGTGAAGTGACGTTCATACCAGCCCTGGAAACGGTCACTCAGAATCATGCAGAGCTCGAGGTGAACATGGGCTCGTTCCCGGTTTATTCCGGCTCCGGTGTAACCCATGATGGCAATGGTTTCGCCGGCTTGGACGGCCTGACCACGCGTCGCGCTAATTTTACTGAGGTGGGCGTAGAGGGAAAAGAAAGGTCCGTAACCCCAGTCATGGTGCACGACCACATACTTCCCGTAGTTGCTGGCTGAGGAGGAGTCGTTCACATGCACGACCGTTCCGTCGGCGATAGATCGAATTTCATCGAGAGGATTGCCCAAGCTGTCGCGATGGACGGGGCGAATGTCGATGCCTTCGTGGAGGCGAGTGTAAACGATGCCAATGCTGGTGCGCCTCTGGTTCCGGCTGTATCCGTAGGTGCCGCCCTGCCATGGTTTGGTTTTGACCCCTTCGAAATAGCGATCGGTATACATGTAAAACTTCGAGGGGTCGCCACCGAAGATGGCATCGTTATCAGAAGTCAGAACGAGACCGAGCGGCCGGCTCTGTCCCAATGCAGGCTGGGACATGGCCAGAAGGAGAAACGCAAGAGGAAAGAATCTCATGACAGGAGTGTCAAACGACGTGATTTTAATTAACACATCTAAGACACTTTGCCAGCCTCGTGGGGCAACCTCGTCGCTTACTCGCCTAGCGATAAGGAACCTCAAATTCAGGCCCGGCGGTCGCGCCGCCTAAATCGTCGACGTGGGGGAATTGCTTCTGGAATTCTTTGAGATGCCGCTGTTGGAGCCCGTTCCAGACCACAACGACACCGTCGGTGATGGGGCGGTCCACGAGAACTACCGACAGGGGAGCGTCCGAGCAACGGATTCCGAGAAGCTTACCGTGATTCACCAGAGTTTGTTCCTCCAACTCACGCGCTGCGTAGTCTTTGAATCGAAAGGCGGCCCCGTAGGTGACGCCATCCTCAGCAGTGAAGGGATAGAACCACTGAATGTCCGATGCCGTAAAGGTCGGCATCTTGCTGAAAAAGTACTGCCGATGCTCGCTGCCTAGTTTGACGGGAGTCACCATCTTCGGGTTGCTGTTCGACTCCTCCTCAAAGTGCATCGTTACCAGACGACTACTTTTCGATTGCTGTCCGCCACCGTAGCACCAGAGCGAGACAGCGAGTATTGAAGCCAGAATGGCGATCCGAAGCATCATTGTTACGATTAAAGCGGCGAAACGCTCCTCTGGCAAGTCACGTTCCGTGCAATGGGAGGGCTAGAAATAGAAAGGAAAAGCGCTTTTTTTCGTTGTCCCATCTATCAACATTCGCTAGATCAAGCGCGGTAAACTGTGATAAGTTCAAAATCTCCTCCTCCATAAAGGGCGATTAAGTAACGCGGAAATTGAGACAAACAGCATTCCCAGGATTATGTCAGAAGAATCGACAGAAGAGCCAGCCAGAGACGAAGTGAAACAGGATGAGCTGCCGGACAAGTTGCAGAAGCTCTACCTGAAGGCGGAAAGCGCTCTGGAGCTGAGAAACTGGGACTATGCGGTAAGTTTGATCCAGGCGATTCTGAAGCAGGAGCCGGGTTTCCTCGATGGACGTCGTGCCTTACGCTTGGCTTCCGTGAAGGCCAACGAAGGCAAGAAAGGCGTCAAACTCGGCGGCGAAGCGCTCAAGGTCATGAAGATGCAGGGGCAGGTCAAAAAAGACCCGCTTAAGGTCATTGAAGCGCTTGAAAAGGAGGTGCTTGGTTCGGATCCTTACAACGCCCAGGGCAATGAATTGCTTTACGATGCGGCTCTCGCAGCAGGGTTGGCCATGACGGCAGGCTATGCCCTGGAAACCGTGATTGAAGGTGACCCCGATAACATCAAGTTCTGCCACAAGCTGGGTGACTTCTACATGGATCGCGAGGCCTTTGACAAGGCAGCCGAGATCTTCGGCAAGATCGTCGAAAAGAATCGTACTGATCTCGAAGCTTCCAAAAAATACAAGGATGCGACCGCGCGCGGCTCGATTGCTTCCCAGAAGTGGGACAGCGAAGGTGACTGGCGTGACCTCCTCAGGGATAAAGGCGCTGCTGCCGACCTCGAGAGCGAAGGCCGCGCGGCCATGACGGGTGACCAGCTCCAGGAGCAGGTGGCTCGTTTGCTTGAGGAATACAATCAGGACCAGAACGACATTACCGTTGTTAAGAAGCTGGCCGCCACCTACGAAGATCTCGAAGATTTCCAGAGTTCATTGCAGTTTTATGAGTGGGCATTCTCTCTCTCAGCCAATGACCCCGCGCTGGAGAAGAAGGTGGCCGAAATTCGTGAAACGGTGAATTCCAATTACCTCGCCGATCTACGCAAGTTTGTGGATGAGAATCCGGAGCATCCGGACATCGAGCAATACAAGCAACAGCTCAAAGATGCCGAATCCGGTCAGAAGGAGCAGCTCATTGCCGAGTCCAAGGAGCGCGTTGAGCGAAACCCCACGGATAACGATCTTCGTTACGAGCTGGGTTCACGCCTTTACGATAATGAGGATTACCGCGAAGCGATTCAGCACCTCCAGCAGGCCAAGCGCAGCCCCAACCTGCGTATCAAAGTGATGAACATGCTGGGCCAGTGTTACGACCGCATGAACATGTCCGACCTTGCTGCGAGCCAGTTTGAAGAAGCTATCGCTGAACTTCAGGTGATGGACGACACCAAGAAAGAACTTCTCTACAACGTGGGGCTTCTCTACAACAAGCTCGATGAGGAGGAGAAGTATCTCGAATCCCTCAAGGAAATCTACGCAGTCGACTACGGCTACAAGGATGTGGCTGAGCGCGTTGAGAAATCATACGGCGGCTGATGCCGGTGACTGCCCTTAGTGACTAACTATCGGATTTTACGCAAAGAGCGCGGCGATTGCCGCGCTCTTTCTGTGTTCACAAACTGAAGGTGTATTGGCCGTCCTGAATATCGACCGCGATGGTGTCGTCGTCTTTGAACCTGCCATCGAGCAGGTCGAGGCTGAGCGGGTCGAGCAGTCGATTCTGAATGACGCGCTTGAGCGGGCGGGCACCGTAGGCTGGATCATACCCCTCGGTCGCGAGTTGCTCGAGAACAGCATCACTGAGGTCGAGGTTGAGACCCTGAGCTTCGAGTCGCTTGATGACGCGAGCCAACTGGATTTTCACGATTCCGCTGAGATCAGATTGACTGAGTCGGTCGAAGATGATCATTTCATCGATTCGGTTGAGGAACTCGGGGCGGAAATATCCGCGCAACGCTTCGTTGACGAGCGCTTCACGCTGCTCCGAGTTTTCCTCTGACATGATGCATTCTGATCCTATGTTACTGGTCATGATGATGACCGTGTTCCGGAAATCGACCGTGCGTCCCTGGCCATCCGTGATGCGCCCGTCATCGAGAACCTGAAGAAGCACATTGAAGACGTCGGGGTGTGCCTTTTCGACTTCGTCAAAGAGAACAACAGAATAGGGCTTGCGTCGGACGGTTTCAGAAAGCTGTCCACCTTCTTCGTAACCCACATAACCGGGAGGAGCTCCGATGAGTCGGGCAACGGCGTGTTTCTCCATGTATTCGCTCATGTCGATGCGGAGAATGGCATGCTCGTCGTCGAACAGGAACTCGGCGAGAGCCCGCGAAAGCTCGGTTTTTCCCACTCCGGTTGGGCCGAGGAAAAGGAACGAACCGATCGGCCGGTTCTCATCCTGCAGTCCGGCGCGAGCACGTCGAACGGCATTGGAGACCGCCACGACAGCGTCTTTCTGGCCGATAACCCGATCCCCGAGACGATCTTCCATGTGCACGAGCTTGGATCGCTCGCCTTCCTGGAGGCGGGAGACAGGGATGTGGGTCCACGAACTCACCACCTCAGCGATGTCTTCTTCGGTGACCTCCTCTTTGAGGAGGCGGTTGGCGTTCTGCATTTTCTGCAGCACAGCCTTGGCCGCTTTGAGAGCGTCTTCCTTATCGGGAATCAAACCATACTGGATCTCGCTGGCACGACCGAGGTTGCCCTCGCGTTGAGCCTGTTCGAGTTCGGTGCGGAATTGTTCGAGTTCCTCCTGAACGACGTTGGCCTGATCGATAACAGTCTTTTCGTTCTGCCACTGGGCTTTGAGGGCATCAGCCTGTTCCTTGAGATCGGCGATTTCTTTCTCCACTTTCTTGAGGCGATCCTTGCTGGCGTCGTCTTTCTCCTTCTGAAGTGCCTGGCGCTCCATTTCGAGCTGCATGCCCTGGCGTTCGAGTTGGTCGATTTCGGTGGGCAGGCTGTCGAGTTCAATCTTGAGCCGCGAAGCCGCTTCGTCGATGAGGTCGACGGCTTTGTCAGGAAGGAAACGGTCGGAAATGTAGCGTTCACTCAGGGAGGCCGCGGCTACTAGGGCTGAGTCTTTGATGCGGACGCCGTGATGCACTTCGTAGCGGTCCTTGATGCCGCGAAGAATGGCGATGGTGTCCTCACTACTAGGCTCGTCGATGGTGACCGGCTGGAACCGTCGCTCAAGAGCGGGGTCCTTTTCGATGTATTTGCGATACTCGTCCAGAGTCGTGGCACCGACGGTGCGGAGCTCGCCGCGGGCGAGTTGCGGTTTGAGCAGGTTGGAGGCATCGACTGCGCCTTCGCTGGCTCCAGCGCCTACGATTGTGTGGAGCTCATCGATGAAGAGAATGATCTCGCCATCGCTTTCGGTGACTTCTTTGAGGAACGCCTTGAGGCGGTCTTCGAATTCTCCTCGATATTTAGCTCCGGCGATCATCGAGCCAATGTCCATGGCGATGAGCCTTTTGTTTTTGAGGGAGTCGGGAACGTCGCCACTGATGATGCGCCGGGCGAGGCCTTCAGCGATGGCCGTCTTACCAACGCCGGGTTCTCCGATAAGAACGGGATTGTTCTTGGTTCGTCGTGAAAGAATCTGCATGACGCGGCGAATCTCTTCGTCGCGGCCGATGATCGGATCGATCTTGCCTTCGCGCGCTATGGCGGTGAGATCAGTGCCGTATTTCTCGAGAGACTGGTATTTGCCTTCCGGGTCCTGATCGGTGACTCGCTGATTGCCGCGGACAGACTGGATTGCCTGCTGCAAACTTGCTTCGGTCACGCCTTGTTGCTGGAGCAGGGATTTGAGGTCGGAATTGCCCTCATTAATGATGGCGAGGAGCACAGGTTCCACGCCGGTAAAATCATCATTCATTTTACCACGAATTATTTCTGCGGTGTTCATGACGGCACGCAGGTCTGAACTCAGGTAGACCTGCTGACCTGCATTACCTTGAACAGAGGGGAGATTGCCAAGTAGGGTCGATACCTGGCTGTTTAATGAGTCCGGATCCGCTCCGATCTTCGAGAGAACGGGCCGGGTGACGCCGTCCGGTTGGTCAAGCAGAGCAGAGAACAGGTGCACACTGCTGAGTTCTGCGTGAGACTTCTCGTTTGCCAGGCTTTGAGCAGCGCGGAAAGCTTCCTGTAGTTTTATGGTGAATTGATTGGGGTTCATAAGCGGCGGGGAGAGGTGCGCTCCCTGGTTTATGATGGATAAGAGACCGGTTCGGCGCCAATCCATCATTGCCTTTGAAGCGACTCTAATTGTCCTTTCTGATCATTTAGAACATCATTACAGATTTTTGTTCAAAAAAAGATGGGCTAATTCTGATTGTGTGAGGTGTCGAAGAATTCGGCGATTCCTAAAAGAAAAGCATTCGCACCCCGGCAATTGCGGAGAAAGCGTAGAGCAGGTATTCGAAGATCCTTTGGGGAATGAGGTGGATCATCTTTTTGCCGATGATGATTCCGGCAAGGAGAGCGGGAAGCAGATAAAGATTCAGCTTGAGTGACTCGGGGTTGATCAGATCAAGCTGCCCGAGGAATGGAACTTTGAACAGATTCACGAGCAGGAAGAAGCGAGCGCCGACTCCGAGGAATTCCATCTTCGGCATTCGATGAACAAGAGCATAGATCGAATAAACGGGACCTGCCGCGTTCGCCAGCATCGTAGAAACACCAATCATGACGCAGCTGATCCATCGGAACACTCTCGAGTCGGGGAGGTGTTCGAGGAATTCCTTTTTGAACTCGCGGATGAGTTGAAGAATGAGCATCAGAAGGATGATGCCGCCGATCACTTTTCGTGCCGTGCTGTCGTCAAAGGTATCGAGGAGCAGCCATGAGCCGACAATGGCTGCAAAAGTCACTGGAACCAGGGGCCAGATCATTTTCGAGGTCGCGTATTTCCAAAACAGGGGCAGGACAATCAAATCGCAGATGAGCAGCATCGGCAGAATAATGCCGACGCTGTTCTTGGCTCCGAAGAGCTCAGCGATCACCAGCACATTGACGATGGCAAGACCGGGGAAGCCGGCCTTAGAAATGCCGAGACACAGAGCCCCGAGACAGGCGAGGGCAAGGGCAGTAGTTGTGGTGTCAAATGGCATAGAGAATGGTGAAGGCCAGCGATACGGCGGGAAAGGGAACCGATCAATGGGTTTCCTTTGGGGGCGATACATTCTCGATACCGCTGTTTCAGGTTTTGATTCGTCCTGCTGGAAAAAGTCAATATTCTGAAATGGAGATCGCTCGCTTCACTCTCTCCCCTGTCGCGGCAGCTCCTGTTAATGTTCTCGCTCCGATCGCTGGTTGCTTCGCGGATTTGGGGATATCGGTGGCGGAGATTCCGACCTGATTTGGCAGGCAGCCGTGAACGATGGAACCGACGTTTTCCTCAGTGACCGCCATCTCCGGTATGATTTAACTCAAGGCAACCCGAACAAGAACATGGCGTTCGAAGGTTCGCAGTTGGGCGTGGCGATCAAGATCTGATAAGCACGATAAAAAAGAACGGTTTCGGTGAAAACGCTTCCTCTTACACAAGGCGTTTCTCTTTCGCCCGGCTAGTTTTCCGGTAAACTGACAGCAAAGTCGGCGACAACAATGCGGTGAGTCGACCCACGATTGACTGAAGTGAACGCTCGAAGAGGGCGGAGATTGGCTGAAGCCCAGATTTGGTCTAGTCGCACGAGTGGATAGTCAGCAGGATAAGTGTTGCCCCACCCGGTCCCAGCTTCTCCGAACGCGTCAGTCAATTGGGCGCTCTCGAGTGGGCGGAATACATCGTCCCCGGGCGGCGTTCCAAACCCGCCGCTGACGATGCGGCCTATCCTGCCGCTGCTGAGTTGATTTTCTCCCAGGTAATGGCGCAGCAGTCTCCGATTTTCGACTCGTGTCGCAGTCAGCCTCTGCCAGACCTCCTTTTTCCATAATTGCGGGCTGGGCAGATAGGGGGCGAGGTCCAGGTTTGTGATATCGACGAGGAAGCCGTCAGGGGTTAGTATTCGCACATGCAGAGTGGCGCTGTCAGTTTCGCCAAGCGTGTTGACCGTTTCACCGCGGGCAATGAAGGCATTGCTTCGATTGGTGATAACCACGTGCGCGTCTCCAAACAGGTCGCGTGCGAGTTGTTTGAGAGCCTCGCCTTCGGGAGCCTGTTGAATGATGATGATGTCGGGTTTGAGAACGGTGCTGACGCGAAGATTTTCTTCCATGCCTTCTGCGTTAACATTGACCACTCGCAGTGTTTTTAATTCCTCCGGTAGCCTGCTGGCCGGTTGCAAATAGAGTTCCCGGATCAGGGAGCGCGGTTCTTCAGATAGAATAAGGCCGCTGGCCAACCAGATAGAGAAGACAACCGCAGCGAACGGTCCCCGAAAACAGACCCAGGAAAGAAGGGAGAGGGTCATTCCGAAAGCGGCCCAAGCCCAAACGGGAATCAGGGTGATCGCGACCATGGAGTCCCATCGATTGAGAAAGCAGATCATGACCGCGATGAAGAGAATCAGCAAAAGCGCGGGCACGAGCGTTGCCAGGGTCTTTTTCAGGGGGCGCCACATACGTCGAGTTGTAATAGAAAGTTAGCCCAGGATACTGAAATATCTTGTGAGAATTGATCCCTTGCACAAGCGGGATTGCTGAGTTGGTTGGGCGCTATGCTGGAAGATCTGAAAGAGGAAGTTTTCAAAGCCAACCTGTTGCTTGTCACTGAGGGGCTGGTGCGATTGACGTGGGGAAATGTGTCGGGGATTGACCGCGACAAGAGCCTTTTTGTCATTAAGCCAAGTGGTGTCTCGTACGATGACCTCAAACCGGAGGATCTTGTCGTGCTCGATCTGGAGGGTGAAGTGGTGGAAGGAAGTATGCGCCCCTCTTCTGATACGCCAACTCACCGCATTCTCTATCGAGAATTTCCTGAAATTGGAGGTGTGACTCACACCCACTCAGTCAATGCCACGATGTTTTCGCAGGCAGGGGTGGAGTTGCCTTGCCAGGGCACAACGCATGCCGACCATTTCTACGGCAGTGTACCGGTGGTCCGTGAACTGACCCCGGAAGAAGTGGCCGAGGACTATGAGACCAACACGGGAATCGCCATCGCGGAATGTTTTTCTGAGCGCGGCATCAATCCAATGGAGATGCCGGCGTGCTTTCAGAAATTTCACGCTCCCTTCACCTGGGGCAAAAATGCGATCGATTCTGTGAAGAACTCTGTCGCGCTCGAAGTGTGCGCGCAGATGGCGATGGGCACCTGGAGCTTGAATGCTGATCAACCGGGCCTGCCGAAACACATCCTCAACAAGCACTACCTTCGCAAACACGGTGCGGGTGCCTACTACGGTCAGGGTTAGTCGGCCTTGTCGTTCGGGGAGGCACAACGTTGAAGGAGCAAGTCGTAGACTTCGGTAGCCTCGATGGTGGAACTGCCTCCTCTTTTGGAGAATTTCCCGATTAAAACGGGATGGTCCTTAACGTCCCTAGGGATTGTTCCGTGGGATCCCTTTACGAGGCTGGCGTCGAGGGGGATGACATCCATCAGGATACGGAAGCCAAGCATCTTGCGAAGTAGCTTGCCTGCGATCTTGAGCTTGGGAAAACGAATCCGCGGGTCGACGAAGAGTTCAACAGGGTCGTAGCCGGGTTTGCGGTGGATGTCGACGCAGCGTGCGTAATCCGGAGCTTTGCGATCGTTTTTCCAGTAGTAGTAAGTGAACCAACTGTCCTCTTTACTGACGGCAACGATGTCCCCGCTGCGCTCGTGATCGAGGCCGATTTCCTTGATCTGGTCACCGCTGTAGACGGCGGCAACGCCCTCGGTTGCCTGAACGGCCTCGGCAACTTCGGTGCGGATGGCCGGATCATTGACGTAGATATGGCAGAGTTGATGATCCGGAATCGCGAGAGCCTTGCAGTTCCCGGGATCGAGCACTTCCCGCCTCAACTCATTGCGCCAGCTGATCCAGCCTTTCTCGCGGAAGAGACGGTTCAAGTGAATCGGGCGATCTACCGAGGTGATTCCATACTCGCTGAGGAGAATGACCTCAACGCCCCGTTTTTCCAAATGCTTCACAAGATCGGCGACAACGTCGTCGAGTGCCACGAGATCTTCGCTGATGACGGGTGAATTAGGCCCGAGGCGTTGGAGATTGTAGTCGAGGTGGGGGAGGTAAACGAGATTCAGGTTGGGAGAGAACTTGTCTTCAAACCACATCGCAGATTTTGCGATCCAGCGGGTGGAATCAATTCCTGCGTTAGGCCCCCAAAAGGCGGGAAAGGGGAACTTGCCGAGCTTACGCCGCAATCGGGTGCGGAGTTCCATCGGCCAGGTCTGGATGTCGAAAACCTTCTTTCCGTTCGCGCAGTAGATCGGTCGGGGAGTAACCTGGTAGTCGGCTGAGGAATACATGTTGTTCCACCAAAAGACTTTGGCGCAAGTGTATTCCGGATCGAAATCGTCGCGGATCTGCTCCCAGATTTTCCGTCCCTGGACGAGATGGTTGCTCTGCTTCCAGCAGCGGTGCTCCGCGTAGTTCCGGTCATACCACATGTTTGCGACAATGCCGTGATCGCCGGGCACACGGCCGGTCAGGAAAGTTGCCTGCATCGACGAAGTCACAGCTGGCAAAGTCGGTGTTACGTGAACGAGTTCATTCTCGTCCCGCGCAAGGAACTCGGAAATAAAGGGAGTATCGACTCCAATATGTCGGGGGGTCAGACCGACAATATTGAGGACAGCGACTCTCGGGGACTGATTACTACGTTTGCTCACAAATGCGTTGGACTTTCGCCAAGCTACAACGCAGCTGGGAGGAATGCCAGTGGGCTTGTTGGCTATGCCCTGATCTTTTGCCCGACGCGTTCCTGGAAAAACTCGGCGCCGGGAAGTTCAATGTATCTGGGCAGATCGTGATGTTCCTTGCGAAGAGTGAGGAAGAGGTGGCGGTGTTCGAAAATATTGAGAACGGCGCAAAGATCCCAGAGTGGGGGCAGAACGAGGGTTACCTGGCCAGAGACGCGGCGGAGTTCCTCGTAGAAAGCGGCAGGATTCTCGACGTGCTCGATGGTGTGAGAACATAAGGTGGCTTCAAATTCGCCGTCCTCAAAGGGAAGATTGTAGACATCGTCGACCACGACCAGGTTGGGAACGTTGGCGTGATTGACGATGTCGACATTGACACCGCCTCCATCAGTTCGGCCGCAGCAGATGTTGAGATCCCACTTCTTTCGTCGATTGCGGATGATCGCGCCCATGATGCGATAGCTGAAGAAATTGAGAGCAGGCAAGAGAACGAGCGGTGCCGCGAGGGCGATGAGTATTGTCGGCAGCATGTGATCAGGTGAGGCTTCAGATTCCTCCGACAAACGCCTGACTGGGGCGTGGCTTCAACCGGGGCTCTTTGACATTTTCGACAGGTTAGTTGTCGAGTTTGGACGCCAGGATCTCGCTGGTGGCCTCCTTGAGCTTGCTACCTGTATGATATTCCTCGTCGACGGTAATGGTAGCGCCGGCGCGTTCGAGATCTTCGACAAAGCTGTGATAGCGGGCTCTCACGAT
>PKCI01000233.1 GCA_002862135.1 Verrucomicrobiota bacterium | reverse complement strand
AAGCCGTCGGCGGCGGCCCAGGTTTCAGCAGAGTCTTCGCTGGAATCGAGGGAAACATGAATCATTTCCACCTTTGGGTTTTCAGCGACTGTCGTGTTGTATTTCTCCACCAACTGTGGAGCAGAAGATCTGCAAGGGCCTCACCACGAAGCGGAGTAATACAGAATGTAATACTCGGGAGCCTTCTCCATCTCGGCACTCTTGAAGCGCTTTCCGTCAAGGCGGTGCAGCTTAGCCTTAAGCACGGCTCTGCCGACGACGGATGAAGCTAGCAATTCCGAAGGATCGGGGGCGGTTTGGGCTACTTCCCATTCCTTGACATAGGCGATGTCATCTTCGGACAACTTTTCTACGGTGAAAGTGATAATGCGACCCGAAGCCAGGACAGAAACTGTCTTGGTATTCGCATCGTAGGATCGAATTTCTCCCTCGAAAGTTCGAGAGCCGTCGGAACTGGTCCAGGTCCGGGCTCCGGAGCTTGCAATGAGAAGAAAAGAGAGGGCAAGTGCTAACAGGGGTTTCTTCATAACACTAGTGCATAGCAAGTAACCCACCAAATGTCGCAAAATTTCGACGATATAATTGGTGCAGAATCAGTGCCGACTTGCCCCGGCGCTACATCGCCATTATGTGGGGAACCGGGGTGGGCCAGTGCTTTGGTCCGGAAATTGCTCATCCATGCCTTGACTGGATCTATTTTGAAAGACTACCGACACACTAAGATTATTGCGACGCTGGGCCCTGCCACGCAATCCAAGGAGATGCTGTTACGGTTGATCCGTGCGGGCGTGGATATCTTAAGATTAAACATGGCTCATGCCTCCCATCAGTGGGTCAAAGATGCGATGTGGTTCGTCCGTGAGGTTTCGGAAGAGGTGGGCCGCCATGTAGCGGTAATGATGGATGTGAAAGGGCCGGAGATCAGGACCGGTGCGCTGGAAATGCCCATAGAGCTGGAAGCTGGATCGGAAGTGGAGTTCCACATAGAGTCTGTCGAGGGCACCGCAGGGGTGGTTTCAGTATCAGTGAACTATGATGGGCTGCCTGCGGAGGTGAGCATCGGTGACACGGTTTTGGTCGATAGCGGTTTGATACAATTAAAGGTCAAGGAGAAAGACGAAGTCAGAATTCGGTTTGAAGTTCTGACTCCGGGTGAGCTCGGGTCACGACGCCATATCAATCTCCCGGGGATCCAGGTAAAACTTCCGGCTTTGACCAAGAAAGATGAGGATGATCTCAAAGCGGGCGTGGAGGCGGGGATCGACTTCGTTGCCTTGTCGTTTGTTCGTGAAGCGGGAGATGTTAAGATTCTGCGGCACTACCTCGAAAGATTGGGTTCGCGTGCCCGAATTATTGCCAAGATTGAGGATCAGGCCGGCGTCCGAAATATGGAGAAGATCGTCAGGGAGGCCGACGGCATTATGGTAGCGCGCGGTGACCTCGGAATTGAAATTGATTATCACCGACTACCCCTGGTTCAGTCAAAGTTGATTAAGGTCTGCCATGCCGAGGGTAAGCCTGTGATCGTTGCGACTCACATGCTCGAGTCGATGATTCATTCGCCAATGCCGACCCGGGCTGAAGTGTCGGACGTTTCTCATGCGGTCCGCGAACAGGCGGATGCCGTGATGCTTTCGGGAGAGACGACGACAGGAGCTTATCCGCTGGAGTCGGTTGAAGTCTTCAAAAATATCATTGGAAGTATTGAGCCCTCGGTGGGACGCGAACTGAATCATCGCATTGTCCTGAAAGAGCCGAAGGCCATGATGCTGCGTTCGGCTGCCGTGCTTGCACAAGAGCTTGGTGAGTCCGGTATTGTCGTTTTCACGCGGAGCGGTTTCCTCCCGTATGTATTGGGTGCCCTGCGCCCTCATGGGATTCCCATTTTTGCATTCACAGACGACGAAGCGATATTTCGCCAGCTCCTGTTGCCTTGGGGTGTAGAACCTTTCTTGATCGAATTTTCAGAAAATCACGAAGAGACGATCCAGTTGGCGATGGAGTATCTGAAACGAAAAGAGTGGGTCGAGATCGGCACGTGGCTCGTGGTTATTACCAATGCGCTCGCCAACGATACGATCATCGACACTTTGCAGCTCAGGCAGCTTGAGGATAGGCCCAATTAATATTTCTGAGGGACTATCTTCTTATGCAGAACCGGATGGCGAAGATAGTCCGGGTAGTGTTGGCGTTCTGGCAGGGTGACTGTGTCCTGCTCCACCTCTTGATAGGGGATTTGGTCGAGGAAGTTGCTGATACAGTTGAGGTGTGCTTGTTTCTTGTTATCGGCTGGGACAACCCGTCATAGTACTTCAGGGATGTGATTGCGCTCAGGTATCCCTTCCTTGGCGCGGGTTTAGTCTTCCCAGCGAGGTCGCAACTCGAGATCCATCGGGCTGAGTTTCCAAAGCTTTAGCGGGTCAAAAACTCGTGAGTTGAACCGGAATTCTTCTTCCTCATCCTGGATAGAAAAACAGTATTTGCTAAGGCGTATTCCGGATCGCACAAGCATGCGTTTGAATTCAGGAACAGATCTGAAGAACTCTTCGTATTCGTCATCCGTGCAGAAATCCACGACCTTTGCTACGCCGGCACGATTATATTAGCTGCGGTCAAGTAGAACGACCTCACCCCCGGCAGGGAGATGTGATACATAGCACTGGAAATACCACTTGGTCTCCTCGCGATCGTTTGGGACCGGCAGTGCGGCGACCCGGCAGACTCGTGGGTTGAGGCGTCGGGTAAAGCGGCTCATGGCACTACCTTTTCCAGCCGAGTCACGGCCCTGAAAGACCTCAACGATCTTTTCCTTGGTTGCGACGACCTAGTCTTGAAGTTTCACAAATTCCACCCGGAGCCGAAGGAGTTCGCGGGAGAAGTGGCGGCGAAAGTCCGCCAGATGGCGGGCACCTTCGCGCCTACCGCCTTAGGCTTCTTCAGAGAGCTCTCAGAGTTTGAGCTCCATCTCTTCGTCGAAAAGGTCGGTGAACTCATCACGAATACGGCGGTCTGTTTCATCGTCTACAGGCTCCTTCTCTGAAATGAAAGCTGCGGACAAAACAAGAGCAAAGTCAGGGGAGATTCTGTCGCACGCCACGAAAGGCGTTTCACTTGAGAAGCTTGGCGCGTTCGATCGCGCGCATCATGCCCTTCGCCTTGTTCACAGTTTCGTTGTATTCGTTCTCGGGAACTGAGTCAGCAACGACACCGGCACCTGCCTGGACATAGGCTTTTTCTCCCTGGAGAACCACGGTACGCAGGGCAATGCAGCTGTCGTGGTTGCCGTCGAAACCAAAATAACCAACCGCGCCCGAGTAGGCACCACGCTTGGATTTTTCCATTTCGTCGATGATTTGCATCGCCCGGACTTTTGGACTGCCACTGACCGTTCCCGCAGGAAAGGTGGCTCTCATGACGTCGTAGGCGCTCTGGCCAGAGTTCAGTTTGCCAACGACGTTGGAAACGATGTGCATCACGTGGCTGTAGCGCTCGATGATCATCATTTCGTCCACTTGAACGGAATCGAATTCAGCGACCCGGCCAACGTCATTCCTTGCAAGGTCGATCAGCATGACGTGTTCGGCGCGCTCCTTGGGATCTGCCAGTAGTTCGTCGGCCAGTGCCTGGTCTTCTTCCGGTGTCTTGCCTCTCCAACGGGTGCCTGCGATGGGGCGGATCTTGATATTTCCGTCGATAGTCTGGACGTGAACCTCGGGAGAACTTCCGACTAGTGAAAACTCATCGCCGAACTGGAGACAGAACATGTAAGGCGAGGGGTTGACGTGTCGAAGAGCACGATAAAGATCAATAGGGCGGCCGGTGTAGTCTGTCTCGAATCGTTGCGATGGCACGACCTGGAAGATGTCTCCTGCGAGGATATACTCCTTAGCCTTGCTTACCATGCCTTCATATTCCTCCTGCGTGGTGTTGCTTTTTACCGTGTCCGGATTCTCTGGTTCTTCCATCAGGGAGAATGGGGCGACGGACTGAGGTTTGGAGAGGCGGTTGATCACGGCCTCGATGCGACCGCGACCGGCTTCGTAGGCGGCATCCAGCGAATCGAAATCCTTGGTGCAAATGTTGGCTACGACCTGGAGCTTTCTAAACCTGTGATCAAAAATGACGAGACTGTCCGTGATCGCAAAAACCATGTCGGGAAGGCCAAGGCCTTCGTCCGGAGGTCCAGGAACGGTAGGTTCAAAGAAACGGACCATATCGTAACCGAGGAAACCAACAGCTCCCCCGGTGAAGACGGGAAGCCCTTTAACTTCGACTGGCCGGAATACGGACATGAGCCGCTCAACTTCATGGAGCGGATCGCCCTCAGACTCCGGAAGTTTTCTGGTTGTAAAATCGGATGCGCCTTTTTCCCGAACCGAGATTTCACGCCCTGAAGCGCGGATTTCGAGACGGGGATCCGTGCCGAGAAATGAGAAGCGACCGATTTGGTCGCTGTTTTCAGCAGATTCGAGAAGGAAGCATGGTTCGCTGTGGCCTTCGCTTAGCTTCTGAAAAGCGGAAACCGGGGTTTCGTAATCGGCAGCCAGTTCCGTCCAGACCGGAATCATGTTTCCGCTGGCAGCTAAAGACAAAAATTCTTCGAAGGACGGTTTCAGCACAGTCATATCCGTGATCGGCAGAGGGAGCTGGGCTCAGCCGGACTAGAAAGCCCACTCGGTCTGGCTCCATTCTTCGACGGAGGCGGACGGAGTTGGAGCTGAGGCGCCGGTAGACTCGCATACGCGAGCCGATTTGGCAGGTTTTTCTTCATCAATCTCTTCAGGAGAGATTTCCGGGGGAGCGGCTTCTTCAGAAGCCGTTTTGCACAGTGGCAGGGGATCCTTGCGCATGGCGCACTCTACGAGAACGCCATTGAGGCCTTCAGCTTCGAGTTTCTTGATAATGACCTGGCGTGCCAGGTCCGGTGCATTGCAATCGCTGCTGAGATGGCCGAGGACGACACGTCTCAGGTTTTCGGAAGCGATCTGCCTGACAAGCTCCGCTGTTTGATCGTTGGAAAGATGCCCATGTCGATTGCTGATGCGCTGCTTGGTTGACCACGGACGGTGGGTGTCATTCTGAAGCATCACCTCGTCGTAGTTGGCCTCCACAAAGAGGGTATCGACGCCTTTGAGTCGCTCGATAATCATGCGGGTGACGTGACCCACGTCGCTGACGACGCCGAGACTACTTCGATTGCAGCGAAAGACAAAACCAACGGGATCGACCGCATCATGGGGGACAGAGAAACTCTCGACTTTGATATCGTCGATCATGAAGTCATTACCGGCTTCAAAGTGATGCCATGGTATTTCTGATTTGACGTTCTCTCGGACAATGGCGCAGGTATGCGTGGTCCCGTAGATGGGGACGGAGCGCTTCCGACAGAAGACATCGATGCCGCGGGTATGGTCGCCGTGCTCGTGGGTTAGGACGATGGCGCTGAGACTGTCGGGATCGACGCCAAGATTTTCGAGGCGCAGGCAAAGCTGACGAGCGGAAAGACCCGCATCGATCAGGATCCGGGTTTCTCCGAGACAAACTAGTGCACTGTTTCCTGAGCTTCCACTGCCCAGCACCGCCAACTCAAGCATAGTTATCAGATTAGGTATTTAAGAGCTCTAAACAAACAAAAACTGCCCAAAAGATTCTATTTTTGATCTAATTCGGCGGTATCCCGGGGATTGGGGAGATGATGGGATCAAAATCTTCGGTGTCCGGAAGTTGGTTATGATGAACCCAGTAAACGGTGCCTGCTATCGCACCGGATGCGACTCGAACTTCGACGGCTTCAGCTTCGGTGCCTAGAATCACAATTTCGACATTGCTCTGAAGTCGACGAATTCCAAGTCCGGTAAGGTCTGCGCTGTAACGGCTGTTTCCGGTCGGGTGATCAGAGAAAAAACGTCGTAGCGTTTCCGGAGTATCCGCCAAGAAAATTGGGGCGTTGCCGCTACCCTGCATGACGATAGTGGTCTCTTCCCCTGAGGGTGCCTCTGGTTTTTCGGGGAGGCGGTTCCGGGCCATTTCCATCCCGAGTCGACCGGATGAGATAATCAGAAACACAGCGATGCCAGCGGCGGTCAGGTAAGCCAGCCAGCGCAGATCCACTCCCTTACTGGACTTCTCGCGGCGCTGAGTGTGGAGACGGGCAGTCATTGGGATTGCTGATCCTTATCAATTCGCTTGGAGAGCTTCCTGCTGGATTTCTCAAGTAGCTTTTGTTCCTCCTTAGTGAGGCTTTGAAAACCCTTGTCATTGATCTTGTCCAGGATTGAATCCACGTCACTACTCACGAAGGTATTGGAGTGAGACTTTTTCTCTCCGGAGTTTGAACTCATGCGTGCTGCCCGAATTCTACTTATCCCAAAACGCTTCTTCAGCTTCTCAGTACGGCTTTTGGATGATGTGCTACTTTGCGATTTCGTGAACCAGAATTTGATGTAGGCCCATCCGGTAAGCATTCCGCCGAAATGAGCGAAGTGGGCGATCATTTCTCGAGACTCTGATTCGCCGTCGCCGGCCACGAAACTAAATAGAAAGCCGAGGACGTCGAGGATGATTACTATCGTGGCAATCTGCCTCATCGTCATCTTTACGGGAAGGATGAAGAAAAGCAGAAAATTAAGGCTTTGGTTAGGTATCAGTGTTGCAAGTGCGAGCAAGACCGCCATGACTGCCCCTGAAGCACCCATGATGAGTCCATCCTGCCCGGTTGCTAAGTTGAAGAGGAGTTGCAGAATCCCGCCAAAAAGAGCGCCAACGAAATAGATCTCCATGAACTGTCTTGGTGAGACCATCTGGAGAAGGATTCTTCCGATAAAGAACAATCCAACCATATTGCCTGCAATGTGGAGAAGGTGCCCATGGATGAATTGGTAAGTGAAAAGGGTCCAGATTTTGAGGGAGGAAAGTCCGCTCAGAGAGAGAGACAAATTGTCCGTCAGCGGCTCCTTGGGTGGAACGTCGATGAGAAGGACGACGAGATACACGAGACAGTTGATCACAATCAACTTGGTGATCACGCTCCAGTTGGATGGATGTCCCGGGGAGGCACCTCCTGGGCTGTCTCGCATGTAATCCCGGTTGTAAATGCTCATAAAAAGGAAAATGAAAATGGAATTATTAACATTTTAGGGTTGAAAGTATCTAAGGATTCTTGATGATCTGGATACTGTTATGGATATCTTTGGCTATATGGTTCTCATTGGTGCGCTTCTCGCGCTTACCGCATGGATGCTCTACGCGAGATTTGCCGCTCGTTCCAGAGAGAATTCACTCCAACATGGCCCTGATGAGGCATCGGTCAACGATTACACCGAACCAATCACGGAAGACGAGGTTGAATCTTCCGTAATCGGAGAAGAGCAGGTTCTTGCTGTCGAAGAAGTAGAAGACATTGATTCCGTTGGGACAAGGCCTGTCGGTGCTGAAATCGTGGCGGTCGAGGAGACCCCTGAGAAGAAGAGAGAAGGTGAATACCTCGATGAACTTCAAGAAGCGGCGGCAGGCCTCGCTGTCTTGATGCGGTCCTCTCCTGTCAGCAGACGGGCCACACCAGTGGTTTTTGCGACGGAGGGGGAGAGCAAGAAAGTCGACCTCACCGATGCGGCAACCGATGCGGCAACCGATGCGGAAGGGACGCTCTCTACCTCAGTCATGGTTTCCGAGCCCCTGGCTCCAAAGGGTGGGGAGGGTGCTGATGAGTCGAATGACGAGGAACTCGCTCCACCGGCCGAAGGTATCGAAGTGGAGGACATTTCTGAGGAAATAGAAGTCGCGGTTCCTAGGAGTGATATTCGAGTCCTTCTGGGGGATAAAGTCGGGGATCAGTTCGAACGAATTGATTCCGGCCTCAAGGCTTTGGAGGAGTTGGTGCTCAGCATTGAATCTGGTATGACCGCATTTGATGGGCTCGGTGAAGAGCAAAGCGCGAACTACGACGGCGAGAGCGATGTGGGTGCGGCGGCTTAATGCCTCGGCCGCACCTTTACAAGCCAGTCAGAAAGACCTAGTTATTGCGCCCATGGGTTTTTTGGGAGCTATCTGGGGTTTTTCAGGGGTGTGCGTGCTTATAGCGAGCGCGATCATAAGATTGTGTCCTCGTGCCCAGGAAGCCCTGTTGTCCGACCTGTCTGTGCTCCAGTGGATTATCGTGATCGCCTGGGGCAGCTTTATGCTGATAGCTGAAGGCTACCGAGGCTTTCAAAAGAAGTTCTCGCCGCGAACCGCAGCCCGAGTGAGATACTTGAGAAGGAACCCGACCTGGGTGCGTGTGCTGCTGGCACCGTTTTTTTGTATGGGGTATTTCTACGCCACAAAGAAAACCAGGATTATTGCGTTTTCATTGACCATTGCAATTGTCCTTCTCGTTATCCTGGTGAAGTTCGTTCCTCAGCCCTGGCGCGGGATTGTGGACTTCGGAGTGGTCGTCGGATTGTCTTACGGTCTTATTTCGTTCCTCGTATACACAGTGAAGGCGTTGTTCGCGCCTTCCTTCGAGGTTTCCCCAGAAGTCCCGGAGTGAGCGGTTTAGAGGCGGGATTCGACTCTGCCGGCTCCTGACACAGCACCTTCCTTCAGTGTAGATGTTCCTAAAGACAGTCGTGATGCCAAGGTTGCAGATGCGCCTCATGCTCACAACGATGGTTTTAACGAAATAAAGTTGAGTTGGTGTCGCATCACCGCGACAGGGAGGGGCATTGCAGTTACGGCGGTCCTGTAAGTGTTGGTAAGCATTACCTGGTTGTAACCCGTAGTCTGAAACTTGCTGCCAGCGTAGAAGGGTTGAGCTGAGTTGTATCCTTTTCCGCCGGCTGCGGCGTCATTGACGGAAAGACCGAGGGCAATGGCGGCCAGGACAACAATGGGCAGGTGATTCGTCATGATGTTGGGATTAGAGGTGATGTAAATCCGAAATATGACGGCAGGAATTACGATGATTTCCAATGTGATAATTGATATTGTATCATCACAGATTGTTTTTGATCGCTTCGAAAAGCTTATCCCCCATTTCTTCGGTAAATCCGCTGTGGACCCAAACGATGTTGCCATCGCGATTGATTAAAACCGTGTGGGGAATACCCTGGACATCGTAATCGGAACTCACCTTGCCGTTAAAGTCGAAAGCGACGGGTGCATCAGACCAACCGCGCTGGTCGAGGAACGCCGTAACTACTTGCCTGGACTCGGCCTGATTGATCGCACAAAAAACAACGTCCTCGGAGTCAAACGCGTTTACAACTCTGCGGACTACGGGCATTGCCTTAATACACGGGCCACACCAGGTAGCCCAGAAGTCGAGGATAATGATTTTTCCCTTGTGATCGGATAGCGCGAATTTTTTTTCCTCGTCAAAAGTGGCCAGGCTGATTGAGGGGGCAGGTTTGCCGATCAGTGGAGAGTCAGATCCCGGAGATTCACCGGGGATGCGGGGATCGGGAGTGAAAGAGACATTCCAGTTCGCGAAAAATGCTGAGGTGGTCTTTTCGTCATCGGGGGCTGCTGAAACCAGCCCGCGTTTAACATTACGGACGACATTTTCAATTGAGATGCGGCATTCCCCGAGATGTTCTGACATGCCTACAAAGCTGCCCTCTTCAGATCTGCGTGCAGAAAGGCTAAGGCGGCTTCCGTCCATCAGCACAAAGCGGTGTGTGGCTTTAAATGTCTCTGAAGCTGGTTCCTCATTTTCCCTTGGGGGTTTATCGCGGAGCCAGATCAGGGTAGAGACTCGCTTGCGGGGAATTTCCAGCGTTTTACCCCTTGATTCGAATCGCAAATCATTGCCGATCCCAGAGAGAAGTCGGCCTCGAAGAAGATCGCCGTTGGGAGCAATCAATAGGTGGGTAGGGGCTTTGTCCCGATGAATTCGGGGAATCGTGAGGGCGCGCTCACGGGAATGGGGATCGATAACGCGGCGGGGAATACTTCCCGGGGAACGTTCGATTCGGAAGTTGGAAAAAATGATTTCAGTCTGCCTTTGGTTCCAGCCTGGCCAACCACCACCAAGTTTGAAATAGAGTCCGTTGCCGGAAACTTGACTCGAATTGATCGGGATTGTCAGAACAGGCTTGGAACGTTCGTTGGCAAAGACGATTACCTTTCGAGATTCAGTCAGTATTCGGAAGGAAGCCCGATTGTTTTTAATTTCGACATGTTCCCCGGAAAATGAAAAACCGCCGCTTTCCCGGAGTTTGCCGATATAGAGACGGCTTCCTTGGGCGGCGGCGACAATGTCGGTGGAAGGGGATTCTGGAGATTCACTTTCGGTGAGGAGGCGTAAAGTGAAAGAACCATGGGATTGCTTCCATTGGGCATCGAAGCGCACCACGTCGCCGAGAAGGATGGAGGGGTTGCCAAAACCGCCCCCTGATAGAGAGGCGGATTCCTTGGTCAACTCGACTTGTTCCGCACCCTCCTCGAAGGTTTCCCACTCCGCGTCTGCGAACCCGTCAAGAACGCGACCTGCGCTTCCGATGTCGATTGCGCGTATCAGTTCGGAAGCGATCACAATTTGCCCGGTAGTGCGACTTGAGAAATTGACTTTATCTTTTTCGATGGAAATGAGCTCCCCTGACAAGACCTCATCATTGATAAGGAAGAGGCGGGCCTGCCCGATGCTCGAGGCAATGTCTGCACTAGTAGCTGGATGGGCGGGGCGGATGATTGATGCATTCGTCTTATCGGCAAATGGGATAGGTTCTGCGGCTCCAGCCGGTTGCCAACCCAAAAGGTTTTCTCCGACTCTTTTTGGTAAGACTGTTACTGTGCCGTAAAGCGACAGGTTGTCTGCCGTGAGGTGATCGGCTGCCGGTTCAGGCGGGGTAGTCGATTCGGGAAATTGAATCTCCTTTGCGTGGTCCAGTTTCAGAGAGACAGGCTCATCCAACCAGTCGGGGCGCAGGTTAAGCCTGTTTTCGTCCACACTCATGAATTCGCCACTTACAGTGCTCCCGGAATACCAGGCGACGCGGGTAGCTTTGGTAGCAGGCTGCGGGGGAGCAGAAGATGGAAAAATGAGTTCCCGGAATTCTTCCACCGGTACGCGCTTCGATCCCATTAAGAAGTAGTCATTCCCGGGGTCCAGGCGAATGCCATCCACTTGTGAACTTGGGCCACGATCAGAAAGGATAAGTTGGGGCTGGGAAAGGTCAATAATCGGAGCGGGGGAACCGTCCCACTCCTGAATCGTCAGATCGTCCAGACGCATTTCAGGGGTTCGGTTGAGGATTGAGAATCCGCGCGTGAACGAGTCTTCCTTCTTCCTGTCACTGTCAGGGAGGTAGTGCTTAACGAGGACGCCATCGAGTGACGCAAGCAGTTCGCCGGATTGATCGCAGAGCCGGACTTCACCTGAGCTCTGATTCCAAAACATTCGGAAGCTGAGAGTTTCGTCTTCATCTTTGAGCTCCATCACGGGAACAAAGGCAGTGCGGAAGGTGAGGACGAGATGGTTGTCCCAGGTCTCCAGCATAGGGCCAAGCGTGGGATCCTTGAGAAGGCCGATTTCCAGTTCAGGTTTGCCGCGTGGGAAGCTAGCGGTGAACGCAACTTCGACTTTTGAAGGAAGTTCAATCGGACGAAATAAATTGCCTGACCATTGATGTGTGGCGACGGCGCCGCTTAGGTTGGTGAACCAGTCAGTGGGCTTGCGATCTCTTCCGCTGGAGGTCCACGAGGTGAGATCTCCGGGGTCGGCGAGTCGAAGTGCGTCCGTGCCAATGTGGAGGATGCGTTCTACGGCGCTGCGCTTCAGGGTGACGGATTCTTCGAATGCGAGGCAGTCGACGGTGATCGTTGTGTTATCCATTGAGACAAGCCCACCTTCAAGCTTGTCCCCATTTTTGAGATGGACGCGGAATTGTGATTCTTTACGATCGACTCCTCTACCCCGGGTGGAAGGAAAGCGAATGCTCTCGAGTTGATCGGTGCGGATGTTGAAAGGGGCGGCAAAATGCGGAGACAGCCAAGAAACCCGCTCATCAGGGCTCGGATTCAGCTGGCCTTTCAATTCGTCGCCGTTCCTCCAAGTCAGCCAGGCTTCAGTCGATTTTAAATTGCTTTCGGTTTCGGCGTTGACGCTGGCACCGACTGCCAGAACCACTACTAACAGCAGAGGTATTACCACATCGGGCCTGGTGCGAGTGACTGGCATTAGAATCGTTCGTAGATGGGGAGGAATCGATAGTTGAGAGCAAGGGCGAGCAAGGACATGGCTGTTCCATAGGCTTCGCCATAGCTTCCGGAGAAACTGCCTTCGGATGATTGCTGGTCAGCCAGCATTCGTGCAGTCTTTCGATTCCACTGTTCCCAGGCTTCGGGATCACTCTGGTAGAGCGCCTGGGCCATGTAGTAATAGAAGTAGTGGGTGTGTGAGGTTTCCTTGTGATCAAGTTTGTTGGTGATGTGTTCTAGCGCGCTTTCATACTCATCCCACTCTCGCTTGTGCCCCACAGAATAAACGAGCGTAGCTACGGAAGACCGCGCCATGGATTCCCCACCACCGCCGATACCACCGCTGTAGGCAACGAATCCCGAGGACGAAGTGTTACGCTGCATGTAGGTCAACGCGTTTTCGATAGCTTCGTCAGGGACCTCCAGTCCAGCATTGCGACAGGCGAGCAGACCCATAAGAACGGAACCGGTTACCGATGTGTCTGCATCAGTTGAGGTGGGGGAGTAACGCCAGCCACCCCAACGGTTGCCTGCCTGGGAATTCACGGCAAGTTTTATGGCCGCTTCCAGGGTTTCAACGATGGTCTTTCTGTCCTTCGAATCGCCCGAATCCCACAGGGTGGCTTCGTCGATTGCTCCGTAGGCCTCAGCCAGCGCCAGCATGGCAAAACCATGATGATACATGCTGTTGGGGATGAATCCGGTTTTCTCCTGTCCCCGAATGATAGAGCGGAGCGCCCGCTTAACATTGAGGCGGTAGCGGCCAAAATTAGGATCTTCCCCGCTTGCGAGAAAAGCCATGAGGCAGAGCCCGGTGATCCCGTGTTCGGACCGGCTTCGCCACGAACCTTCATCGCTTTGGCTGGCGCTCAGATAAGCAAGGCCGCGTTCATAAATGGTGTCCACTTCCGGGGGGATTTCGTTACCGAAGCGAATCGAAGAAGCCCCCTGCGCCGTGAGGGTTTTTGGCAAAGTCAACCCAATAGCCGCAAGGAGGATAGTCAGGGAACGGATCATGTGGGCTAGTTCACCTTGGTTTTTTCGTCTTCAAGCTTTTCCTCATTGGCCTCCTTCTTCCGCCTTTCTGCGTCTTTCTCTTCTGCCCTTCTGTTTCGTTTCTTGGTCTCCCAAAAGTGGTCAAAATTCGAAGTGGCGGACTGGAGCCGCTCAAGCTGTTTTTTGGTCAGGATTTCCCTGAGCACTTCGTCCTCGTTAGCGTTGGCAAGAGACATGAGAGTACCTTTCTCAAAGTAGTCTCCCCAGTAGCGCTGGACGTCATCGAGATAGCTCACCGCTGCCTGGTGAACGAGTTTTCCCAGATCCTCCTTCTGGTCCGGTGTGAGCCGGAGGTATCCGTCCAAAGTTGATATCGACATACGCGAGAATGCATCAATACGGTCAAGGTGGCGCTGTTCGAGAACTTCCTCGTAGCGGGAAATCTGATCCTCGTTAAGTACTACAGAGAGGGTGTCCTTCCACAGTTCGAGAGATTCGCCCTCTTCCTCGGAACGGTTCCCTCCAAAGTTAACATTGCCCATGCCGTCGAGCATTTCCTTGGCGGCATCGGAATCGGCACCGTCGAGCCGGGTGCGGAAGTAGCGCTCGGCCTGCTCGTGCCAGTCCTTCATAGAGCGTTCCGCGGCCCCCTTTGCCGCGAGCAGAAGCTGGTCCTGTTGCACTTCATTGAGTTTGCAGAGTCTGACAACATCGTCGATCACGACCTGCATAAACTTGAGTCGCTTTTCACGTTCGACTTTGGCGAGCTTGAGAATGTGAGCGGATATCTGAGCGCTGAGAGGTTCAGCTTCGGCGGCATCATCCTCTTCCTCAATTTCATCTTCTTCGGCAGAGGAAGTATTCACCCGTAGAGGGCGAATTTTAACATCACCCTCGCCATCGAGAATAATGCGCTGCGCCTCAGCCCGGGAGGAAATGCCGAAAAACAGAAGCAGAAAAAGAAATAGTCGGAATGAGGGGCGCATTCAGTTGGATTCTAAAGCGTTGAAATACTGGTCGAGTCCGCGGCGGAATTCTTCCGGAAGTTTCCGGCCGGTTTGACCGGTGGATTGATCCGCTGAGCGAACCGAAGGACTGGAAGCGCGGGATTTTCCACGGTCGAGCGAGATGTCATTCAGGGAAGCGCCGTTCGAGCTGGCCTGGGCGCCACCGCCGGGTGACGAACCGCCGCCGCCGCCGCCGCTATTTTTCTGGCGGTTTGACTGGAGCAGAAGCTCGATCACTTCAGTTTCGGCAGCAATCGCTTCCGGGCCGGTATCAGGGCGGGCCAGAACGGCGCGGGCCTGGCGCATAACGTCTGAGACAAGTGATAGCAGCTGCATCTCTTTCAGGAAGTCTTCCTGGGCATTGGGAAACTCTTCTATTTCGAGAACGATCTCATCCACACGCTCGCGGAGGTCCTCTTGAGTGAGTTCCAACGGGCGCACCTTGGATTCATAGACGTCAGGGGCGAGAGCGGGGCGAGCAGCTTCCATCTCGCGGGTTTCGTCCCGCAGATACATTTCCTCCTGCAAAACCTTTATGATCTTCAGGACTAGTTCCGGCGGGAGGCTGTCCTTCTCGCCGCCTTGGCATGCCTCGCACTCGGAGGCTGCGACAAGTTCTTCGGCCCAGCGATCCAGCGTGTCGCCCCAGAACTCCGAAGCGGAGATTGAGCGACCGCTCAAATTTACGAGCAGTTCTTCGCTGACAACTTTGACGTCAGCGACCACCGACATATCGCGCATCTGATCAAGGACGTTTTTGTAAATGAGATCCTGCTTTCGCTGAAAGTAGGCTTCAAGGTCGGTCTGGATCGAGTGTATACTTCGGGCCTGCTCATCCTGTTCGAGAGAGGCTTTTTCGCCAACTTCCCGCAACTGTTGCTCGATGCGATGGCGTGGCAGCCCAAATCCGGCATCGAGAATGTCGTTCAACGTGTCAGCGATTTCGAATTGCTTTCGTGAAGCTGCCTTAAAGCGCTTCACAAAGGTGCTGGCTTCAAGACTGGAGAGAATCTCCTGGAGTTGATCAGCGACTTTGGCGAATTCGGCGAGGAGATCTTTCTGCTTTTCGAGCGCTTCGCTAAGCTTGGCCTGCGCGGGTGTTTCTTGCGGCTCGGTCTGCTTTCCATCCCCGGCAGGGCTCAGCGTAGTATTGGGCAGCCCAAGTGGCGCAGGAGGCTTGGCTCCTTGATTTTGCTTTGGCTTCTCAACCTTGGGAGTTGGGGGAGTCGATTGATCCCCAGATTGATTGGCTTTGGAGGGGGAGTTCTTGTCGTCGCCCTGGCTGGACTCGCCGCTCTGCCCTTCCGATTGGGCTGCTTGTTGAAGCAGATCTGATACACTCGGCATGCGCTCTTTGGCGATTTCGTCGAGAGCTCGCATCATGGTAGCCCAGGACTCGAGACGCTCCGCGTCGAACTCGTCATTCTTCGTCGCCTGCTTCACGAGGTCGCGTCCCGAATCGGCAAGAGACTCAAGACGCCGTCCGTTCATCGACTCGGCAGAGGACTGCTCCTTAAGCCGACGACGGTTCCCCGGCTGGTCGAGTTCTTCGGCGGATATTTCGCGCAGCTCGCGGTTAGTTTCGTGTAGCTGCTGCTCGCGCTCGTAGACCTCACGGGCGTTGCGGAACCACTTCCCGAATTCCTGCGTCAGCCAGTTCGCGTGATCTTCCGCGCTTAGAATATGGAGAACGAAGGTTGGCGAGTAGCTCCGCTCGCGATTAGGGAGAAAGTCTTCAGCAAAGGCGCGCATCTGGATGGTCTGTGGTTTGATGCCTTCCCGTTCTGCGGAAAAGGTCGCAGTGGACTCCAGTTCGCGGGCTTCAGGAGCACCGGCGGCGACTGGCTTTTCTCCTGAGACAGGATCCGGATTGGTTTCGGGATCGGACATACCCCACCATTGAAGCCCCAGTGCCTTGAGTCCGAAATCGTCCGTGGCACCGACATCAAAGGTGACGACTTCGTCCGGCAGGATGATTCGTCCTTCGCTGACCTGCCGGGCAAAGACGTCGGGAGCTTCGTCAGGAACCGGGGCGACGTTCAGTTCGAGAGGTGATTTCGCCTGAAGCCCGTGAATGTCAGTCCAGGTGAAAGTGTGCGTCTGCGGTTCTTCAACGGGAAGATGGTCAGTGGCAAAGGAGGCTCCGTCGATGCTGGTGGAGATTCCGTCAGCCGAGGCAATTGCCAGTTTCCTCGAAGTGGTTCCGCGAAATGAAGCCCTGGCACCTTCGACGACGGAAACGCTGCCGCCGTGAATGGGGAGCACGGGATCGGATGAATAACGCAGGTAGTCAGGCAGGCGAAGGGAGGCTTCGATATCGACCAGTTCCGGGCGTGGAAGCGGATTCACCTCAACCTTTTTGAATTCATCGCCAACTCGAACGCCGAGCCGTCCGTCTTTTTTCTGGGGAGGAACATCAAAGTGATAGGAATTGTCCTCTCGATCGGCACGAAGCTTCGTTTTCCCGGGAAGGCGAACCGAGGCTTGGCCCGGTTTCCATTCCGTCATTTCCGAGAGAGCAGGGCTGAGATTGAAATTTTCGGCATAGGGGACAATGACTTTGTCAGGGAGTTGTTCCAACTGGGCAAAGGTGTAGCGATCGACCGGCTTCCAGGGAGAGACCCAGCGGGCAAGAGTGTTTTGAGCCGCATCTGAAACAAATACGGTAAGAGAGGCAGCCAGTGTAATGACAGCAAGAGCACCAGTCAGCCAGGTTCGGTAGTGATTGTCGGGAACTGCGTCGTCGAGTTCACGGTTAGCGACGCGCTCGTCGACCTGCTTCATCGCCGCCTCGACGAGAACCCTGCTGTTATTTCCCTTTTGAGAATGAGAAAGTTCGACAATGCCGAGAAGCTCGTCCCCCAGTCGAGGGAACTTCCGTCGAAGCAATCGTGCGATTTGCTTCAGTGACTTCTGCTGATTGATCCAGCGGTGCCAACGCAGGGGAAGGCCGATTGCCGGAATGGCGAATCCGGCGAGAAGGATGATCGCGCGGAAATGAGTGGGCGTGTCAAAAAGGCGATCGAGAACAAAAGTCAGCAGATAGCTGACCCCCAGGCCGGCCAGACCTGCAAGGGCGCCTTCGGCAATTTTGATCGACCAGAGTCGACTTTGAAAGGCTTCAAGCTTCTGCTTGAGGTTGGGAGGAATCGGCAATTCACCGCTGTCGGACGCCGTGGGCCGGCTATGCGTGCTGGAATCGGCCATCTGTTACATAGAATTGAACCATATTCGGAGGTGGGAAGCCAACTGCCATTTTGCCTGAAATGCGGCCTGTTTTAGGGCAATCGGCCCGGGTAGAAAAAAGCCCCGGTGCCGAAACACCGGGGCTTTCACTAATTCATTCTACAGAGTCGAATCAAGTATCGCTCTCAGAAGTCTCAAGGGACACCACGACGTATCTCTTGGCTTTGTCGCCGAGAGACTCGATAGCAGTTTCCTTTGTGATTTCCTCGGAACCGTCGGTCTTGAAAGTCACGACTTGGGTACCTTTTTCTTCTCCGTTTTCGATCGAGATTGAATCTTCGATATATCCGGGCAGTGAACTGAACGCCGAACTGACGTCACGCTTACATCCGCCTCACACTACGCCGGTCATGCCGGCAACATAGGTCACGTCTTCAGCCATCGCCATAGGGGCGAAGGCGAGAACGGCCAACGTCAAGGTTGCGATTAGTTTCTTCATGGTATTGATAGGGAGGTGAAACAGAACGAGCTTTTTCACCTGCCATACAGTATACGGGCAACCACAGAAGGTCGTGACATATTTTTTCCGCAAATTCGTGCTAATTTTTCTGTAAGGATTGGTTCAATTATGCCAGTCAAACCCACTGCGGGATGCGTTTCGATCGATGAGCCGACAATTCAAAGCAGCAACTGTCCCGTTAAGTCGCGCGGACTACGACGAGATCATCGATGTGCGTTCTCCCTCCGAGTTTGCTGAGGACCACATCACCGGGGCTTTAAATTTCCCCGTGCTTTTTAATGAGCAACGTGTCGAAATTGGCATCATCTACAAGCAGGTTTCTGCATTTGATGCCCGAAAGCTTGGCGCGGCGATGGTTTCTCAAAATATCGCTCGTCACCTTGAGAGTCACTTCTCCGCTAAGCCGAAGGAGTATCGGGCGCTGATTTATTGCTGGCGGGGCGGGCAGCGCTCGGGAAGTCTTTCGACGGTCCTCTCTGACATCGGCTGGGATGTGAGCCAGCTTGAAGGGGGATACCGGGCCTATCGCCGGGAAGTGATCGAAGAAATTGAAGCATTTACAAGGGGCGCCACGCTAGCGGTGTTGAATGGCTACACGGGAGCCGGGAAAACCCTGATATTACAGGAGATCCGGCGACAGGGCGGGCAGGTGCTTGATCTGGAGGGGCTGGCAAAACACAAAGGATCCGTCTTCGGCGGAGACCTCTCGGCGCCCCAGCCTGCCCAGAAGCGATTCGAATCTCTTATTTTCGATGAGATCCGCTCGATGAGCACGAGCCAAACTGTCTTCATCGAGGCGGAAAGTGCCAAGATCGGGCGCCTTAACCTGCCGAATGCGCTCTGGCAGAAGATGAAGCGATCGACCGTTTTTGAAATCAATTCACCTTTGGGAGCGAGGGCTGACTACCTGACGGATGGCTATGTCGAATGGCTAGGGGATGCCGAACGGATTGTGATGACCCTCGACCGGCTGAAGGATTTCCATCCATCCAAAACAATTGAATCCTGGAAGGCGATGGTGGAGCGAGAGGAATGGCGTGACCTCATCGCCGACCTTCTCGCCAAGCACTACGACAAGCGTTACAAAGTGAAGGGGGACGGGAATTACGCTGTGCCTTCCCATTCTTTCGAACTTGCGCGGCACGATGACGAGAGCGTCGCTGCATGTGCCGGCTCCGTTATTGCTGCTGGGGTCACGCTGCTGAAAACGGCGTAATTTTTGCCTCCAGGCTTGTTGCGCTGCCGGACACAACTTCTAAATTGAAGCATGTCGATTTACCTCGATTCCAACGCGACGACGCAGGTGCATCCGCGAGTCGTTGAGGCGATGATGCCGTTTCTCACCGATAACTGGTATAACCCGTCCAGTGGCTACCATGCCGGCCGGAGTGCGAAGGCGGCAATCGGTAAGGCCCGCGAGCAGGTTGCTTCGCTGATCGGCGCGAGCCCCGAGGAAATCGTATTCACTGGTTGCGGCACGGAGTCAAATAACATGGCCCTGAAGTCGCTCGCCCGTGGTTTGGGGCGGCAGAGTACCAAGATTGTTGTCAGTGAAATTGAACACAGTGCCGTACTTCGGCCGACCGAAGCGATGGCGGCGGCTGGGTATGAAGTCGAACGAATCGGAACAGACGGGGAGGGGCGTCTTGAACTCGACGCTTTCGAGCAAGCGGTCGAAACCTCGCGTCCCGGCTTCGCATCGATTATGTGGGCCAACAACGAGACCGGTGTTGTTCAGCCAATGGCTGAAGTTTGTGAGACGGCCCGACGGGCCGGCTGGGCGATCCATACGGACGCGATTCAGGCCGTTGGAAAAATACCAGTCCGAGTGGATGAAGTGCCGGTTGAGTTTCTATCAATCAGTGGTCACAAGTTCCATGCTCCTAAGGGAATAGGATGTCTTTTTATTCGTAAGAGCAGCCATTTTCAACCCATGATTCGAGGCGGTGGACAGGAAGATGGTCGCCGCAGCGGCACTGAAAACGTTCCCTACATCGTTGGATTGGGAGAGGCGGCAGCCATCATGGCGGAGGAAGCTGAAAATGGAGGCGTGGAGCGGGTGAAATGCCTCCGTGACCGGCTCGAAGAGCAGCTTCAAGAAGGGTTCGGTGATGGACCTTCCCCTGTTATGTTCAATGGTTCGCGAGAACATCGCACCGGGAATGTGGCTCATGTTTCGTTTGAGGGCTGCGTCGCTGCCGAAATGTTGCCCATGCTCGACGAGCGGGGTGTGCAGTGCTCTGCCGGCAGCGCCTGCATGACGGGCAAAAACCAGCCCAGCCACGTTCAGACGGCCATGGGATTCAGTGATGAGCGGGCCTTCAGCAGCCTGCGGTTATCGCTGTCAATTTTTTCGACCGAAGCTGAGGTCGATGAGGCGGCGGAGAAGATCATTGAGGTCGTTCAACTTCTCAGGCGATGACACAGCAAGCGACCCAAAGAAAGGGGGATTACCGAAGTCATCGTCATTGACCAACGGGCTGAAATGCTCAACAGTCCCACGGGTTTAGTATGGAGAGAGATGAGCACCTGGTGGGCTCCGCGGTCTTCAAAACCGTTGTCGGTAAGTGATCCTTACCGGGGTTGGTTCGATTCCTTCCCTCTCCGCTTCCCTAGTTTACAGGGAGTTATGGCTTGGCTGGTCTGCTGTCGGCGCCGTTGTAGGGCTGGCGAGTGTATAGATATGTTCAAATATCTCTGTTTTTCTGTCGTTTTCGCTAACATGTACGCTTCATAGGCAAGGCTGCGACAGAACAGGGGACGGGATCTCGAAAGGGGACCGCGGTTACATTAAAGCCATGGAATAATCATCCATCCGGCTACAAGTGGCGGGTTAGCTGGATCAACAATGGCCGGGCTAAAGACAGAGGCTTTGAAGATTTCGGCCATAATGGCGAAGAGAAAAGGACTGGGATGCAAGAAAGCAAAGCTGGCGAGCAGGAAACGGGGTCAAGTGTTGAAGTAAAGAAGGTCGTGTCAGCTTGATACGGTAGCCAAGTGGGCACAAACCGGTTGTTAGCCCTCATGGTCTTCCACTGCGTCCCAAAAATCGGATTCATGGACAATTACTATCGCATGCCCCTTCTTCCGAAGTTTAACTGCCTTCTCGACCTTTCGCCCATAGCAGGAGAATGCCCAACAAGGGTTTCCTTTGGCGCTGATAACTAAGAACTCAGTTTGCTTTGCACCCCATCCAACCCGAGGGCCGCAAGCGACTTGAATTTTGGCCTTAAAAAAGCAATTTCCTATCAATTCAATAATTTCATTGATGAATGATTTCCATGTCGTCGCCCAATCAACCGGAAGTTGGGGAGGGGCGCAGGCGGTGTTGCTAGTTTGCTGTGTTCGGAGAGGGGCACTTTTGCGTGCCGTCGGGAAAACTCACCGTTCGCCTGCTTTAGCTTTTGTCAGGCGCTGCGCACTATTCGGCCTTTCTCTTGGGGGA
>PKCI01000170.1 GCA_002862135.1 Verrucomicrobiota bacterium | reverse complement strand
GATATTCCGGTTATAATGCTGACCGCGCTTGGTCGCCTTGAGGAAAAGATTGAAGGCCTTCAACTTGGCGCAGATGACTATCTTTCGAAGCCATTCAGTCCCAAAGAGCTGATGCTGCGCGTTCGCAACCTTCTTCGTCGCGCCAACCTTAACACAGGGGGTAATGTGGTTGAGTCAGGACCGTTCAGCCTCGATAAAAGCGCGCTCAAACTTCACCTGAACGGTGAAGAAATCGAACTTACTGCCACTGAATTCAAACTCCTCCTGAGTCTCATTGAATCTCCGGGCATAACCCAGGAACGAGCCGATCTTCTAAAAAAAGTCTGGGGATACAGCGACATGATCCAGACTCGCACCCTCGACACCCACATCAAGCGCCTGCGAGAGAAGTTGACCCAATACGGAAATTCCATTGAGACAGTGAGGGGGATAGGCTACCGGTTCTGCGAGGGCTGAGCCGCCGTTTAGGTTCCCCAAAGTTCATGGAGATCGCCATCATAGTCGGCCTGTCAGGCCTCTGCCTCTGGTTCGCTTGGCGCCTCTACTCCCTTCGTCGGGGAATCGAGGAACTCACCGGCGCACTTACCCAGGACCCGCCGCCACCACTCAGGGACGTTGCCGACGTCGCTACCCAGCAGCGACTCCTCACCCTCAGCACCGCGGCTCTGGATACGGTTACCGAGGCAACCCTGTTGCGCGACTCTGAGCGGAACCGTCGAGACTTCTTGGAAACTCTCCTCAACGAGATCAAAGATGCCATCTTCATCCTAGATGCCAATCGTGAGATCCGCTTTCTCAACGAAGCCGCCCGCCAGCTGTTCCCCAGCGACCAAGCCTACCTTGAGCGAGCCTTCCTCGAAGTGTGTCGCGACCACCGAATCTACGACACCCTCGAACTGGCTGAAGAACTGGGTTCCAAAGTCTCAGATAAAATCGTGCTTAGAACCCAAGAGTTGGAGAGAGATCGAATCAAGGAGATCAACCTGCTGGTTGAAGCGGAACCCCTGACCTTCGAAGGCGCCGGGGCTAGTGGATCAGGTACTTGGATCTTGTTGCGGAACATCACCAGCCAACTGGAAACCGAGCAAATCCGGCGGGACTTTGTTGCCAACGCCTCTCACGAACTCCGGACACCACTCTCCATCATAAACGGTTACCTCGAAACCATGGATGATGCGGACATGAACCTCAACCAGGCCATGATCCGTCGCGCCGTTCGCACGATGCGCAAACACGGTAAGCGCATCTCCCGAATCGTCGAAGACATGCTCACTATTTCCAAACTGGAAAACGCCTCCAATCTCCTCAACTTCGAACCCTTTGATCTGCGTGACTCTCTTGACGAAATAATTTCCCAACTAATGCCCCTCATTGAAGAGCATCATGCCAAGGTGAAGGTGAATGCGAACTCCGATGAAGCCTTGGTTCTCGAAGGCGACCGCTATTACTGGGACCAGATCTTCTTCAATCTCATCGAAAACGCTCTCAAGCAGAACCGCTCTAAGGGCCTAAGGATCGAAGTTAAGTTGAGTTCTGAAGAAGGCCGCTACATCATTGAAATAAAGGATAATGGCATTGGCATCCCTACAGCTGACATCCCACTAATCTTCAAGCGGTTCTACCGGATACAAAAGCACCACGCTCAAAACCAGGTCAAAGGAACCGGCCTCGGGCTTTCCATTGTTAAACGCGCGGTTGAAGCTCACAGCGGCACAATTTCAGTCGAAAGCCAACCCGGTTTCGAGACTGTCTTTACCATTTCTGTACCATCCAGCTCTCTGCAGTTTGCAAGTCGCACTGCTTCTACCTAGCTTTGGAGCGGGCTTCGCTTAGGGGCACAAAAAGGAGCTCTTACGGGGGGCCCCAGGACCACCTCCACTCAAAAGTCCGACGGCATACCTTTGACAGGCTCACTCTGGACCCGCAGTAGTCAAGACTGCGAAGTCTCAGGGCACCTAAAGAAACCCGCCCCAAAAAGAACCGTCGCCCTGTTTTGATAAAAGCTGCCTAGTCTAGCCCGTCACGCTTTCCTTTGCGCCCAATTACACCTGAATCCCGCTGAATACCCCCTTCAAGGAGGGCCTCAAGTGGTCTCCCGCGGGCGCCCGAGCAGCCAATCACTCACCGGTTCCACAGAGCCCGCCAGCAAGGCCCCAAACGCGCCTTGATCCGTCCTTCAGTGACAACGGGCCATGCTCAACTGGTGAAAATGAACCTGATTATAAAAGATAAAAACACTGGATCACTGATTGCTTTTCAGTGCCTTTAAATGAGAAGGCCGACGGTTTCCCGCCGGCCTTCTCACGGATTTGATCTGTAAACAGAATTCAAGCAAACAGATCGAGGACCGGCTTGCCTTTGTGCGCCACAGTAAATGGTCGCTTGCTCGGGCTATAAAGAACTTGGTCAATCGGAAGCCCTAATGCGTGAGCAATCGTCGCGTTAAAGTCAGGGATCTTAACCACGTTTTCGATGACGTTTTCAGCACCTTCGTCGGTCTTACCATATTTGATTCCACCGCGGAAACCGCCACCGGCAAGAACCGAACTGAAGGCCTTCGGGTAGTGGTCGCGTCCGGCATTCTGGTTGATGCGCGGCGTCCGTCCGAACTCAGTGGTGAGGACAACTACTGTTTCCTCCAGTTTGCCACGGCGTTCAAGGTCCTTAAGCAGAGCTGCCATGCCCTGATCAAGGACACCACAGCGCTCAGGAGCAGAGATGAAGACGTTGTTGTGCATGTCCCAGCCACCGTAGGTGACCTCAACAGCACGCACATCGTGTTCGATTAGGCGGCGAGCGAGGAGGCAGCCCTGCCCAAAAGCGTTATTACCATACCGCTCTCGAGTCATTACATCTTCTTTGCTCAGATCGAAAGCTTCGAGGTCGGAACTCTGCATGATGCGAACCGCGTCGTCATACATGGAGGTGTAGGCGCGGACTTGTTTCACGTCGTAGCGCTCATGGAATTCCTCGTCGAATTTGCTGGCAAGCTCGAGGCGGTCGTCGAACATCTCTTGGTCTACCCCGCGAAGTTTGGAGTTCTTCAGACCACCGGCCGGATCGTTAATCGCTAGCGGCTCGTATTGAGGCTCGAAGAAACCACCGCCACCGTTGATGCGGCTGTTTCCGCCAATGAAGACAGAACCGGGAAGGTTTGGATTCATCTTACCCTTAAACTTCAGTGCCCACGCTCCAATCCCGGGATGCTTGATCGTGGCGCGCTGCTCATAGCTGGTGTGCATCAAATAGTTACCCTGAGAGTGAGCTCCAGCAGTCGAAGAGAGCGAGTTCACGATGGTGAGCTTGTCGGCCTGCTGAGCCAGCGAAGGCAGATACTCAGAGATCTGGAGACCTTCGACATTGGTGTCGATCGACTTGGTCTGACCCTGGTTCTCATGGCCCGGCTTCGTGTCGAAGGTATCGAGGTGAGTCATCCCCCCACCCATGTAGAGGTAAATGATATGCTTGGCAGCTCCGGCACGCTCAGGAAGCTCAAGGTTGGGACCAAGTGCGGCGTTAGAGCGGCTGGCCATTCCGAGAGCACCAACACCTAGGAGGGATTTGGCGGTTCCCTCCATAAAGCGGCGGCGGCTCCATTCATCTACTTTGTTGACTGAGTTCATGGAATCTGAGGTTGGGATTTGTGGGATGGATATTGTGAGGTAGAACGAAATTTAATTACTGGACGAAGATAAACTGCTGCGTATTGAGAAGCGCCCAGACGAGACCTTCGTAGCCTTTGTCACCGTATTTCTCGATCTCGGCGAGAGACAGTTCCATTTCCCGTTCCGTGGGTTCACGGGTCAGCATGGCCTGGAAAATCATGCGCGTCTTCTCTTCTGGATCGCCCGCGCTATGGACGCGGCGACCAAACACGGCAAACTCATTCACGAGTGATTCTACGATCGGTCCGTTGAGCAGCGCCAAGGCTTGGGGCACGGAAGCGTGACTTGAAGCATTCTCGATTACTTCGCGATCGGACTGACCGAACTCGCGAAGGAAGTGTCCGCGCGGCGCAGGAGACTCCAACTCGGAAGAACGGGCCATCTTTGACACCAGACTCGTGTAAATACGATGCTCGTTTTTCTTTTTCGCCGTCCAAGCCTTCTGCTGCTGGCGATCCAAGTTTGCTGGAGGTTTCGGCATTTCGACCTTGGGAAGTTTAGTCATCACCACTCGCTCGCCTGCTCCGCCTTCCATGGACATCGACATACTGCCGTCTGATGACATCATCATCTCGTTCATGCCGAGAGCAGCGAGAAGGTCTTCGTCACTGACTTTCTCGCCAAGCTGTCCATATCCTATCTCAGAGATCGCATCGCGGCTTTCGCGGCGAACGGCGCCAAGCTCCTGATTAAGCTTGCGATAGAGCCCCTCGTTTTCTGCTTCGCGGGCGGCATACATCTTCTCGCGAATCTTTGCCTCTTTGGGCTGGGTCTCTGCGTAAATCTCGGTGATTTTCTCAACCATGGCGATGTAATCCTTTGGGTCACGATCCTCAAGGGCATCGTAGATGTCGCGAACCTTCTGAACACTGGAGATCTGAGACTTGACGCGGGGACGGTAGACATCGACCTCAGGCAGCGCTAAGGCAACGATGGAGTCCCAGATCTGCTCAGCGCTCATGCGACGCAGAAGCGGGCCCTGGAAGTGATAGGGAGTTCCGAGAACCACTTCCTCGTAGTTCGCACCACGCTGGTAGGCATCGGTGTTGAAGAGCACCTCTTGGTATTTGCGCATGTCGTAGTCGAGGTCGCCCATCATGCATTCGAGGTAGGCGAGAAGCTCGGGATTGGCCACGTTGGTCTGTTCAGTGAGCTCATCGACCGGCTCAAAAACACCGTGTCCGAACACGTGCTTCCAGAGACGGTTCACAATCACCTTGGTGAAAGTCGGGTTCTCCTTGGAAGTCATCCAGTCGGCATACCTGTCAATCATCCCGGCATCGATGTCCTCCAGGTCGATATCCTCGCCAAACATGGTGCGCGGAGACACGGCATCGTGAGGCTTGGCATCGTCATACTGGTAATCGTGAGGCAGCTTCAGTGTTTTCGTTTTCTCACTGGTCTGCACATACTGCAGTGGGTTGTAGAGATCGCTAACGACGCCGCGTTGAACGCGGCTTTCATGCGCATAGTCGTTGTAGGCCGCGAGGGATTTCTGCGCAAGGTTGCGGAACTGCTTTTTGCTAATCCCCATCCGCTCAAGGCTCTTGTCGAAGTTCCGACCCGCTTCGAACTTCTTGATGGCGTTTTCGCTTGTGAAGGAGGGAAAGTTCTCCATTCTCACAGCTATTTGATGAGCCTCCTTGCGCTGGTCACGTTGATACTCAGACAGAGCCTGGCGATTCGGCGTATCGTAGCGCCGGGAATCCATGCCGTAGGAGAACGCAGCCATCTGGTAGTAGTCCATCTGCGTCCACTTATCGAAGGGGTGGTCGTGGCACTGGGCGCACTCAAGACGGGTTCCTAGGAAAACACGGACCGTATTCGACATGTTATCGAGAGGCATGCCTCGATCTCTCACGTAGTAGCCGATCGCACCGTTGTCCCAGATCATGCCCTTGGCCGAAACGAGATCATGAACAAACTCGTCATAGGGCTTGTTTTCCTTAATCGCATCCTTCACCCAAAGCTGGTAGGCGGCTTCCACCGTATTGCTGTTGCCTCCCAAGCCGCGGTTGATCCGCAGGACGTCCGCCCAGAAATTGTAGGCACGCGACATGTGGCCGTCGCTCTCGAGCAAATCAGTGATGAGTTGCTCACGCTTCCGATCATAGGTCGAGCCATGGAAGTTTTCTGCTTCTTCGATCGTCGGAATGCGTCCGATGATGTCGAGGTAGACTCGTCGAACGAAGGTTTCGTCATTGATCGCTTCATTTGGTTCAACTCCGTGTCTCTCAAGCCCGCTGAGGATCAGCTTATCGATTTCTCTGGCTGCTTTCTGCACATCAAAGTCTTCTGCGGCTGTGGCATAAGAGATCGAGAGGCTCAAACCGAGAGCAGCAGCGAAAAGAGGCAGGAATAACTTCATGAGCGCGATTAATAATGGGGGACAGTATACCCCAACTTCCGAAAACTGAGATGCTTGCCTTTGCACCTGTTAGCGTCTCGGAATTTAAGACGAATGAACTAATCCCCGCGGCGCGATCGCGCCACCCCCCTCCTCCCGAGCTCAGTGACGGTGAGAGCTCCACATCCCCCCAGTCTCAGGCAGGCGGGTTTGTGAGGAGTTAGGCGGAAGGGCTGTCGCCATCGCCCGGCTTGGCTAGACGGAGGTCACTGATCAACTGGTCGATGTAATCAATGTGCTTCAGCGGGACTCGCCGTCGAAGGTGCTTATTCCACATTACTTCGCGAAGGGCCTCCATCTTTTCTAGGGGAAGAATGGTATGCTTTTCCCATTCCGGATCGGATTTACGAGTGGAGAAGAACTCCCAGCGCCCTGCGTGCAGAATGGCGCGATAATATGTCTGCTCTCCGTCTTCAGCCCAGTCGTGCCACTCATGCTTATTCTTCATGCCTCGCTAAGGACTTCCTTAAGAGTCGCAATACATCGCTTATTCTGCTCCCTCGTCCCGGTAGATATTCGAACCCAATCAGGAAGTTTATAGCCACGCATTGCCCGGATAATGACCCCCTTCTTGAGCATCGCATCAAAAACGGCATCGCCATCGCCAACGTTAACGAGAACAAAGTTGGCAGAACTTTCCACATACTCGAGTCCCATCTCCTCAAAAGCGCCCTGCAGGTAAGCCAGTCCCTCATCATTGAGGTCTCGGGTATGCTGCTGGTGCTTGTCATCCGTCAGCCCGGCGATGGCACCGGCCTGGGCGATGGAATTGGTATTGAAGGGCTGCCGGCATTTCTGGAGCACTTCTGAAATCTCGGGACTGGTCAGCCCGTAACCGATCCGCAGGCCGGCCAGCCCCTGGATCTTTGAGAATGTCCGCATGATGACCACATTGCGGCCTTCCTTAACGTATCTGAGCGTGTTCGGGGGCTCGTGCAGAAACTCGTAGTAGGCCTCGTCAAAGATAACCATGACGTGCTCGGGAACCTTATCCATGAAGCGCTCGATTTCATCCTGCCCAACCATAGTTCCGGTCGGGTTGTTAGGATTGGCGATAAAGACCTTCTTTGTCTGCGGCGTGATCGCTGCCGCCATCGCATCGAGGTCGTGAACGAATCCCGGATCCGGAACTTCAATGGTATCGGCGCCGAACAACTTCGCCATCAGCCTGTAAACTACGAAGGCGTGCTCGGCGGCGATCACATTGTCTCCCGGATTGAGAAAGCCGTGCCCGATCAATTCGATGATTTCGTTAGAACCGTTCCCGAGAATCACGTTCTCGCGCTGCAAACCAAATTTCTCAGCAATAGCCGTGCGCAACTTATAACCTCCACCGTCTGGATAGATATTCACGCCCTCGGCCGCTTCTCTCATGGCCACAATTGCCTTAGGAGAGGGACCAAGTGGGTTTTCATTGGAGGCAACCTTGATGATATCCTCGAGATTCAACCCCAGTTCACGGGCTGTTTCTTCGATCGGCTTACCGGGATCGTAGGCAACGAGGCCTTCGAGCCACGGATGTGCCTGCTTGGTGATGCTAGACATAATTCTTTTAGAGAAGAGGGAGGATTACAAGAAAACATTGATCGCCCCACTGGCATCACGAGCCTTCTCGCGAGCTTCGTCGATAGAGCTTCCCCGAGCTATAGCTACGCCCATGCGGCGCTTTCCAGCCACCCGTGGTTTTCCGAAAAGTCGAATTTGGGTATCAGGGGCGTTCAGAGCATTCTCAAGATTGCCGTAGGTCACGTTTTGCGAATCGCCTTCCACAAGCAGCACCGAAGAGGCCGAATAACCATGTTGTCGGATATTGGGGATCGAAAGCCCGAGAATTGCGCGGGCATGCAGCGCGAACTGGGAAAGATCCTGGGCGATCATGGTCACCATCCCGGTGTCGTGGGGACGTGGCGACACTTCAGAGAAAATCACATCATCCCCTTTGATGAAAAGCTCCACGCCGAAGATGCCGCGCCCACCGAGGCTGTCGGTCACCGCTTCGGCGTATCTCTGGGCCTCGGCTTTCGCTGCTTCGCTCATGGGCTGAGGTTGCCAACTCTCACGGTAGTCACCGTCCACCTGGATGTGCCCGATAGGTTCACAGAAGGAGGTGCCGCCCACGTGGCGAACGGTCAGTTGGGTGATTTCGTAATCAAAATCCACAAAACCCTCGACGATCACCTTGCCTTTGCCAGCGCGCCCACCCTCCTGAGCGTATTGCCAGGCCGCCTCAATTTCGTCTTCGCTTCGCACCGTGCTCTGACCTTTGCCCGAAGAACTCATGATCGGCTTAATCACGAATGGCAAACCGATCGCCTCGACCGCCTCTTTGTATTCTTCTTCATCAGAGGCGAACCGGTAAGGAGAGGTTTTCAAACCGAGTTCTTCCGCAGCAAGACGGCGAATTCCTTCGCGATTCATGGTCAATTGGGTTGCTCTCGGTGTCGGAATGATCGTCGTCACACCCTCGTTCTGCAATGTTGCCAGCGTATCGGTCGCAATCGCTTCCACTTCCGGAACCACCAAGTGCGGTCTCTCCTGCTCGATTACAGCCCGCAAGGCAACTCCATCGAGCATCGAGACCACATGCGACCGGTCCGCTACCTGCATTGCCGGAGCATTTTCGTAGGCATCGACAGCGATCACCTCGACACCGTAACGCTGGAGTTCAATGACGACTTCTTTGCCGAGTTCGCCAGATCCACAGAGCATGACTCGTGTGGCTTCGGAAGTGAACGGGGTTCCTATGCTTGCCATGGGGCTCACCTTAGAGATAAATTCAGTTTTCCAAAGGAAAAATCCGCTTCTTCCGCCCTGCAATGTCAACTTTCTCGCAATGGCTTCTCCTCTTCAGGGTTCATAACACAATCCTTTTTCGAAAAGCCAGTCTCGTGGCTCGTCATTCGCGCCTCATGACCTGGACAATTGTGGCTTTCCTGCTCTCCTACGCGATTGCCTCATTCTGGCTCTTCAGTCACGGATTTGAGTATGTCAGCAAACTTCCCGCTGCCGGTTCCCTACTCAGCGACCGCCTCATCAGTGTCATGTTCTTCTGCTTCATGCTGATGCTGGTTTTCTCTGTCGCCATCACCACTTACATCTCTCTCTACAGAAACCGGGACACCTCATGGCTGCTCAGTCTACCCGTCTCTCACCGGGCCATTTTTCTCTGGAAGAGCTTTGAAGCAGCCATGTTCTCAAGCTGGGGCCTTCTTTTCATCCTGGCTCCTTTGCTGGTCGCCTTTGCACGGATTCGAGATGTCAGCCCGCTTTTTTACTTCAAAGCACTCGCAATTCTCATCCCCTTCCTCCTTCTCGCCAGCACGATTGGAACGCTGCTGATGGTGATTTGTGTCCGCTACCTCAGCAAACGTCAACTCCAGTTAGCCCTGATGGTGATTGCACTTGGCCTGATCGGCTCGGCGGCGTGGACGGCGCTTCAGGGACAAAAGGCCGCGGAAGACTCCGGGCTCAGCGCCGCGCTCACCTTTCAGCGCGTCCTGCAGCACACCAACATCGCTGTAAACCGGGCCATGCCCAGCACCTGGCTCGCCGCTTCCATCATCGACTGGACCAGGCCTTACCGGCATTTTAGCACGCTGCTCTACCCTTCTCTGCTGGTCAGCAACTGCCTGATGGCCGGACTGGCGCTCTGCTGTACGGGAAAACATATTTTCTACAGCTCATGGAACCGCACCATTCAGCGTGCTGCGCTTGCTGCTAATCGTCAGCAAAACAACAGTGACCCCGAGGAACCGATCGGATTGCAGACGGAATTTACGTTATTTCGTTTCGCTGGACGCCCACTCGCCGCCATTTCAAAAAAGGATTTCCGGACCTTCTTCCGCGAACCGGCTCAGTGGATCCAGTTCTCTCTCGTCTTTGGACTGCTGGCCATCTACGCCAGCGGACTGCGTCAAATGAACGGTGACATCAGCCAACCTCGAGACCTCTATATCGTCGCTTTCCTGAACCTTGCCGTCTGCGCACTGGCCCTCTCCACCCTAACGACCCGTTTCGTCTTCCCACAATTCAGTCTTGAAGGTCGGTGTCTTTGGATTCTCGCCATGTCACCACTCCGTTTACCGACCATCGTGACCCAGAAATTCGTAACAAGTACTTTCAGCAGCGGAATCATTGTCATTCTCATTCTCCTCATTAGCGGCTACAATCTCCAGCTGGGCTGGGGGGATTCTCTCTTCTTCGCTTGCGCCATCGCCTTGCTAGCGATCGGACTCAATGCTCTTGCCGTTGGACTAGGAGTGCTTTTCCCTAATCTCGAGGAATCCAACTCCGCCAAGATCGTCAGTGGCTTCGGCGGCACACTCTGCCTTGTCGCCAGCTTCATTTTCATCCTCAGCTTCATCATGCTACTGGTCTACACCCGCTGGAGTATTTTCAGCTCTAATGAGATCAATCCCTGCTGGTTCAGGGAGACCAGAGGCTACGTGGGGGCAGGCACTTTATTGATTCTAACTTTCATAGTGACCGCAATCCCCCTAACTTTTTCGAAAAAAAAGCTAAAAAGACTGGAAATTCTAAGCAATTTATAATATTAATGGAAGTTAAGTAATTAAAATCCCACGCCTATTGTTATGTCTGCTGTAGCTGAAATCCAACCGATGTTCCTCAACGAGGAGGGCGGAAACGACCTCGACATACAATTTGATCCGCGGCAGTTTGAGGCGGTCACGCCTTATACCGAGGATCTGAACGACGAATATCAGCAAGCTCAGGACCAACTCCGCCAACTCCGTCAACAGGAGGAGCAAATCAAGCGTCAGGCTGCTGAGCTTGAAGAACTCACTCAAAAAGAGGGGCAGTTTAAAGAAGGTCGCACCGAGATAACCGAAGACCTGACTCGCTACCTTTCAATACTCGATCGCGAAGCAGCTGAGGCACAGCGCATCTCCGAGGATTGCGCCGCCTCACACGAGCGCCTCGAAGTTCATCTTGCCAACCTCAATACTCTTCACCCCGAGACCTGGAGCCGCGCTGATCGCAAAACAGAACTCGCCCGCGCCCTTAGCTGCATCGAAGCTGCCGAAGACGAGATCGAGAATATCATGCCGCTCTTGAACGGTTTAGGAGGAAAGAATTCCAGTGGTGGTGGCCTTCTTAGCAGAGGGAGCGCCCCGTCAGTTCGACTTCGTTCCGTACCCCCCCAGGGGAGTTTCATTTACTGGCTTCGTAGTGGATTTGCATTTTCGCTGCCGCTCGTCGGCTTCGCTGTGATTGCTCTACTCTTGGTGCTCTTGTTCTAGCAGTAGAATTGCTTGTCGCGATTTTTTCCTGACAGCCGCCCAGGCCTGCGGTAATCACACCATTTACATCCTGCATGAGTCTTTTCTCTACTTCTCCAAAAAACCGAAAGCGACGCCACGTGACCTCCCGTAGGGATTCTTCCTGGATCAATGACTCTGAGAGAAACCCGCAGCACAGGCGCACCAAGTCCTGCCCTAAGGAAGCCCAGCACCAGCTACACGCCCAGATCGGAGCGATTGAAACTTTCCTCGCCAAGCACCACCAGGCTGAGACCCAGCGCGAGATGATGAAGAAGCAGAACATCCTCCCTCCTCCGGATCGTTCCGCTCACAAGCGAGCCAAGCGAGCCATTACCCACGCTGCACGCCGTCGTTACCACTCGGAGCGCAGCAAAGCCGGGATGCGTTTCCTCTTCCTTTTCTGCCTAGCCTGTGGCATTGGCTGGTGGCTGATCTTCTCCGGATTGTAAGACAGAATTTTCCTGCAATCTTCTAGTGCCGCCGGCCCCGCCCGTTGCAAAAGACAATCAGTCCGATTGCTCCAGACTGTCCCCTCTCATATCTGCACAGTGAGCACGGAAAAGCGGCTACGCTCGCTCCCTTATTCAGCCGCTTCTTCTTCTTCGCGCACACCGTTCTTCACCTCAAACTCGCGGCACCAGCCTTTGATTTCGAGATCGTTAAAGATCTTACCCATGACCCGGCGAAGCAGGCCCTTAAGGTTGGCGTTCTCGAGGTCGGCGAGACTGCGCACAGCCGCTTCCTTATAGGTTTCGAGAAGAAGCAGGCACTTCTCGTCTGCTTCGACTTCGTGAGCCAGCTTGCGAATTTTGTCGATGGCGATACCCTTGAGATCTTCGTGGCTCCAGAGCGACTCCAGCAGCGCCTTGTCATCTCCCTTGGCGCGCTCGCGGGCGACAGCCAGCAACACGCTCGGACGCATCTGCTCGAGCTCGTTGTCACCTGCATCCTCACCGAGATCGTCCATGTCATCGCGAATCTGGTAAGCAATGCCCATGTTCTCTGAGAATTTTGTTAGGACGTCAGCGACTTCATCAAGCTTGCCGGCGTAGCTGGCGCCAAGCTTCAGGGCCACCTCGAAAGCCGGTGCAGTCTTCTGGCGGAATATCTCGAGCACTTGCTTCGACTTGAGAGGCTTCGGCTCACGAGCCCAGACAAGCTCAGCTCCCTGGCCACGGCACAGTTCGCGCTGTCCCTGAGAAGCCACAAGCAGCATCTCGGCCTTCTGGGTATCAGAGGTCTCGCTTTCGCCAATGAGTCGATACCCCTCACCGATCAATAGGTCACCGGCATTCAAGGCCACAGGGATTCCATGCTGCATGTGCAGGGTCGGCTGATCGTAGCGGCCATGGTCTTCGTCCTCAATATCGTCGTGAATCAGGGACGCCTTGTGGAAAAGTTCAGTCGCAATTGCGATCTTCTTGATGTCTTCTGGGATAGGCTCGCCACGATCTTTGCGCAGTGCTTCGAAGGCGGCCACCGCCAGGTAGGGCCGCCAGCGTTTGCCGTCACGGGCAAGCCATTCACGGGCAATCTCTTCCTGAGCCCCCTCACAAGATCCCATGACCGCTTCGATAGACTCGGGAGAAAACCAGCTCTTAACCTCTTCGTGAAGCGCATTAAGATCAAGGCGGCGGGTTTCATCGTCACTGGTCAGGTGTATGTATTCCCAGACCCAGTCGATATCGACCGTGGTATTAATGCAGTCATCCTGAAGCAACGGAACCGCAATCGAAGGAATCGCAGCCGCCTCGACATACGGGAAAGTCCGCTCAAGGACCGGCAGGCATGAAATGCCCACGATCGCTTCGATTTGGCCGGTCTGGATCAGCGACATCACAATCGCAGAGCCCTCGGCAACGAGTACCGCATAACCGAGACGCTCGGCTTCGTTCTGGAAATCTTGGATCGAGCAAAGACCGCACTGTTTGCAGAGTAGGCCAAATTCGTCGAATGGCGCGGGGCACTTTTCCTCCACTCGGAGGCATTTTGGCATGAGGAGGAGACGTCGCTCATAGGGTATCTCAGCCAGCGTTTCTCTCCACATCTCGTTATTAAGACAGACGGCGGTGTAGTGAAGATAAGTCCTCTCGCCCTCTCTCCCCATTCGCTTGAGGATTTCCTTCGCGTGTTCCTCCAATTCGTCGAGCGGCATGGGAGGAACGGGACTGTCCTTCTCCACATACTGCTTGATGTTCTCGAGAAAGTGATCCCTCTCTATCTTCGTCTGTGGAATATTTTTCTTGGGAGGCCGGAAACGTGTCGTAGTAATCGGGACAGGCTTGGGGACTTTAATGGCCTTAATCGTATCAACTGGAGAAGACATGTGAGGTTGGGAGGTCCGTATCAAACGTGTTCGGTCGCACCCCTAAAAGTGCTAGGCGTATTATACCAACGACACCTAAAGAAAGGGTCATTAGATTCATGACATTGTAACCCTCTAGAGGGTCTTGCAAATCAGAAACGATTCAAGGAAAAGCGATTGCGTGATCAGGGGGCGATTTGCCGGAACTTTGCCATCAGCGATGGCAATTACTGCTTAAATCCCGCAACTTCCGGATCTTTCCCGACTTCGAAACCCTACTTGAAGGCTTCTTTCGTGGAGGCGACCGCATAGTCTCGATTGAGCTTCGAGATCACATCAGCGCTGATCTGTTTTGGACAGACCGCCTCACACTCATAGTGGTTGGTGCAGTTACCAAACCCCTCCGAGTCCATTTGGCGAACCATAGCAAGAACGCGTTTGTCCTTCTCCGGTTGCCCTTGCGGAAGCAGATTAAGGTGGGCTGCTTTCGCCCCGACAAAGAGCATAGCGCTAGCGTTCTTGCAGGCTGCGACGCAGGCACCACAACCGATGCAAGCAGCAGCGTCAAATGAGGAGTCAGCGCGGTCCTTAGCAATAGGCAAGGAGTTCGCGTCCTCTGCGGATCCCGTTCTAACAGAGATATATCCGCCCGCTGAAACAATCCGATCGAAGGCGGAACGATCCACAACAAGATCGCGCACCACCGGAAATGCTTTTCCTCGGAAAGGCTCAATCCAAATCGTATCGCCATCTTTGAATTTACGCATGTGAACTTGGCAAGTCGTGATACCCTTTTCCTTGGAGTGTGGCACCCCGTTGATGGTCAGCGAACACATTCCACATATCCCTTCGCGGCAATCATGGTCAAAGTGAATCGGCTCGCCACCGCCCTGCACAATCTGTTCATTTACAATATCAAGCATTTCAAGGAAGGAGGCCTCAACCGGGATACTCTTCGCATCGTAGGTTTCGATTGTTCCCCTATCGTTTGCGTGCTTCTGGCGCCATACCTTGAGTGTGAGGTTCATGAGAAAAGAATAAGAAGTGTCACTTTACTTGTAGGAGCGAACGGATTGTTTAACGTTCTCAAAAATAAGCTCCTCTTTGTGAAGGTTAGGTGGGGAATCGTCGCCGGTATACTCCCACGCCGCCACATAGCTGAACTCTTCATCACGGCGCTTAGCTTCGCCAGGATTAGTGTATCCCGAGATCACCGCATCATCTTTCTCGGTGAACTGGTATTCCTCACGGAAATGGCCGCCACAGCTTTCTTCCCGATTCAACGCATCCCGGCACATCAGTTCTCCAAACTCAAGGAAGTCAGCTACGCGCCCAGCTTTTTCCAGCTCTGCGTTTAGACCTTCACCTGTTCCGGGGATCCTCACATTTTTCCAAAACTCTTCCCTAATCTTCGGGATTTTCTCAAGCGCCTCTTCGAGCCCAGCCTTGTCCCGAGACATCCCACACTTATCCCAGACCAAGAGTCCCAACTCTCGGTGAAAACTGTCAACAGTCCGCTCCCCCTGTATTGAAAGAAGCTTATCAATGCGATCGGTTACCGCTTTTTCAGCCTCAGCGAATGCCTCGTTTTCGGTCGTCACGCTCCCGGGCTCCTGGTTCGCCAGATAATTGGGTAGCGTGGCCGGGATGACAAAGTATCCATCAGCAAGGCCCTGCATAAGAGCACTCGCTCCAAGCCGGTTGGCTCCGTGATCAGAAAAGTTAGCTTCACCGAGAACGTGGAGACCGGGCAGATTAGACATCAAGTTGTAGTCCACCCAAAGACCACCCATGGTATAATGCACTGCAGGATAAATCATCATCGGCTCTTTGTAAGGGTTGGAGCCCTGAATCTTCTCATACATTTGGAAAAGGTTGCCGTAGCGGGCACGAATGGTGTCTTCGCCGAGACGTTCGATCGCATCGCGGAAGTCGAGAAACACTCCGAGCCCGGTAGAAGCGACACCACGCCCTTCATCACACACCTCTTTGGCGGAACGCGACGAGATATCGCGAGGAGCCAAATTTCCAAAGCTTGGGTATTTGCGTTCGAGGTAGTAGTCCCGATCTTCTTCCGGTATGTCTGCAGCTGTCTTTTCACCGCTGCGAATCGCGGCTGCGTCCTCAGCCGACTTTGGGACCCAGATTCGCCCGTCATTCCGCAGTGACTCTGACATTAAGGTCAGCTTACTCTGATAGTCACCGCTGACTGGAATGCAAGTCGGATGGATTTGAGTGTAGCAAGGATTGGCCATGTAGGCTCCCCTCTTATGAGCGCGGTAGGCGGCCATAACGTTGCAACCCATTGCATTGGTGGAAAGGAAGAAGACATTACCATAACCGCCGGTAGCCAAGACAACAGTATCGGCAGCATGCCGGGTAATCTCACCCGTGACCATGTCTCGAACGATGATGCCTTTGGCATGACCATCCACAACGACGAGGTCCATCATTTCAGTTCTCGAATGCATTTCAACACCGCCCTTAGCAACCTCCTTGGAGAGAGCCTGGTAGGCTCCAATCAGCAACTGCTGTCCAGTCTGGCCTCGAGCATAAAAGGTCCGGCTGACCTGAGCGCCGCCAAAAGAACGGTTATCAAGGAGGCCACCATACTCTCGGGCGAACGGGACACCTTGAGCGACGCACTGGTCAATGATGTTGCCGCTCACTTCGGCAAGCCGATGCACATTAGCCTCACGAGACCGAAAGTCCCCCCCTTTTACAGTATCGTAAAACAAACGATAAATTGAATCACCATCATTCTGGTAGTTCTTCGCCGCGTTAATGCCACCCTGTGCAGCAATGGAATGTGCACGGCGCGGGCTGTCTTGGTAACAGAAGCACTTCACCTGATAGCCGAGTTCGCTGAGTGTGGCAGCAGCAGCACCACCGGCGAGACCTGATCCTACCACGATAATTGAATACTTTCGTTTATTTGCAGGATTGATCAGCTTTGAGTTGTTTTTATGGTTGGTCCACTTTTCCGCGATCGGTCCATCGGGAACAGACGAGTTGAGTGTTTCTTTTTGAGATCCGTTAGCTGCCATTGGGGAGATGTGGTTGCAGTAAAAAATTTTAAAACGTGGTCTACCGGTTGTCTTCGGCGATGTCGGCGATGTCGGCGACGTCAGTCACAGGCATTTCTATTTCATCAACGCCGAAACCGACCACTGAGGCTGCGAGTGGGATAGAAAGGAATCCAAGCCAAACAACTACTGACAAGGTTAGCCCCAGCTTGTTGATTGCTTCGCTACTTTTCCGACTACGCCACCCAAGCGTCTGAAAGATGGAGGCTATGCCATGCGATAGATGCGAACAGAGTAGCGAGATACCGACAAAGTAGAAGAGGACAACCAGCGGTTTTTGAAATCCCAAAATAATCATCCCCCAGACATCATGGCGACCTGACGGCTCCTTCATTCCGGCAAGTTCTGGATCGACCCGAACGGTAAAGTGAAAGATGTGGAATACGACGAAAGCAAGAACAGTCAAGCCACTCCAGATCATCATCCGGGAACTTTTCGACGCAACATTAGTTGCTTCGTTTTGATAGCTCTCAACCTTAGCAGACCGATTTTGTTTCGTGAGAGCGATTGTTGCGACAATGTGCAGGACAAATGCCACGACCAACACCACTCGAAAAATCCAAATTCCCGCTCCATGAAGAAAGTGATGCAGGAAGTAGGCGTAATCGTTCATTGCCTCGCGTCCAGCAAAAATCAGCATGTTGCCCGAGACGTGGGCGATCAGAAAGCCAACCAGGACAATACCGGTTACAGCAACAATAAGCTTCTTTCCGATCGAAGATTGCCAGAAACGGCAGAGGGCTTGGCAGAGGAGATTCATTCCGGACTCATTAAGCACTACGCCACGATTCTGCAAGGAGATGGGGTCCAAATCCTCGAAAAACATGCATTTTTTTCTCTCTCCCAAATTTGCAGTTCTTAGACAAAAGTGTTAGCGCCCATCAGGTCCAGAAACTGATTGCATTCACCTCTGGGCCCTCATTAGGATTCCAACAGGAATCATGTCTTGTATTAATCGCTTTCTTCCCGCGCTGCTTCTGCTCTTCACGCCCCTGCTAGCCTTCTCCCAGGAGGATGCTCCGGGCCTCGCCACGAGAATCGACGATTCTTTAAAGGGCGTTTCCGATACCGCTGCCGGTTTCGTTTTCGGCGGCCCCACCATCATGGAAGGTGTCACCCTTCCGATCATCCTCGTGATCCTTGGCTCTACAGCCGTTTTCGTGACGGTTTACTTTAAGTTCATCAACCTTCGCGGTTTCGGAGTCGCCTTTCGAACCGTCCGCGGCAAATACACTCCCAAGGACGCGCCGGGTCAAATCACCCACTTCCAGGCATTAAGCGCCGCGCTTTCAGCCACCGTTGGACTCGGAAACATCGCCGGGGTTGCCGTCGCAGTCGGCATTGGCGGTCCGGGGGCCACGTTCTGGATGATCATCATGGGCCTTTGCGGAATGACCACCAAGTTTGCCGAGTGCACGCTCGGCGTGAAATACCGCCGCATCCAGGAGGATGGCACCGTCAGGGGTGGGGCGATGTATTATTTGAGGGACGGCTTCAAGGACATCGGGATGGGCACATTTGGCGGTATCCTCGCTATCTTCTTCGCCATCTTCGTTCTCGGAGGCGCCTTCGGTGCCGGTAACATGTTCCAGGCCAACCAGGCCTTCTCGCAGTTTCACGGGCAGTTCATGGGGGATATGCCCGTCGACACCTCCAAGCTCATCTTCGGCTGCGCGCTCGCCGGGATCGTTGCCGCGGTGATTCTCGGTGGCATTGTTAGAATCGCTCACGTCACGGCTTTCCTCGTCCCCTTTATGTGCGGCGCCTACGTCCTCGCCGCTCTTTTCATCATTTTTACCAACATCGGTGAAGTGGGTGCCGCCTTCGGGGTCATCTTCTCCTCCGCCTTCAGCACCAGCGCCGTCACCGGCGGTCTAATTGGGGTCTTGATCCAGGGCATCAAGAGGGCCGCCTTCTCGAACGAAGCCGGACTGGGTTCTGCCCCGATCGCTCACGCCGCAGTGAAGACGGACAAACCGGCCAGCGAAGGTTTCGTGGCCCTTCTGGAACCGTTTGTCGACACCGTGGTGGTCTGCACCATGACTGCCCTCGTCATAGTCATCACCGGTACCTGGCAGATTAGTGCCGAGGTCTCCGACGAGTCGGGCGTTTCAATGGTGGCTGAACCTGGATCCTCCGAAGTAGTAAAACAACTCGATGCAGGCCAGTATCTTCACGTCAAACGAGACAAGGACTTCGCAAGGCCAGCAACCGGAGGCGGCGAACCTGAGGTAGTAAACTATTCCGAGGTTATCGGTCTCGTCTCGGCCGACCTCAAAGGGTCCGCTGAAGTCACTGGTTGGGTTGAATCCAGCGCGATCGCTGATCGAAAAGGGGTTCCCATGACTTCCCTCGCTTTTGGCTCAAAGATCTCCTGGTTCCCTAAAATCCTGACGGTAGCCGTCGTCCTCTTCGCCTTCTCAACCATGATCTCGTGGTCCTACTACGGCGAACAGGGCATCATCTACCTCTTCAGTAGGCTCGGGGACAATGTCAAGATTCCAGTCATCATCTATAAGGTGATCTTCTGTCTACTAGTTATCGTGGGATCGTCCGCCTCACTCAGCAGTGTGATCAACCTATCCGATGCGATGATCTTTGCCATGGTAGCCCCCAACCTGATCGGCCTTTACTTCCTGCTCCCGGTGATCAAGAAGGAGGCTAACATCTACCTAGAACACGTCAAGAAGGTCGACAAGGGCGAGAGCTGAATTAGTTAGCACCATCGACTCTTTTGCGGCCGGTTTGGAACCCGGCCGCCTTCAGCGTTTTACGCCATAATCTCGGTCACAACGCGTCCGTGAACATCGGTGAGTCGGAAATCGCGCCCGGCGTAGCTGTAGGTCAGCTTCTCGTGATCGAGACCCAACAGGTGCAGAATAGTCGCATGCAGATCGTGCATGTGAACTTTGTTCTCCACTGCCTGGAAACCGAGTTCATCGGTCGAACCGTAAGCGAAGCCGGGCTTCACGCCGCCGCCGGCCAGCCAGGTCGTAAATCCGCGCGGGTTGTGGTCGCGGCCGAGATTGTTCTGGGTGAAGGGCGTCCGTCCAAACTCAGATCCCCACCAAACCAGCGTGTCCTCGAGCAGTCCGCGACGCTTCAGGTCGGCGAGCAGTCCGGCAATGGGTCGGTCCACTTCGGCGGCCAGCTGCTCGTGCTTCGGCATATTGCTGTGCTGATCCCAGACCGGCGTGGCCTTGTTGTCGCAATGGCTCACCTGAATAAAGCGCACTCCGGACTCAGCCAGCTGTCGCGCGGCAAGGCACTGTCGGCCAAAGCCATCAGTGGCATCGTCACCGATACCGTAAAGCTCCCGGGTATCCCGGCTTTCCCTCTCGACATTAACCAGGTCAGCGGCGTGCGTCTGCATCCGCCAGGCCAGTTCGTGAGAAGCAATCATGCCGTCAACGAGCGCGTCCTCGCTCCCGCCCCGTTGCGCTTCGTTGAGGCGGCTCAGGAAATCGTGTTCCCGCTTGGCCCCGTCCATTCCCAGCGGACTGGTCAGGTTTCGAATCTCGGGCTTGGCGTTGAAATTGCCAGGCTGACCCAACACGGTCCCTTGGCTCGACGCCGGCAGAAAAGCATTACCCCAGTTACGCGGACCACCCTTGTTCGCCGGAGGATTGACTGTCACAAAAGCCGGCAAGTTCGCATTCTCCGAACCGAGACCGTAGCTGATCCAAGCGCCCACGGAGGGACGAACGAGGTTCGTCGCCCCGGTGTGGAGAAACAGGGTCGCTGGACCGTGCGCCACACCTTCGGTGTGCATGGAGTGAATGAAACAGAGATCGTCGACATGCTTGGCCACTTCCGGGAAGATCGAAGTCGACCAGCGTCCGCATTCTCCGTATTGCTTCCACTCCCAAAACGACTTCATCACCTCGCGCTCCTCGTCCTGTCGGGTGCGCGGCACCCAGAAGTTCACCTTTTTCTCGTGAGCCTTCTCCAGTTCCGGTTTGTAATCGTAGGTGTCGACCTGGCTCGGGCCTCCCTGCATGAAAAGGAAGATGACTCGCTTCGCTCTCGGAACGATGACTGGTTGTTGACTGGCAAACGAGGAAAGCGCGAGGCCACCAAATCCGCAGGCCGCGCTTTTCAGCAAGGCTCGCCGACTCGGAGGCGAAGCAAAGATGGAATCAGACAGAGTTGAGTGCATGATCTGACAGGATTGATTATACCACAAATTAACGGAGAGTTCGAAAATCAACTGAGCCGAAGAGCGTGCGCTGCAATCCGGCCCAGGCTTCGTGCCCGTCGGGGCCGGATCCTGAAGCTTTCACAAAATCCATCGCAATGGCCAGCTCTTTCTCCGAAGGCCCCCGGCCCAAGGTTTGGCGAAACGCAGCGATGATACGCTCGCGCGGGCCCATGGCCGGCAACTGGAGCAACTGGCTTGCTGCTTCCTCCGCCCTCGCGTGAACGAACTCACTGTTGGTCATGAAAAGCATCTGGGTGGGAATGGTACTCTCAGCGCGCTTGCCGACGGTGAAGTTCGGATTGGCAAAATCGAACACGTTGAACATCTCGTAGCCGACATTGCGGAAGACCGGCACATAGACACTTCGCTTCATCGTGGTGAACTCGTAGCCGAACTCACTCTTGAAATTCTTGGGCAGCGAAGGACCTCCCGCTTCCTTGTCGAGAGAGCCTGACAAAGTCAGCATGGCGTCGCGCATCGTTTCTGCATCGAGCGAACGCAGGTGAGCGTGAGAATACAGGTGGTTCTCCGGGTCCTTCATCGCCACCGATTCAGAGGTCGGAGCGGAAGAACGCGAATACACCTCGGACATCATGATTTCGCGGACCAGCGCCTTAGTCGACCAGCCGGATTCTATCAACCGACCGGCGAGGTAGTCCAACAGGTCCGGATGCGTCGGCGGTGTGCCCGTGGTTCCGAAATTGTCCGGGGAAGTCACCAGTCCCTCACCCATCAGCTTCAACCAGATCCGGTTCGCCAGCACGCGGGCTGTCAGGGGGTGATTCTCATCGGTCAGCCACTCGGCC
>PKCI01000235.1 GCA_002862135.1 Verrucomicrobiota bacterium | reverse complement strand
AACATACGTCCCCGGACGCTCATGGAAAGCCCTCGCTGAGACACTGTTGAAACTTATGCCCCCCATCGTGATTGCCGATTTGGGTGCCGGTGAAGGGACGTTTTCTCAGCTGCTCGCTCAGAGGGCGGAGAGGGTTATCGCGGTCGATAACTCCGAGAAAATGGTCGCCTATGGATCTGAGGTCGCCAAAGACAACGGCTTCAAGAATCTCGAATACCGACTCGGAGAAATTGAAGCACCACCCATCGACGACAATTCCGTCGATCTCGTCTTCTTCAGCCAGGCCCTCCACCACGCCGAAAAACCCGCTAAGGCCATCCGGGAAGCCCATCGCATCGTGAAACCCGGTGGCCGCATTGTGATTCTCGACCTGCTCAAGCACCAATTTGAGGATGCCCGCGAACTCTACGCAGACCACTGGCTTGGGTTTTCCGAGCTCGATATCACGCGGTTCCTCAGAGACGCCGGTTTCGACAAGATCGAGATTTCCGTGGTAGATCGAGAGAGGGAATCGCCCCACTTTCAAACGTTGATGGCCGTCGCAACTAAGTAGGTAGGTGTCATAATGAATCTCTTCCCTCTCCTTTTCCTGATTAGCCTCTTTCCAGCGGCGCTTGTGGCTCAATGGAAGATCGAAGATCAAGTGTCTGGCCCAAGCACGAATTCACAAATCCATTTTGAGCGAAAAGTCATCAGTCGACCCGGTGCTTCGGGGTTGTTCTCTTCGCGCCGTATCAATCTCGTCTGGTTCAACCAAGCGGATTTTACTTTCAAAATCATCGACAACGGAGCAGGCGGCTCGACGACCTACGCCTCTCTCGCTGATGCCATGAAGGCGCACGACTGCATCGCGGGTAGCAACGGTGGTTTCTTTCTCAAAGACTTCGCTCCCTCCGGCCTCATGATTGCTGAAGGAATCACTACCGGCGCTTTCGGAACCGGTGGACTTCTCAGCGGTGTCCTTCTTTCCAGCAATAATCGCAACCCCTACATTCTGCGTCGCACCGAATACAGCGCCAGCAACTACAAGCCAACCGACCTTGTTCAGAGCGGGCCATTCCTGGTCGACCAGGGCGTGACTGTCAAAGGCCTGTCTGTCGAAAACGCGCGCCGACGCACCTTTGTGCTGCACGACGGAGGCAAGATTTTCGCACTGGGGCTGAGTGACTCGTTCACCCTAGCAGAACTGGGAGAAATCCTTAGCGATCCCAACTTCTCTCCTGGACGGAAGATTCATCGCGCCCTCAACCTCGATGGAGGCACCAGCAGTGGTTTCTATGTTGATCGGGGGAGCTCTGCCAGTCCTGTCATCGTCGAGCCCTTCAAGCGGGTGAGAAATTTCATCGGCGTTGTTCCGAGAAACCCCTAGATAACTTACTGGTTAAACGCATTGTCAACTCGGCCGGATCGAATTCGCTCACAGGCACTTCATGGATTAAAATCGTGTAGCGCAGCCGAAAGTGCTCCCCCTTTTTCACGGTCGTCGTTACGTAGGGTTCACGACGCTCCTTCGGTTGCTTTGGGAAAGGATTGGATACCAATACCCCGTAGTCGCGACTGTGCGACCACGATGTTCTCGGATTATCAGGATGAGGCACCACCAACAACCCGACCTGTTTGCCATCGATCTCACCTGAATAGTTGATCCACTCAAATTCCTTCCCCCAGGTAGCGGCACTATTTTTCTCTCCGCGATCGTTCACGATCTGGCCATTACCGCCCTGAACGCGGATCGGGCTGGCGATTCGAATCGCCAATCCACTCTCTTCCTGATCCCCGAAAATAAAATCCCGATCATCGTTGTAGAATTTGGCATCCCACTCAAGGAGGATTCCCTCACTCACGTGACGAAAGTGATAGTGGGTTTCCTGAATACAAATCGTCTCCTCTCCATCAGCACTGAGGTAACGATCTCTCGTTTCGAAGCTGGCCTCACTTCGCCCGACAACAGGTTCACCAGAAAACCCTTCGTGCTTCACCTTTGAAGTCAGCCGCCAATAGTCGTTGCCATCAATCCAACCAAAACTCATCCACAAACCGGCGTGCATCACTGGGTGAATGATGCCAGCTTCTCCCTTAGATCCGGGGTCAATATCCTCGGGCCTGCGAGGCGGGAAATTCCGAGTCACCTGGATACCGGAGGGCGTCCTGACATTGACAAAGGCCCGCCGTGTGAGCTCGTCGTGCTCAAGCAAGTATGTTGCAATCTCCTCCCCATCGAGACAAAGACGCAACTCGCCGCCTTCCTCAAGAAATTCAAATTCACCATCGGCGACCGGGACCGGCTCAGTTCGCTCCAAGGTCTGAAGATACGCCACCAAGTCGGCAAGTTGCTGACTGGTCATCATCGTCCCAAAGCCGGCTGGCATCGCTGAAACGGGCAGCCCTTCCCGACTCGCAATATTGCGACGCTGGATCTCGACGGTGGCTCCCCCCATCAGCGCCAAGGTGAGGGCACGCCCGGTCTCCTCAAGAATGATCCCTGAGTAGGCAGCCCCATCCTTCTTTGCAATCAACTGGGCTGAGAAGCCCTCCACGATGTCATTACTCGGATTGATGATCGAATCGATCAGGACTCTGGCGTCGGCCCTCGAAGCGATCTCGGTGAGGTCAGGTGCGTGGTTCTTCCCGATACCATCAACCTGATGACAGGAAGCACAATTCGCTCCCTGAGCGCTGAAGAAGAGGTCGCGACCCCGCTGCGGATCCGCGGCGCTGAGAAGAGGAAGGATAGACTCCTCTGTTGCCTGAGTCCCGTCCGGCGCGATCAATTCCGGACGGACAGCGACGATGTAATTTCCTTTTCTAACGTCAATACCATCTCGACTCGTTCCGAGCGTAAGTGGCCCGGCTAGCAGGTCGGCCTGATAGACTCTCATCAACTTGGGGTCAGTTCCTTCAATGATCAGGGGTGTCGGTTTCCATTTTCCGCGGGCCCAGGTAGGCAGGTTCGCAGCGCGAGCGTCGTCGATGAAATAGACTGTCGATGGATATTTCAGGGTCAGATTGACCGTGATTCCACTGGTGGCATCAGCGTCGCCACAGGCGGTTTGGAGAAAGGTCAGCCCCTCAAGCTCTGGGGGAACCTTAGTTATGCGATAGTCTCTATCGGTGTAAAACCGAGTCCCTGACCGCAGTACGCCCGCACGGTAAGGACGACCGGTATTCGCCGTTACGTCCTCGAACGGCACAACCATCGGTCGCGTGATGAAAGGTTGCCCGGTTACCGTGAGCGGCCGGCCGCGATGCTCGAACTGATGTTTCCCGCCGAGTCGTTTCGAAGCGAGTTCAGAAACCGGAGGATGCGGGTCCTTCGTGAACGGCTTGATCTCACTCTCCTCAAGCGCGTCCTCCTCCATTAACCCGAGGAAGGCCGCGAGGCGCACGCGGTCCCGATCATCGGAAAGTAGATTCTTTCTTTCATCGATTGAGAGAAGATCCATTAACGCCCCCCAAGTCGCGTAGTAAACAATCCGGTCAGTTTCCCTTGCAGCCAGAGCCACGAGCTCTTCGGTATAATCTGACCCCACGTTCTGACGCAAGCTCAGCACAGCTTCAAGCCGGATCCGTGGATCTGGGTCGCTGAGAGATTCGACGGTAGTCGGCGCTGTCGCGTTGTGATAAGCCTGGAGTCGCAGTGACTGGACCTTCTGGTTGCGGTTGCCAGTATGCCAGGACTGGTCTGCATTGATCCGGCCGATGGTCCATACTGCCCAGGTTTCAAGAGCGGTTGTGGTTTGATCGTCCTTCAGAGCAGCGAGCAAGGATGGAGTGGCCTCGTTTCCCCGCCTAATCAGTTCCTCCTGAGCATTGGTTCTCCATGCAGGAATATGACTGCCAAGATCAGTGATCAATTCGTCAATCGTCCACTGGGAAAGGTTGGCCGAATTCCGTTTCGCGACCGAAGGCAAAAACCCTTTAGGCCAGAAACGATAGACCCTCCCCTCGTTTGCCAACTGTTCGTTCTCATAGTGAGCACCATACTGCCGGCCCCAACTGGTGATCCAGATGGCTCCGTCAGGTCCCATCTCAATATCGACCGGATCAAAGGCGCGACCGCTACTCTGGCTCATGCTGCGCCCTCCGCCGGCATGAGCCAGGATTTCAAGATTCTTGCGATCAGCCTTTCGCCAAGCCCCGTCCCATCTCGTTCGGTAGATTACAATTTCACGATTAAGCCAGTCGCTGAAGAGAAAGATATCCTGGTATTTTTCCGGGTATCCCGGGATGCGGCAATGGATCACCCCGGCACCGGAGCCTTCATACAAGGGGCCACTTGAGGGAGCGGTGGGCAGGTGATTGTCGCCTTTCCAGTCGTAGCTCCAAGCATGCCCCCAACCGAAGTGAGCCCCATAGAACGGCGCGAACAGTTTATCCCCCATTGTCTGGTCGTTATCAGAACCAAGCCAGTCAAAACGATCATCGAAAGCCATGTCCCACGGATTGCGGTAACCACGGGAGACGACTTCAAGATTGGAACCATCATCATCACAGCGAAGTATACCGCCAGTGACGCCCCAATCGTCGCGTGGATCCTGATAGTTTTTGCGGTAGCTTGCTGAAGTAAAGGAGACCGGCTTGGGTTCCGGAGTGCCCGGGGGCACAGTGACTCCCCAAAGATCGCGGAAGGGCGCCGGCGCGAGACGATCCGGCAAGATGGTGAGCCCCTTCGAGTTCCCCTTTGACATGTAGAGTTTCCCGTCCGGGCCGAAGTTAAGGCCATGCAAACCATGCTCAAGATTCCCAAGATCGGTGTAGACGCGAATGTATTCGTCAGCAACGTCATCTCCATTCGTGTCGCGCACACGCGTTAATTCCGGCGCATTGGCGATCCAGAGCCAATCTCCCTTCCAGGCCAGCCCCTGAATTGAGTTGAATCCGACGGCGAACTCTTTTCGGGTTTCGGCAACCCCGTCGCCGTCTTCGTCTGTCACAATCCACACAGAATCGGGCGGCGAATCGGGTGAGGGTGCTCGGTACTGCGGGCCCATGCCAACACAAAGCCTTCCCTTGGAATCGAAAGTGATTGCACAAGGATTACGCACTATCGGATCGCGAGCAAAAAGTGAAACCTCAATGTCGTCGGATATCAGTGGAAAATCCCCTCCATCTTCCGCTTGGGACGGAGACGGCGAACGGATGGATAAAAGCACAAGGATACCCAAGGACACTGTTGGGTTGATGAGGGATGGGGCTTTCATTTCGGGGGCCGATCACACAATCCTTTGGATTGATTTGATCTCTCTTTGTTCCATAGAAATGATTCCCACCTAACAACGCGGAAAAACTTCAGCCGTCCTAGACTAGCCCGTCACGATGGGAATCAGCAACACCACACATTCCGCCTGCCCACAGCTTTTCGGGCTCCCCACTAATAGCGCAATCGAGGGATTTTCTTCAAAACAATCTGTCACATCAAAAAGCCAATTCGATATACCTTGTCAAAGCCCATAAACCTATTTTCGCCGTGTTAGACCACGAATCAGAAACCCAGCTCGTCACCCGCATTCAGGCCGGTGATCTCAGCGCATACGAAGAACTGCTGAACAATCACAGTTCGCGACTTCGGGCGTTCATCGCGATGAAACTCCCGATCCCACACTTGATCGACGAAATCGCACACGAAACTTTTGTTTTTGCTCACCGCCATATCCTAGATTTCGAGGCCGGGACTGATTTTGGCAAGTGGATCCGGGCAATCGCTTACAATCTGGTGCGCAAGGAAACCCTTCGTCATAAGCGCCTCTCCAACAACCGGGAAAAGTTCATGGAGCACTATCTCTTCGAACAGGCCGGGAAGGGTGATATTTCTCCTGAATCACCCGTGGTAATCTTCCTGGAGGAATGTCTCCGAAAACTGCCTGAAAACCAGCGCTCCCTGCTGGAACACAAATACAAGCTTTCTGAATCATCCCGCGAAATCGCCGGAGTTTTTCAGCAGAGCGAAGCGTGGGTTCGCACCACTCTTTGTCGTGTCCGCACCGCCCTGCGCACCTGTATCGAGCAGAAGCTCAGTGCCTCAATAAACACCTTTTAAGTCAGAATCTTGGACTCCGAACACATAGAAGCCTACATCGCTGGAGAACTCGACGAGCACGCTCGTGAGCAGATTGAGCAAGTACTTCGTAACGACCGGGAGCTTCGCGAAAGCTACCTGCATCAACTCAGGATTCACACCGCCCTCGAAACGATGATGAGCGAAGGGGCCGAGGAGAAGAGTATCAGTTTCGAAGAATCCGTCATGGCTCGTCTGCGTTCTGAGGGAGCCGGAAACCAGAGTTTTGCCAAGTCTGTCCTTACTGAGATTGTTGAGGAACGCGAAGGCATCGTCCCGCTTCGCTGGCCCGACTTGATCAAGGCGGGCATCATCTCTGCGGCTGCTTCCATCGCCCTGATGTTTTTCCTGCAGTCTATCATGTTCGGCAACGCCGGACGCAGTGGTCGCAGCGGATCCGGAACCGCGGCACCCGGTTTTGTGGCCCGCGTTGAGATGTCGGAAAATCTCAAATGGTCTGACACCACCAGCGAGAAGATTCGCAAAGACGGGTGGTTGGCCCCGGGGCTTATCGAAATCGAATCAGGTCAGGCTAAGATTGCTTTCAACTCTGGAGCTACTGCGACAATCGAGGGTCCAGTCATTCTCAGCATCGAGTCCAACAATCGCCTCTTCCTCAAGGAAGGCAGCTTGTCCGCGGATGTCCCGAAGCCGGCAACGGGTTTCACTGTGAATACCCCCCGCATGAATGCGGTCGATATCGGAACGCGCTTCGGTATTTCCGTTGCAAAGAACGGTGACTCAGAACTCCACGTCATGGAAGGTGAAGTGGAAGCCAGTCGGACTCGTGGAAACGCTGTCACCACACTCGTCCGTGAAGGCATCGCCCTGCGCGCTGACAACCGCACCCGCAGCGAACTCGCCACCATCCCCTATCGCGGCGAAACTTTTCTCCTTACGATGGGAGAAACCGCGACACCAAGTCCCTCACTCAAATATACCTTTGATGACTCCAACGGTGGAATGATCGAGGACTCCGGCAAGGACAATGCTTTCGACGCAGCGTTGATTGCCACCGGTGAAATGGGCAATTCCCCGCGACGGGCACCGGGACGCTCCGGTAGCGGACTGTTCTTCAATCATGGTGATTCTCTCGACGTTCCACTCTCTCGCGAATTCCGTCTCGAAGAAGCCTTCACCATCACCTTTTGGGTCAAAATCCCGCCTCGCATTGGTCCTGACGGCAGCGAAGTGCTGATTCAATATGGTCGCGAGGAGCTTGGCTGGACTTTCTCGAGCGATCGCGATTTCACCAGCCCAACCCGTGGAGCGATCCGCGTGGACCACGGCGGCGGCTACATCGTCGGCAGCACGGACATCGCTGATGGAAACTGGCACCACATCGCCTGCCGTTTCATAGGTGGCGACAATGCCGATCTCAGCTCACACGTGCATCTCTTTATCGACGGCCACCTCGAAACAATCAGCGACTCCCACAAGAGTTCGATTGAATCCGGCCGGGTTGGTCAATTCCAGCTGGGTAATAATGCCAGCGCCAGAACTTTTGAAGGCTGGGTCGACGAACTATTCATCTTCCGCGAGGCCGTCCCGACGCTAGTTATCCAAGAACTCAGTAAGTAAACACTTTCATCAAACCGTAACCACCATAATTTAGCACCTCTCCGCCTGATTGCGCTGCAGATGAGATTCCAAACCACCCTCATCTCTCTTCACAACCCTGCTTTAACTACCACCATGAATAATCCTCGAACGATGAAAAAACTAGCCTCCCTGCTTGCTGGGATTGCCATGCTTTCGGTTACCACGGCCCGTGCTGAAATGCGGACGTGGACATCAGCGGACGGCAAGACTCTGCAAGCTGAGTTTGCCGGCACCGAAGGCACCGGTTCAACTGCCCTGGTCAAACTGAAGCTCGAAAGCGGCAGCCTAATTGACTATCCGGTTGCCAAGCTGAGCGAAGAAGACCGTATCTTTGTCAAGAGTAACCTCCCCACAGATCCCGCGGCTCTGGCCGCCGCCATCGACCAACTCGTGGTCAACAAAATGAAGGAGAGCTACTACGAACTTCGCGAGGAACTTGCATCCCTACCCCAGAACGCTTACCTCTCAAACACCGAGAAACTCAAGCGTAAGGAAGAGATAGAGCGCGAGATGCAGATGTGCATCCCTAACGATCGCACCAGCGATGAGCAATTCCTCCGCCGCATCTACCTCGACCTCGCTGGCCGAATTCCGACCTTTGACGAGGCTGAGAAATTTCTCACCGATCGTAGCCCAGCCAAGCGCGCCGCTCTTATCGACGACTTGCTCGAATCGGAAGCATTCGCGATGCGAATGTATAACTACTACTCCGACCTTTTCCGGATCCGTGAGGGCGTCTTCATGATGGGTAACGGCGACCTCAAGGTCGACCCCTACATCGAATACATCAAAGCCAGTGTTCGCGAAGACAAGCCGTTCAATGAAATGGCCCGCGAGCTTCTCACTGCTTCCGGTCACATCGCAGACAATCCGGCTACCGGTTACCTGCTGGCAGACTCCGGCATGCGCCTATGCAACCTTTCTAACACCTTCACTATCTTCATGGGCACAGAGATCACCTGCGCCCAGTGCCACGATCACCCCTTCGAGGAAGTTTACCAGATGGATTTCTTCAAGATGGCTTCGTTCATGGGTGAGACCGAGACCCGAATGCGCGGGAACAACAACTCCATGATGATGATGTCCATGGGAAGCAATTCCCGCGCCGAGCAGGAGCGCATGGGCAAGATTCTCAAGGCCGCCGGAAAGCTTCGCGAAAACGAAACCACCGACCGCAACTTGAGTGGATGGATGGGAACCACCAACATTCAAGTGCACGACGACGGCTCCAACGCAGTTCAGCTGCCCCACGATTACAAGTATGACGATGGTGAACCCAACATGAAGGTCGCTCCCGCCGCCTACTTCGGTGACATTATGGACGTCTCCGAGTTCGAGTCACCCCGCCACGCTTTTGCTGAGTGGATCGTTTCTTCGAACAACCCCCGCTTCACCATCAACACGGTGAACCGCTTCTGGAAGATCGCTTTCGGTATCGGCCAGATTGAGCCAGTCTACAACATCCCCGGTCACCTCGACGGCCAGGCCCAGAACTACGAACTTCTCACATTTCTTGAGGAAATGATGAAGGACCTCAACTACAGCACAAAGGACTTCTTCCGCGTGCTCTACAACACCCAGACCTACCAACGCGAAGCTGAGACTATGTCTCCCTCTCTCGCTCAGATGGACAAAGGAACCTACCATTTTCCCGGCCCTGTGCTTCGCCGCATGACTGCTGAGCAGCTCTGGGACTCCCTCGTCACCTTGACGACAGCGAATCCCGAAGGTGTTACCCGCCAGGGCGCTCAGAAATACAAAGAGTGGATGCACACTGACACTACAGCGTTCAAAACTGCTGACGAGATCCTTGCCTACAAATCGAAGTGGGGCGAGATCGGTCGCCTGACCAAGTACGACGGGCAGTATGTCTCCCGGAATGACAATGTCGGTGGTGAGGCAATGTTCCGTGCTTCGGAAATGCGCCAGCCGCAGCAGCCCGGTCACTTTCTTCGCATGTTCGGCCAGTCCGATAAGCAGCTCATCGAAAACCAGTTCGATGACGGTTCCTCACCCCAGGTGATGGCACTGCTTAACGGAAAGATCACCAACAGCGTGCTGACCAACCCAGATGCCTATCTCATCAAAGAGATCGCCAATGGGCGCGGTTCCAAGGGCGACAAGGTAGACAAAATTTTCCTCAGTGTTTTAACCCGTTATCCGGACTCCCATGAGAGCTCTGCTGCTAACTCCGGTATGCGCGTCCGCACTGACAGCGGCATGAGCGACAAGCAGAAGATGGAAGTCGAAGCCAAAGCCATCGGCAACGTCATCTGGGCGCTAGTTAATACCCGCGAGTTTATGTTCATCCAATAATAAACCACCTCAAAAGCTACTCTTAACCAATTAATCCACATGAAAGACCAACTGAAAAACCTGGATCAACTGAGCCGCCGACAATTCGTGGCTCGTACTGCCAAGACTGCCCTTGGCGTCAGCGTGATTCCGCTCGCCAATGGCATGCAGGCCGTGCAGGCGGCTGGCGGAGGAAAAGCCGAACACTGTATCTTCTTTTACATGTCCGGCGGAATGACCCACATCGATACCTTCGACCCCAAGCCGGGTACTGAAACCGGCGGGGCCACCAAAGGAATCGACACTGGTGTTGCCGGTATACAGGTTTCCGAGTTTATGCCTGGAATCGCGAAGCGCTTCAAGGATGTTGCCCTCGTTCGCTCCATGACCCAAAAGACCGGTGACCACCGTGGCGGTTCCTACTGGATGCACACCAGTTACGGACCGCGCGCCACGATCGTTCACCCAACCATGGGCCCGTGGGCGCAGACTCTTCTCGGTAAAAAGCACGAAACTCTACCAGACTCCGTTCTCATCGGTGGTGGTGGTGGTGGCCCCGGTGCTGGTTTCTTCGGCCCTGCTCTCGCCCCCCTGCCCATCGGCGACCCCGACAAAGGCGTTCAAAATTCGCACCCCGCTAAAGGCGTCGACGAAGACCTTTTCGATAAGCGCATCGACCTGATGAATACTTTCGACGAGTCCTTCCGACGCAAATTCAAGAACGATGAAGTTGCTGCCTACTCTCAGTTTTACGACGAAACGCTTAAACTGATGCAGAGCAAGGACCTCGAAACCTTTGACCTGAGTAAGGAACCCGATGTGCAGAAGAAGCTTCAAAACTACGGCAGTGGCCGGATTGGTAAGGGAGCACTTCTGGCCAAACGCCTTGTTTCTTCAGGCATTCGTTTTGTAGAGGTCCGCGGCGGTGGCTGGGACATGCACAACAATCTTTGGCAGGCAATTCCTCAGCGTGCTGGAGAACTCGACAAAGCTCTCAGCGCTCTGATCGACGACCTCAAGGCCGAGGGGATGTTTGAGAAGACGCTTATTGTGCTAGGTACTGAATTCGGACGAACACCTAAGATCAATGCCAATGGTGGTCGTGACCACTTCCCTCGCTGTTTCTCCACCCTTTTTGCTGGAGGTGGCATCCAGGGCGGTCAAGTCTACGGTAAGTCTGACAAACTCGGGATGTCTGTTGAAGAGAATCCGGTCACTGCCGGTCAATTCAACGCTACGATTGCTCATGCTCTCGGTATGGACCTCAACAAGGTAGTTTACGCACCTTCTGGTCGTCCCTTCCTCCTTGCCGGTCACACTCGCGACCCTGAGACCGACGAGATTGTCACCGAGCACCATCCGATCATGCCGTTTTTCTCTTGATCGGAAATACTTCCAAATTCCCACTACGGAAACCCGGGAGGTAACTCCCGGGTTTTTTGTGTCCTGATGGTAAAAATTAATATTTTAGCTTTCTTAAATAGTTGGTTTAATCTACATAGATATTTTAAAGGTTTTCCCGCTTCGATCTCCATCCAGCACCACTCGACCTCACAGCACAATGAGTCTCGCCGGGACCGCTCAACCATCCCCGACGACGGAGGCCCGTCAGTCGAAGGAGTCTGGCGTCTCTATTCTCGTAATCGAGTCGTTCGCTTCCACCCCGCTTGGCCCTAAGATTGTATTCGCCAATGAAAAGGCCATAGAGGAGACCGGCTACGAAGAAAGCTCGCTTGTTGGTTCTCCGTTAGGGCTTGTTTATGACCGCTCTGATCTCCGTAACCTGATCGAGAAGCTTCCCATCATTGCCGGACGCACTGGTTTCTGTTGGATGGATCGTGTCCTCCTTCGCAATGGCGGCTCACGAGATACGATGCACTGGACGATTCGCCCAACGCAGAAGGTAAATGGTCAGACACGTCTTTTTACCCTGACTTTCAAACCAATCCACGACACTCCGGAACCTGATTCGCCTGCCGTCGCTCCCGCTTTCATTCCCAAAGAAGCCCAGCCGTCCATGGAAGCCCCCACTGCGAAACCGGTTCCAGTGACAATTTCCGCGCCCGATCAGGATCTTGAAGATGATTTACAGGAAACCCGTTCCGAATCTCTCGCTATGGCCGCTGGCGGAGTGGCTCACGATTTCAAGAATGCTCTCCAAACGATCAAGTCCAACGTCGAGATAGCTCAGTCCCTCTCCGGAACCCATTCCCGCCTCAGCGATTGTCTCGATGATGCAAACCATGCTCTGGACGATGCCGAAATGCTCGCGCGGCAGATGTTGGCCTTTACCCGAGGCGACCTTCTCAGTTCAACGGTTTTCAATGTTGCGGACCAAATCAGCCGTGTCTCAAGCTTGTGCACGGCCGGTTCACGCGTCAGTTGCCTAGTCAACGTGGATCCGGGGGTCCGCCTCGTTGAAGGTGACCCCAATCGCATCTATCAAGTCTTTCACAATCTTGTGATCAACGCCTGCCAATCCATGCCGAATGGCGGTGTCCTCCACTTAACCGTCGGCAACGCCGACCTTCTAGCTGGTAATCCTTACCGCGTGTCCCCCGGGTCCTACACTGTGGTCTCCGTTCGTGATCGCGGCTGCGGCATCCCGCCGGATGTGCTGCCGAGGATTTTCGAAAAGAACTTTTCGACCAAGACCGATGGCAGCGGATTTGGGCTCGCTTCCTGCCGCGCCATCGTCGAAGCCCATCAGGGATTTATACGCGCCGCTTCCAAAGTCGGCGTGGGAACAGAGTTCCTGGTTTTTCTCCCTTCATGCCAAAGGGCAGCGGAATTCCTTAAGACGGCTGATATTCCCGAAAATCGAATTGGTGGTAGCAACGTTGATCCCGAAACTGGGCAAAGAAACCGCAACACCTCGGTGCTTGTCCCGAAAACTTGTCGGGTCCTTATCGTAGAAGATCAGGCTCCGGTCCTCAAATCAACTCAGGGAGTACTAAAGCACCTCGGCCATGATTGCTTATCTGCCATCAACGGCGAAGAAGCGGTCCGCACTTATCGCCAGCATCTTGATTCTGCTGAACCGGTCGATGTGGTTCTTCTCGATATGACGTTACCAGGTGGGCTCAACGGAATTGAGGTCTATCAGGAATTGAAAAAAGCGGATCCCGAAGTTCTCGTCATCGCGACGAGCGGCTACTTTGCTGATGGCCCCGACGAGGCGATCAGCAAAGCCGGCTTTCCCGCCCTACTGGCAAAGCCGTTTTCGATACAGGACCTCTCCAATACAATCGCTCAGGTGCTTTCCTGATTATCTCGGCCAGAATACCAGGAAGCAAAATTGCGCTTCATCCGGTCTCGGGTTTCCTGCCGACTAATCCCCGCCCACTCCGAATAGGCTTCGTAGACACCTGAAAGATTAGCGGGGTGGTTTGCAGGTTTTCCTGTATCCGGGCGGCTTAACGGAGTAGCGATAAGATTTTCCGGCGGGTGCATGTCTGGGGCATCAGTCTCGAGAAGGATTCTGTCTTCCGGAACCGAATCAAATACAGCGAGCTTCGCCGCCTTGTCTTCGCGGAAAAAGTAACCAGAGATCGAAAACCAGGCGCCCCGTTGCACAAAGTACTCAATCATATCTGCAGGCCCGGAATATGAATGAAGGAGAAACCGTCCTGTAAAGGGAGAGTTATCGAGGCAATCTTTTAGCGCACCCCATGCCTTCAGACAGTGAATCACAGCTGGGCGATTAAATTCCTGAGCTATCTTGAGCTGACTCGCAAAAGCCATCCTCTGTCGTGCCATATCGTGATTCCGCATCCATTTGTCGAGACCGATTTCACCAATCCCGGCGGTGACATCACTCTTAAGTCGCCCCCGCAATAGATCTTCCCACCTATCCCGACATCCGTTCACATACCAGGGATGAAGGCCGTAAAACGCGATCACTTCTTGATTCGTGGAGGCGAGATCTCCTACTGCCTTCCAGTCATCCGGACACCTACCATTTACGACCAGCTTCGCAATACCCGCAGATCGAATCTGCGGGAGAATCACATCTATATTCTCCAGCAAAACCGGATCCTGCAGATGGAGATGGCTGTCGATCATTCGCAGCAAAGGGTCTGCCAGAGCTACTCGCCAAGGTTGAGACGCATCGGGATCATATGCGAATGACTGAATCCAAAACCTTCGAAGAACTTCTGACTTTCATCGCTCACTTTATCAGTAAGCAACGTAATCCTCATGAAGTCCTTGCGCTTGGCGAAATCGATTACGTAAGTCATCAACTGGGATCCATAGCCGCATCGACGAAAGTTGGGGTGGATAATCACATCCTCGAGATTAATCACAAAACCACCCATCACCGTACTGATAGTGAAGAGAACATTAACCATCCCAATGATCTCGTAATCAGTGCGCACCACAAAAATCCGACCACGGCTTGGCTGTTCAAGGATGGCGCGCAAACCACGTTCCTGCTTCTGGCGATCAGGGTCAAAGTCCTCCTCCATTTCAAAGAGGTCCATCGTCAGGTCAATCAACCTTGGCAGATCCTCAAGAGTCGCTGGCTCAATCCGCGCCTTTTGATTCAACGGTTGGATCGGTGCGGTGTTGGAAATATCCATGAACTGGAAAATTGGGAAATAAGGGTAGCAAATCAAACAGTCGTCGAAAAGCACTCAATTACGATGCTTTCCTGCAGCCTTTCAGTATACACGATTTGAGTTTTCCGCGACGCTTTCATTGAGAGAAATTTTTTTCAGCGGTAACCGTCCATCAATTCCTGATGTAGCGGGACTTGAGGTGGTTCACAAGTGCCTCCGAACTGGCGGGAGAACCGGTCGCTTCAACAATTAGATAGTCAGGAAGTAATATGCTTCCCCTGGCATGAACTTTTTTGCGCATCCATTCCAACAGGCCTGAATAGTCACCGTTATCCATCTGCCCGGCAATCTCGGGGTTCTGGTCCAGTGCTGCCTGGGCCAGGTGGGCGGCATTGATATTGCCAAGACTGTAGGTGGGAAAGTATCCAAAGATTCCCATACTCCAGTGAATGTCCTGCAGGCATCCGCTGGAATTATCATCAACAGACAGACCGAAATACTGCTTGAATCGCTCGTTCCATGCCGCGGGAATATCCTCGACCGCCAATTCATCGGCGAAAATGGCTTTCTCGATTTCAAATCGCAGGAGGATGTGCAGGTCGTAAGTCACCTCATCCGCTTCGACCCGAATATAGCTCAAGGCGGCCTGATTCACCGCCGCATACATTTCATCTACAGAAACTCCTGTTAAGGTCGGGAAATACTGCGCGGCCACGGGAAGCCACTTTTCCCAGAAGCCCCGACTACGCCCGACATGATTCTCCCACAGCCGGGACTGTGATTCATGAATTCCCAACGACACGGCATTGCCAATGGGCTGCCCCCAGTGCTCAGGGTTGAGCCCTTGCTCATAGAGACCGTGACCGGCTTCGTGCAGAACGCCGAAGAGAGAACTCCGAAAATCCGTTTCATCGTAGCGAGTCGTCAGGCGAGTGTCGAAAGGCGCCATTCCAGAACAGAACGGATGCACTGCCGTATCAATGCGCCCGGCATCGAAATCAAACCCGATCGATCGAGCCACCTCTTCATTGAAAGCTTTCTGCTGCTCCACGGGAAAGTCACGGCCTTCCCACGGAAGTGCTTGCCCGGATTTTGCGGTTGCCACCTCGACAATCGGAACCAGCTTGTCTCGCAGATCGCCGAGCGTCTCCGAAAGCTGGCGACTGGAGGTCCCACGTTCGAACCGATCAATCAGCGCATCGTAAAGCACATCATCGTATCCCCAAAGCTCCGCCTGCTCGCGACAAAGATGGATCAGCCTGGTCAGGGATGGAGCAAATATTTCAAACTCCGATTTTTCGCGTGCTTCTGCCCAGGATGCCTGAGCCATCACTTTGGCCTGCGCAAACTCTTCAACCAGCGCTTTCGGTAGGCAGGTAGCACGGTCGAAACTGTGACGCCATTCGCGAAGGTTGGCAGTTTCCTGTTCTCCTTCGCACGACGATTCCGCTTCAGCGATCCAATCGCCAACTTCAGGAGCAACAAACTGCTCGTGTGCCCAACCACTGAACCAAGCCATTTGCTCTCCGCGATACGCGATTGCTTTCTTGGGAAGCAGCACTTCCTGGTCCCAGCCAAGGAGTGCCTGGGCATCTCCCACCAGCTGGACTTCACGGCTTTTAGCCGACAATTTTTCGTATGCAGTCTCTGCCATCACATCAAATTTTGCTCTATCTTATCACAAAAAAGGCCGGTCAACCCAGTGGAGGAATGCCGGCCCGGTAAAACAAGTCTTCTGTCAGCTTTACTCGCCGGCTTCCCTCGCCAAGTTCGCCATGATCTGGATCGAACCGGCGGAAAGAGTGCCGAGCACTCCGGAAGGTTTTCCATCAATGATACGAACAACGGTGACCCCGACTGGGTTTCCATCGATTGTAAACACTGGGATTCCCTGGGCAGTACCTGCCTCTGTTACGAAGTAGGTACGATCAGTTTTAAACACGCCGCTGATGCGACCGATAGTCATGATCGGCATGTAACCGTAAACGCCGGAAGCGCGGGACAGGCCGATGACCTGATCTGCGGCCTGAGCGGTCGCCGCAAATTCGGAGAGATCGATAAAGTCAAAAGTCTTTCCGAGAGTCTCGGCTTCAGCCTTATCAGGCATGATGAATGCCACGTCGGCCTCCTCGTCCTGACGGATAACTTTTCCGTGGAGCAGCGTGGTGTCACCGTAGCTGATTTCAACTTCGGTAAAGACAGATTTTGCCGTCTGGATGGTTACTACTTCTTCCCCCCGCTTCGCTTGTTGTCCCTCGAGACCTACGCTCGCATCGATGGCGGAGTTGGATACCATGATGAGGCCATCCTCTCCAATCGTGACACCAAGGGTTCGTCGCTGCTGCTCTCGAGGAGGAAGAGGGTCACCGGTAGTTCCGGCTTCGAGGGTGCTCTGAACCGTCACAACGACGAGCGCAGACTTATTCTCTTCAAGAATCTGTCGGGCCTGTTCTTCGATTTGCGCCAAGACATTTGCAGGAGCAAAAAATGCCGCCAGAACGAGGCCAAGAAGGCAAGGAGTCAAGGATTTCATGTTGCTATGGAAGTAGGATGTATTCATGTCCGGATCAGCCGGCTACCTATGAGTCCGTGAGGTAGTAATTCCAACCGTCCTGTATAACAAAAATGTGACAGACGGCCATCACAGGTAACCGAATGCCACATTTTCGAAAGCTTGAGGATGTTACTTAACGTGAGTAAAGCTCAACCACCAGTTGGACGTTGACCATGGTGTCGATTTCGTCGGCTTCGGGGAGGCGATCCACCGCGCCGGAAAGATTATCCTTATCAAAGGTGAGCCAATCCATCACCGGACGGGCAGCAGTAGCGTCAGCGGAGCGCATACCAAGCTGCTGGGAGCGAGTGTTTTCTGCAACAGCGATCACATCACCAGGCTTCACACAGTAAGAAGGAATATCTACTCGCTGACCATTTACCGTGACGTGACCATGGCCCACAAACTGGCGGGCAGCACGGCGAGTATTGCCAAGGCCAAGGCGGTAGCAGACATTGTCGAGACGGGTCTCAAGAAGCTGAACAAGGATGTCACCGGTGATACCCCGACGACGCTGAGCTTCGACAAAGTAGCGACGGAATTGCTTCTCCATCACTCCATACTGGAAACGAAGTTTTTGCTTCTCCGCAAGAGCGACGCTGTAGTCACTCTTTTTGCGACGGGCTCCACGGGCACCGTGCTGGCCGGGAGGATAAGGGCGGCGCTCCAGAGCCTTGGAGGGGCCGAAAAGAGCCACACCAAAGCGGCGGCTGATTTTGTCAGTTGGGCCTGTATGTCTTGCCATTTCTTTGTAGGAAATTCGAGGTTAAACGCTGGCGTGCAATTAAACGCGTCGGGCTTTCTTGGGACGGCAACCGTTATGAGGAACGGGAGTCACATCCTTGATTCGTGTCACTTCAATGCCGAGTCCCTGAACGGCACGAACCGCAGATTCGCGACCGGCACCAGGACCTTTCACACGGACTTCAGCCTGCTTGAGACCGTGGGACATGGCTTGGCGACAAGCGTCTTGGGAAACGAGCTGGGCAGCGTAGGCGGTGCTTTTGCGAGACCCACGAAAGCCCATCTTACCAGAACTGGACCAGCCAATCACGTTACCGCTGGCATCACTGACGGAGACGATGGTGTTGTTGAAAGAAGCGGAAACGTGAACCACCCCAGTCTGGACGTTCTTACTACCCTTGGCTTTGAGAACCTTAGGCGCCTCGGCACCTTCAGCACCTTCGAGCTCGAGGAAGATGTCCTCGGCTGTTCGAGCCTTTTCGCTCTTCTTCTCTTTAGCGGGAGCCGCCTCTTCCTCGGCAGCAGCACCGGCTGACTCAGTTGCAGCTTCGGGAGCAGCAGTTTCAAGTGCCGTCTCTTCAGCAGCCGCCTCAACGACCTTGTCTGCCACCTCTTCAGATTTTTCTTCTTCAGCCATCGTTCTTAAATTTTATGATTATTCCGCCTACCGGAAGTTAGCGTACTACACCCACAGTCTTCCGCTTACCTTTACGTGTGCGAGCATTAGTAGACGTGCGCTGTCCGCGCACAGGGAGACCGCGACGGTGGCGATAGCCACGGTAACAGTTAATGGAAGTGATGCGCTTCATATGGCCCTGGATCTCACGACGAAGGTCACCCTCAATCATGATGCCACTGCCAGTGATCGCATTCGCGATTCGGCCAAGTTGTTCGTCGGTGAGTTCACCAGTGCGAATGTTCTTATCAACACCGGCCTCTTCCAAAATCTTTGTGGCAGTCACTCTGCCGATTCCGTAAATGTAGGGCAGAGAAGCTTCCACTCGCTTCTCATTAGGGATTTCAACTCCAAGTAGACGTGCCATATCAAAAAAATTTCGGTGTAACGGTTCGTTCGAAATTAGCCCTGACGCTGCTTATGCCGGGGGTTTTTGCAGATTACGCGAAGGATCCCCTGGCGCTTAATAATGCGGCAGTCGCTGCAAAGTCTTTTAACAGATGGCCTTACTTTCATGGGACAATCGGATGTCGGTCGCTTACACAGAGGTCGTTGCGATCAGGTTTGCTTGCCAGTCGTAATCCCCTACCTCGACCTCAACGTTGCGATTTGGCGCGAGGACGGAGTATTTACCACAGATTTTACTACTCGCAACAGGTGTTTCGGGGTTTAGACCAGATTTGGGACAGTTTTTTTAGAATTTTTGGAATTACGCTGCGCTTACGGCTCCGGCAGCACTGAATTCATACGTTCGGGCCCTCGGTGTGAGGATTTCGGGCTCCCCGTCCGTAACCAATACGGTGTGTTCAAAATGGGAGGACATTTCGTGATCTTCGGTGATCACGGTCCAATCGTCGTCGAGGATAAGAACCCCATCAGTGCCTAAATTAACCATTGGCTCGATTGCGAGAACCATGCCGGGCTTAAGTCGCGGATTGGCAAAGCGCCGCATCCGCATTTCGTCGGCATCCCAGTAATTCGGGACCTGCGGCTCTTCGTGGAGTTTTCGCCCAACACCGTGACCGACAAACTGCTTCACCACCGTAAAATCAAATTGAGCGACGTGTTCTTCAACGGATGCGCAAAGTGCGGAAAGAGGCTCCCCTTCCCTCGCGTGAGAAATCGCCTGGTAAAGTGACTGCTCGGTCTCGATGAGCAACTTTTCAACTTCGTCGCTGATCTTGCCAACCGGGATGGTTTTGGCGTTGTCGCCGATCCAACCGTCACGCGTTTCAATACCAACGTCGATCTTCACGATATCACCTTCGTTCATGACCCGGTCACCGCCAATTCCGTGCACCACCTCTTCGTTCATGGAGATGCAGATATTGCCGGGAAAACCACGGTAGCCAAGAAAAGCGCTGACGCAGCCGTGTTCCTTCACAAACTGATCAGCTGCGGCGTCGATCTCCCCGGTGGTAATTCCCGGACGAACCAACTCAGAGCACTGACGAAGGATGTCAGCAGCAATCAAGCCAGCCTCTCGTAACCCATCCAACTCTGCTCCACTGCGAAGCTGAATCCTGGATTTACGCTTGGCCATGACTCACCATTAGCGGATTAACCGCGGGAAATCTGGAAGTAAACGATGCCGCCGATTATCAGCACAGCGGCGATCACGAGTAGCCAGAGAATCTGGTTGCCACCGGCAGCAGCACCCTGGCCACCGGGGCGGTCGAAACGGCCACGGATTCGCCCTTTGCGGAGGAAACCGTCGTAGTGGCGCTGGATTAGATGGGTTTCCACCTGGCGCATGATGTCGAGCAGAACGCCGACCATGATAAGAAGACCTGTTCCACCGAAGAACTGCGCTGCCAGAGGCGGCACCCCCATAATGGCAGTCAGAATGGGAGGAAGTACGGCGATGACAGTGAGGAAAATTGCACCGGCAAAGGTGAGACGGCTCATCGTCTTATCAAGGAACTCAGCCGTGGCCCTACCTGGGCGAACACCGGGAATGTATCCACCGTTCTTCTTAAGATCGTCAGCAATTTGATTGGGCTGGAACATGGTCGCGACCCAGAAGTAGCTGAAGAAGAAAATCATGAGACCGGTCAGGGCATAGTAAACCCATCCGCTGCCACCACCACCAAGGGTAAGTGCCAGGTTTTGCGCCCAGTCACTGTTCGGGAAAGCCCAACCAAGGATCTGGGAAGGAAACATCAAAATGGCTTGGGCGAAAATGATGGGCATCACGCCGGCATAGTTAACCTTCAGCGGCATGTGCTGAGTCTGCCCTCCATACATTTTGCCACCGCGCACCTGCTTGGCGTAGTTAATCGGGACCCGTCGCTGGGCCTGGGTGATCGCAATCACAGCTGCCACCACAAAGAAAAGGAAAGCAAGGAGTGCCACCAACTGGAAAGACTTCAGCGGATCGTCAGTCGCAGAAGCCACGTAGGTGTTGTAAACCTGGTAGAGCGCACCGGGTAGAGCATAAATGATGTTCACCGTAATGATGATAGACACACCGTTACCGATTCCGCGCTCCGTGATCTGGTCACCCAGCCACATGAGAAACGCCGTGCCCGCCGTTATGATCACCACAGTCTGGAGCACAAAGGCCATCCCCCCATTCGGAACCAATTCCGAGGTCGAATTACTCGCGATGTCACGAAGGAATGGATTCGCTTCAGGTGTCACAAGCGATTGAGCTAGCATGTAACCCTGAAACAAACAGAGCACAATCGTGAGGACACGAGTGTACATGCTGATTTTCTGGCGACCACCGTCTTCGCGGGCCAGCTTACCCAGAGCAGGAACCACAGCAGTAAGGAGCTGAATCATGATCGACGCACTGATGTAAGGCATGATGCCAAGCGCGAAGAGTGCTGAGTTCTGAAGACCACCTCCACTAAACACGTTCATCAGCGCCAGCACAGAAGTTAGGCCTTTGTCATCGCTGGACTGCTCCTGAACTTGATTATACCATTCGGTGAGAACGCCGGCATCCACCCCCGGGAGGGTGACAACGGCTCCAAGGCGCACAATCACAACCACGAGTATGGTGAACAGGATACGGGCTCGGAGCTCCGGGATCTTAAAACTGTTTACAAAAGCGGAAATCATTCGCTGAAGCGGTGCTTTGGGTCTTTACATGGAAGACGCTGACATAACTAGGTCAGCTATTCAACAGGGTAAGCGGCGGGGGTTGGTCTCACTCGGCGACCGAACCACCGGCTTTTTCGATCTTCTCCTTGGCGGCACCGGACAATTTGTCCACATCCACCGTAAGCTTCTTGGTGAGGTCTCCCATACCGAGTAACTTTATGGCGTCGTAGATACCTTTCACCAGTCCGCAGGCGCGGAGGGATTCCTCGTTAACCGTGTCGCCGTCAGCAAATTTCGCCTCGAGCTGGCTCACATTCACGATCGCGAATTGCGTCTTGAACTGAGCGTTGTTGAAACCCTTCTTGGGGAGGCGTCTGGCCAGGGGCATCTGACCACCTTCAAAGCCGGGGCGAATCGAAGCGCCCGAGCGGGATTTCTGACCCTTGTGGCCTTTACCACTGGTCTTACCAAGACCTGAGCTTTCACCCCGACCAACACGGCGGCGGCGATGTTTGGATCCCTCGGTAGGTTGCAAATCGTGAAGTTTCATTTCTCTTCAGTCCTTTCAATATGAGCTTGGAAGCAGCTTAGAGAGCCTTCTTCTCAGCGAGGCGCTTTCCGCGCAGTGAGTATATTTCTTCTTTGGTGCGAAGCT
>PKCI01000183.1 GCA_002862135.1 Verrucomicrobiota bacterium | reverse complement strand
GGTGGCAGTGGCCCCCTCAGTTCCTATTACAACCAGTTCGGGGTCGGGCTGAATATGTCCTGGGAACTCGACCTGTGGGGTCAAATCAAAGCCGGACAACAGGCTGCCATTGCGGAGTTCGAGGCTTCAGAGTTCGACCGCGCCACCGCGGAACTTTCCCTGAGCGGACAAGCTGTAAAAGCGTGGTTCGCTCTCGCCGAGACCAGAGACCAGATTTCCCTGACCCGGCTCACCATCCGAAAATTCTCGGAGACCGAAGACTTGTTGCGTGGACGCTTCGAACGCGGTATCGAAGAGAATGGGCGCAATTTCGCTTCCGAACTCTTGCTGGCCCAGTCCGACGTGGCAAGGGCCAAGGAAAACCTGAATTCCGAACTGGAACTGGCTCAGAGAACCTCGCGACAACTCGAAGTGCTGGCGGGGAGCTTTCCCGCAGGTCAGGCAGGCGACACGGCCAAGCTTCCTGGACTCCCGGGCCCCGTCCCCGCAGGCCTTCCGGCAACCCTGCTCGACCGGCGACCTGATCTCGCCGTTGCGGAAAGACAAATCGCATCAGCCGATGAACGTCTCCTCGAAGCCAAGCGGGCGCTACTCCCAACTATCAGTCTGACCGGTTCTTTTGGCACTGCCAGCGATGATATCTCTGACATTCTTGACAGCAACTTCAGCGTCTGGAGCATGGCAGCCAATGCAGCCCAACCAATTCTTCAGGGCGGCCGACTGCGCGCGAATATCGCGAGACGTGAAGCCGAGATGGATCTAACGGTTTCGAACTTCGAGCAGACCGCGCTCGTAGCTTTTTCCGAAGTCGAGAATGCCCTCGCTGCCGAGAGGTATCTCAAGAACCGGGTCAACTTCCTAACCGAATCAGCTCGCATGACAACCCAAGCCTACAATCGCGCACTCGAAGAATTCGAGAACGGAACTGGTAATATCCTCACCGTCCTCAGCGCTCAGCAGCAGGCTTTCGTGATCAATTCACAGCTGCTCAGCCTTCGCCGCCTCCTTTTAGACAACCGCGTTGACCTTTATCTCGCGCTTGGTGGCAGCTTTCGACCTCACTCAACTCCAACCGGCAACAAAGGCACCCAGTCATGAAGAAACTTTTCAAGATCCTGATCGGAATCGGAGTGCTCGTAGCCGGGTTCGCCATCTCTGGATTGTTGTGGGTCACCCGCCCCGTTCCCGAAAAGACGGAACAGGCTAAGTCACTCATGGTGGTGGACTTTATCGAAACCAATCTCAAGACCGTCTCGTTTGAGATTCCCTCTCAAGGCATCGTCGAAGCCCATCGCCGCAGCCAGCTAGCAGCGGAGGTTCCCGGAAAAATTGTTTACGTCGATCCCCTGTTTGAAGTTGGCCAGGCTGTTCCAGCCAACCACACGCTGATTCGTTTGGACGACACTGACTTCGACGCGGCAATCGCCCAAGCCGAAGCCACCCTGGCTGATACCGAATCAGCTTTGAAAATTGAAGAAGCGCGACGTGATCAGGCTCAGCGAGACTGGGAACGGGATTCCGGCCGCAACCGGGAATTCGACGAAGCTCCGCCCCTGGTTCAACGACTTCCCCAACTCAAAAGTGCCCTCGCGCATGTTGAGTCGGCTAAGAAATCCGTCGAAAAGGCGATTCAGGACAAAACGCGAACTGATATTAAAGCCCCCTACGATTCTATCATTGCCGTGAAATACACCGAACTCGGGAGCTACCTCGCACCCGGGGTTATGGTGGCCGAAGTTTTTGAAAGTGGCCCCTATGAAGTTCGTCTCCCGGTGTCAGTTGATGAATTAACTCACCTTGAATTGGACAAAGCTGGAGATCCGACCGGATTCGCCAAACTGAGTGCTACTGTCGGTTCCAAAGTTTTAAACTGGGAAGCCGAGATCATTCGCAACGAGGGGGAAATCGATCGGCAAACTCGCTCACTTTACCTGGTTGCCCGCATTGAAAACTCTTTCGGCACCGAAGCACGCCCCGGTCTTTTCGTCAGTGCCTCGGTGACCGGTAAACCCTACGATTCCGTTGCTGCGATCCCATTCGAGGCCTTCACCAACCTGAATCAGGTCCTCGTCATCAAGGAAGAAGACGGTCAAGACAAGCTCTACCCACGCGACGTCGAAGTGCTCTATCGCGATAGCAACACTGTCTACGTTGGGAGTGGCCTCAACGAGGGAGATCGCGTCTGCATCACCGAAGTCCCTGATTTGATTTCGGGACTCCCTGTCGACGCGAGGCCACTGACAGCCGAAGAAGCTTCCGAGGAACTAACTGACAACACCACTTCTACCAGCAAGCCGTGAGTCAAAGCCGTAAAGATTCCGGAGTGATTTACTGGTTCAGCCGCAACCATGTTGCGGCGAACTTTCTCATGGCATTGATTGTCGTGATTGGTTTTGGAACCTGGCCCACCATCAAAAAAGAGATCTTTCCCGAGGTCTCAATTGATGCAGTCGCCATTTCAGTTCCCTACCCTAACGCCACTCCCGATGAAGTTGAAAAGGGCATCGTTATTCCCATCGAGGAAGCCATTCAGGACGTCGATGGGATCGATGTGATTCGATCGATCGCTCGCCAGAGTTACGGCACCGTCACGGTTGAAGTGGCTACAGGCTACGACGTGCGGAACGTGATGGACGATGTCAAAACCCGAATCGATGCTATTCAGAACCTAGCCGAGGAGGCAGAGGAGCCGATCCTGCAGGAAATCCTGATTAAAGCCCAGGTGATGAGTATCGCAGTCTCAGCTGAAACCGATGAGGGAACGCTTCGAACCATTGCCGAACGAGTCCGCACTGATCTGCTCAACTACCGGGGTGGTGAGCAGCAAGTGACCCAGGCATCGCTCACCGGCATTCGCGATTACGAAATTTCGATTGAGGTTCCGGAGCAGACACTTCGTCAGTATGGAATCAATATGGATGTTATTGCCAACGCAGTGAAAAAAGCATCTCTCGACCTTCCCGGCGGTTCAGTTCGCACCGAGGGCGGAGAAGTGCTGCTTCGCGCCAATGCCCGCAAGTATACCGCTCCCGAATTCGCCCCCATACCGGTCATCACTCGCGAGGACGGTTCGACCGTCACGCTCGCAGAAATTGCAACGATCCGCGACGGGTTTGAGGAAGACCTTATCAATACCCAGTTCGACAAGGAGCCAGCCGTTCTCGTCAACGTCTATCGCGTCGGAGGGGAAGACACCCTCAAAATCGCCAATACGGTGAGATCCTTCATCAAGGACTACGGCAAAACCAAGCTTCCCACTGGCGTTGAGTTAAAGGTCTGGAAGGATGACTCCAGGTATCTCGACGGCCGTCTCAAGCTCCTTGCTAAGAATGGACTGGTTGGGCTATTGCTTGTAATTCTTGTGTTGACCTTGTTCCTCCGACCAAGTCTCGCCCTGCTCGTTGCGATGGGCATCCCGGTTTCCTTCGCCGGAGCTATCGCTCTGATGCCTTACACCGGCATTTCGATCAACATGATTTCGCTCTTCGCATTCATCCTTGTCCTCGGGATCGTGGTTGATGATGCCATTGTTGTTGGTGAAAACGTCTACAGCCGAATGCGTCGTGGCGAGCACCCGAGGGACGCTGCCCCCCGAGGAACCCGCGAAGTCGGTATCGTTGTGGTCTTCGGCATCCTCACGACGGCGATAGCATTTACCCCCATGCTTGGCCTCAGTGGAGTCAGCGGGAAAATCTGGCCTAACATTCCTTTAATTGTCATTCCAACACTGTTGTTCTCGTTGTTTCAGTCGAAACTCATTCTCCCCTCGCACTTGGCTTGTCTCAAGCCAGCCAGTAAGCAGAAGGAGCCTGGACCCATTCTTCGCTTCCAGCATATCTTCTCCCGTGGCCTCGAGGATTTTGTTGACCGGTTCTACCGCCCTGTCCTTCGTGTTTGTCTTAGGAACCGCTACATTGTTTTGGCATCATTTGTTTCCCTGTTCATTGTCACCGTGGGCACGATTCGGTCCGGTCACATCAAATTCATCTTCTTCCCTGAGGTCGAGACGGATGTGATCAACGCCAAGCTCAAGATGGCAGAAGGTGTCTCTTTCCAGAAGACAGCAGAGGCCATCCGCCTGGTCGAAGAAAAAGGCCTTGAACTCAGTAAGGAGTTTCCACTCGAGTCAGGAAAGCCGTTGGTTAAACACATGCTGGCAAGCACCGGGACCCAGCCGCTCGTCGAAGGAATGGGTAACGTCGATGGAGTTCCCAAGGGAACCAATATCGGAGAAGTTACCATTGAGCTCATTGGAGCTGTCGAACGCGACGGGATCCAAGGCGTTGAGATTGTTTCCCGCTGGAGAGAAATGGTCGGCGATGTCTCAGGCGCTATCGAACTTATCTTTGCCACAGAATCTGCGGCCGGCGGTAATGCGATCGACCTTGAAATCATCGGTGACAATATCACCGAACTTCGGGAAGCCACCCAGCTTGCTAAAGAGGCCCTCGCCAGCTACGACGGAGTTATCGACCTTTCAGACTCAGACGTCGAGGGAAAGCGTGAACTGCAGTTAGAACTCCTTCCTGCTGGCAAGATCCTTGGCCTCCGCCTTGGAGACATTGCCCGTCAGGTAAGACAGGGATTTTACGGCGAAGAAATTCAGCGACTTCAAAGAGGCAAAGACGAAGTCAAAGTCTTTGTCCGCTATCCGAGAGACGAGCGTACCTCTATCGCTGACCTTGAGAACATGAGAATTCGCCTTAGCAACGGATCAGAAGTCCCTTTCACTGAGGTTGCCAGTGCCAAATTCAGAAGGGCTGACGCAACCATCCAGCGAACTGATCAACGACGGGCCATCCGCATCACCGCTGACGTCGACAAAGCCCAAGGCACTAACGCTACCGAAATCGTGCGCGAACTGACTTCCGGCAACCAGACTCATTCCGACATAAAAGTCTGGGGAAACAACCTCCGGAACTGGATTCGAGCACGCCGTGGAATGGAGCCAATTCCGCTGCCCGAAATCAAGAAAGGCGCTCTCACCTTGATCGAGGAGCAATTCGCTGGCGTGAACTACAGCTTCGAAGGCGAACAGAAAGATCAGGCGCAATCTATCAGCGAAATGGGCCGGAAGGCAGTTCTCGCTATCCTCGGAATGTATGTGCTTATGGCGATTCCTCTGCGCTCCTACATTCAGCCCATGATTGTCTTGTGCGTCATTCCCTTCGGTCTCGTTGGCGCAGTCATCGGGCACCTATTGCTTGGCTTCAATTTTTCGATCATGAGCATGTGCGGCATTGTCGCTCTCGCCGGCGTGGTGGTGAACGACTCTCTGGTGCTGGTCGATTACGTGAACCGAAAGCGCGCCGAGGGTCTGTCGCTCCACGATGCTGCGTGGGAAGCAGGCGCCGCTCGATTCCGCCCGATTCTTCTCACCTCCCTGACCACTTTCGCAGGATTGACCCCAATGCTGCTCGAAACTGACGTGCAGGCATTGTTCCTCGTGCCCATGGCAGTCTCCCTGAGCTTCGGAATTTTGTTCGCAACCCTGATCACTTTGATCCTGGTCCCGGCGGTCTATCTTATGCTTGAGGACGCCAGCTCGGCTCGCCAGCGACGAAAGAAACGCCGTGAAAAGAGGCGGAATCAGACATCAATTTCGCTGCCGGACCCGGCACATTAGAGTTTGTCTTCCTCGCTCCCCGGTTGTCTATTGAACACTAACACACCGCATGACGAGACGAGTTCGCTGGCTATTTCGACGACTGGGACAGCAGGTAAAGTCCTTCATCTCTGAGAACTCAATTGACCCTCTTCCTATTCGGGGAGGATTCCGAGGCTATAATCCTTCTTCGCTGCGCACCGATGCCACCGCCGGCCTCAACGTTGCGCTGCTCGCCTTTCCTCAGGGCATGGCTTATGCGGTCATCGCTGACCTTCCGATTCAGTATGGCATCGTCTCCGGCGCCGTTGCTGCCATCATTGCTCCAATCTTTGCCGGTTCCAAGCACACTATTCTCGGCCCAACCAACGCAACGGCATTTATGCTGTTCTCCAGCTTCGCCGCCTTTTCGGCTAAGGATCACATCTTCTACCTACCCATGCTCGTGCTTATGGTCGGGATCCTGCTTATAATCGGAGCCCTCTTCCGGGTCGCCGAGCTGGTCCAATACGTCAGCCGCTCTGTAGTGGTAGGCTATATTGCCGGGGCTGCGATTCTGATCATTGCCAACCAGGCGCGACATTTGATGGGTGTGGAGTTACCTCCCACCGTTACAAACAGTCCCAAAACCTTCTTCACGATCCTTCAGGGCACTATTGCTGAAGCTCACCACACTCACTGGCAAACGTTGGCCCTCGGCATCGCCACATTTGTGTTCTGGCTGATTTTCTCGAGGAAGTTCAAAAAACTGCCCATATTTGCTATCACCCTGCTCGTGATGTCCGGGGCCTACTACCTCCTCCAGAAACTCGTGGGGTGGCAGGTAGCCACCTTTGACTCATTTTCCGTCTCTGATCTCGCTCCTAACCTGCCCGAAATCAGTGATCGCGGTTTCTTCTCGGACATTTCCCGTCTCACAGGTCTTGCCTTCTCGATTGCTTTCCTCGCCTCCCTGGAAAACTCAGTTATGTCTAAAACCCTTGCCAGTCGCGCCGGTGAACGGCCTGACGTGAACCAGGACATGCTCAGTGTCGGCATCGCCAACGTTGCAGCTGCCGTTACCGGAGGCATGCCTGCATCCGGATCCCTGACCCGCTCCGCCCTGAACTTTGCGAGCGGTGCTGTTTCGCGGCTTTCCAGTATCATCAGCGGCCTCCTCTGTATCGCAGGACTCCTGCTTCTCGGGGACTTCATGCACCTCGTCCCGAAAACCTGTCTGGCTGCCCTCGTCATCGGAATTGCTGCTTCGGTTATCAACCGCCGTCACATCCGGATTTCGCTTTACGCGACCCCCTCTGACGCCGCCGTCCTTATCACGACTTTCGTTGCAGCACTTCTCCTTCCACTGAATATCGCCATCTTCCTCGGAGTCGGAATTTCAGTGATGCTCTATCTCCACGCCGCCAGCCGCCCTTACCTGACTGAATACGAGTTCTCCGAAAAAGGCGAACTTAGAGAAGCAGGCGAAAAGCGCGCCCGCCCCATGCCGGCTATTTCAATCGTGCACGTCGAGGGTGACCTCTTCTTCGGCGCCTCGGAACTTTTCCGCACCCAAATCCAGAAGACTTCCCTCGACCCCGATCTCCGGGTCATTATTCTCCGGCTCAAGAACGCCCGCCACCTCGATGCAACAAGCGTGGTTGCTTTAGAAGAACTGGTCCAGTTCCTACTCGCTCATAAGCGTCATGTCATCATCAGTGGCGCGTCGAAAGAAGTTTTCCGGGTTCTCAAAAATTCCGGTACGTTCGAAGTGATCGGAAGAGAAAACGTCTTCCTCAACAGCGCGAAGAACCCCAACCTCTCTACCCGCTACGCGCTAAAGCGGGCCCAGGTCCTACTCGGAACCACCGAGGCCGATATCCGGATCTTCCATGATTCCACCAAAGACAAACTGAAGTGATCCAACTGACTAAGGTCAATAACACGGCACAATTGGAGAGCTATCCATTTGATTCTGGCCTCACTGAGTCACAGCACCGTCGGGGCTACGCCACCCGGCCACGAAAAAAGCGCAGAGCAGAATACCCGATCTATGCCCCTGCAACCGCGGCCTCACCGGCAATTCGCCCGGTGGTCCATGCCGACTGGAAATTAAAACCGCCAGTGACTCCGTCGATATCAAGCACCTCTCCGGCGAAGAACAGTCCCGAATGGAGCCGACTCTCCATCGTTTTGAAATTTACTTCCATGAGATTAACTCCTCCGGCTGTGACAAATTCATCTTTGTTCATGCTCTTGCCATTCACATTGAATCGGCTCGCGATGATGGATAAAATCAGACTGTGGCGATCTGTCTTGGACAGGTTTGCCCAGATCGTTTCCTCACCAACACCCGCGTGCTCCGCCAGGCGCGTCCACAAACGGGCAGGAATCGCGACCTCGCCAAGTCCTGACCGCACCCGTTTCCTCGGAGAATTTTCGCGCGCCCGACTGAAAATCTCAAGCAGCTCAGGCTCTTTCAACCCACACCAGTTAATCACCACGTCAAAACGGTATTTCTGATCTGCCAATTCACGCGCGCCCCTAGCGGATAACTTAAGTATGGCTGGTCCGCTCAATCCCCAGTGAGTTATCAGGCAAGGTCCCTCGGTCTTTAACTTCAACACTGGCACAGATGCCTCAGTTTGAGGAACTGAAATCCCTGAGAATCCATCCAACCTGGGATCATCAATCCTAAAGGTAAATAATGAGGGTGCAGCCGGGACCAACTCGTGTCCAAGCTCTCCAGCTAGCTTAACCCCGGCATTGTTCCTTGTTCCTCCAGTCGCCAGGAGGACTGCGCGACAACGAACCTTCTCACCCTCTGACAATCGAATCACCCACTCCCGGCCATCACTTTCTAGAGACTCAACTTCTGCTTTCAGGCGCAACTCAACGCCACCCTCTTCAGCCGCCTTTGTCAGACAATCCATGATGGTCTTTGAATTGTCTGTGACCGGAAACATGCGACCATCGCTCTCAACCTTTAACTCCACTCCCTTGGAGGCGAACCAGTCGATCGTATCCGACGGCCCCCATCGGTGAAAGGGACCAATTAAGGCCTTCTCCCCACGCGGATAGAACTTTGTAAGCTCGCGCGGATCGAGGCAGTCATGGGTAACATTGCAGCGTCCGCCCCCGGAGATCTTAACCTTAGTCAGAACCTCGCCCGTTTTCTCAAGAATCAGCACCTTCGACCAAGGCGCTGCCTCCACACTGGAGATTGCGCCAAAGTAGCCAGCAGCTCCGCCGCCGACGATGACCATGTCATAGATTTCCTCTTCGGCCATGAAGGAGCAATAAGATCACCTTTTCTCTAACAACCAAACGTTTCGGAAGGCGACTGGATTGCCATGCCCCTGAAAGAGGATGTTTCCCTGAGGCGCCTCCGGGCGCTTGGCTCCGTTGCCGGTTCCTCCGGGGAGCTCAAGATCGTCGTGAATCAAAACCCCGTTGTGACGCACCGTCGCCCGCGCGTTCTTCACTTTCTTGTCCCCCTCGAAGCGAGGGGCCGTAAAAGCGATGTCATAGGTCTGCCACTGCAGAGGTGGAAAAGCCATCGGAACATCAGGGGTTATGAACTTGTAGAAGCTGCCGCACCATTGGGAATTCAAAGACCCGACCTTCAACGCATTGTTATCTGTATCAAAATCGAGACCGAACGTGTCCAAGATCTGGACTTCATAATTTCCGAAAATGTAGATCCCGCTGTTACCCCGGTCCTGGTTGCTTAGCGGCCGCGCGGGCTTGTAGGGCACCCTGAATTCGAGATGCAGCTCAAAATCTCCTGTCGGTAGCGTTGTCGAACCTCCCGCCCAAAGTAGTCCGCCTTCCACCTGCCCTTTGACCAAGTCGCTCGGCTTTCCGTCGAAAATCACCATGGCTCCTTCCGGAGCTTTCTTGCCGAGCGTCGGACTCCTCCGTTCGACGCGCTTAAGCCCCTTCACCAGTTTATCCACTTGGACTCGCTTCAATTTCTCAGCCATGATGGCATCTCCATTCCAACCTGCACCGGGCAGACCACCCGAATAGGTCAGAACGTGAAACTCTCCTCGACCCAGATCTGCGATCTGAACCCCTTTCCCGTCGGCCTCATACTCCCCCTGAATCGCAAATTCCGGGCGTTCAGACGCGGACCTTAGGTCAATGTAGGTTGGCACTTCCACGTTTTCTGCGCAGTAACCGGCCCACACGATGGAGTTAAGCCAGAAGAAAAGAAAAAGAAGTCGCTTCAGAATCTGCATGTCGTCAGCAAAACCTGCGTCTCAGGCAATGTAAAGGGCGGATCCTCCCCTGCTTCGACTCCGCAATTTTTGAACTACTCGTCCTGCGATTTGGAGCTACCCTTTAGGGCAACATGCTTGAGGAAATTCAAAAGACTATCTTCCGGTGGATTCTTGGAATTGCGCTTTTTGCAATCGCTCTCTGGTCAGCCAAAAAAGGCTATCACAATCTGGATCCTTCATTCATGTTCGTGGCCGTAATGTCTTTCGCTGTCGGACTTGCGGCAGTCTGGGAATCGCTTTTTGCCGCCGTCACCCGCCCCCTGATGATTCTGATCGAATCCATCATTTTTCCGGTAACGAAATTTAACAAACCGACCCTGAATCTGAAACTACCCGCCTACTATGTCAAAGAAGGCCGTTACGATGAGGCACTCGACGAATACAGAAAAGTGCTGAAGCACTACCCGGATGAGAGGGAGGCTTATGACGAAGCTATCTGGCTCTACACGGAGATCTTCGAAGAACCGGAAGAGGCTCTAAAGCTGTTTAACAAAGCCAAGCGCCGTAACCTCGTGCTCAACGATCATTCGCGAAGCCTGGCGAAACGAGGGAATTGTTAGATTCTGCTTTTCCCCGCCGACTGAGTCCCAACTCATACTCAATCATTCTGCTGCCATCTGATATCTTCAACCCACCCAACTCGACACATAGTGATAGGGCTATTGTAAAGACCACGAGAGCACCACGTCATCTGCTCTGAGTTTGTATTTCCGTGATCGGGTTGGCTGCCATCAGCATACTCGGTTGCCCCCTGTTTGAAAGAAAGCATCGCCCTTCAAAGAGAATCATTTGGAAAGAGCACGCCGTCCAGCATAAGCAAGGCGAAAAGTAGTCAGCACGGCAGCATACCGGTTTTCCGTATTTTCGGAAACACCCCTAAGGTGCCTGCAAAAACGCCGCGGCCCGAAGGCCACGGCGTTTTCTAACGATAGCAAAGTGTTGCTGTAAGACGATTTACGAAACTTCCGCGATCGTCTTAGATACGCGTGAAACGATCTTGTATGGGTCGCCCTGTGAGTTAGGACGACGATCCTCAAGGTAACCCTTGTAATCGTTATTCACGAATGAGTGAGGCACCCGAATTGAAGCTCCGCGATCAGCAACTCCGTAAGAGAAGGTGTCAATGGACTGCGTCTCGTGTAGTCCGGTAAGGCGCAAGTGATTATCGGGACCGTAAGCTGCAATGTGCTCTTCCATGTTCTTTTCGAACTGAGCCATGAGCTTCTCGAAGTATTCCTGTCCACCAGTCTCACGAAGATACTCTGTGGAGAAGTTGCAGTGCATACCGGAACCATTCCAGTCACCCTGGAAAGGCTTACAATGATACTCCACGTCAACGCCGTATTTTTCGCAAACGCGTTGAAGGATGTAGCGAGCCACCCAGATTTGGTCACAGGCGGTCGCAGAACCCTTACCGAAAACTTGGAATTCCCACTGGCCCTTGGCCACCTCGGCATTGATACCTTCATGATTGATTCCGGCATCTAGACAGATGTCGAGGTGCTCTTCAACAATAGCGCGAGCTAGGTCGCCAACCGAGGAATTACCAGCACCGCAGTAGTATTCACCTTGGGGATCGGGATACCCCATTTCGGGCCAGCCGAGCGGACGCCCTTCTTGCATTAGGAAATACTCCTGCTCGAGTCCGATCCAGAGACCGGGGTCGTCAGGAATGGTGGCACGTGAATTGGAGGGGTGTGCTTCGCCGCTGGGGAGCATCACCTCACACATCACGAGAAAGCCGTTGAGGCGAGTGGAGTCAGGGAAGAGAGCGACTGGCTTCAGGATACAGTCGGAATCACTACCATCAGCTTGCAGAGTCGAGCTGCCGTCGAATCCCCACTCGGGGCAGTCAGCGAGGGTCAAATTCTCAGGGTCGCCTTCGAGGATTTTGGTTTTGCCGCGCAGATTTGCAACGGGCTCGTAACCGTCAAGCCAGAGGTATTCAAGTTTCAGTTTAGCCATAATAACTAGTTGTCGTTTTGTGTTAGGGTTGCGAAGCCAAACCGCAGTTGGGCGTCCTGCGTGAGCAGCACGAGCTTCGGGTTGCTTCTCCAACGGCTGAGAGAAGCAAGGAGTGTGCCACTTGTCAACAAAAGGCCAGATAAATCGTAACTGGTTGCTCTGCTTTCGCGAGTTACGCCGGAATTTATTCTGACACGACTTACTGTCGACATCCCTCAAGAAGGACATCGAGGAAGTCGGCGATCCCGGAAAGAGCGTCTCTGTGATCGCTGTGGCCTAGAATCGTGAGACAATGGCGGGCCTGAGACACCAGATCCTGCCCTTTATCGACGGCTGCCTCGATGGAGCCCACGTAATCGGCAATGCTTGCAAGAGCCGAAACGTCGATTGGCTCCCTCTGAATTAGGAGGCGGTGAAGTTTCTCACGCTGTTTTTCATTGGCACTGCCGAGAAGGTTCAAGATTGGCAGAGTCAGTTTGCCTTTATTGAGGTCAGTGCGGAGGGTTTTACCAAATTTTTCCTCATCCCCAACGAGGTCGATGCAGTCGTCATAAATTTGGTAAGCCGTTCCGATATGGAGTCCGAAATCCCTGAGCATAACGCAAGTTTCGGACGCTTGGCCATTCAAGCGGGCCCCTAATTCCATGGCAGCTGCAAAGAGAGCTGCCGTTTTCTTTTCAATGATGTCGAAATAATCTTCCTTGGAGAGCTGCAGATCAAAACGGCGTTGAGTTTGGATGATTTCACCACTGCAAACTTGATTAGCGAAAGACGCTACTTTTTCGCCGATTTCCTGATCTTTAAATTGCGACGACAACATGAGGGCGTGGGCGAAGAGACTATCGCCGAGGAGAACGCTCAGAGCGCTACCCCACTTTGCGTTTGCTGTGGGAGCCTGTCTGCGAATCTCAGCTCCATCTATAATATCGTCGTGCACCAGGGTGGCCACATGGATCAATTCGAGGACCACGGCTAGTTTGTTGTGCTCATCTGTGACTTCTCCGGTCGCTCCCCCCGAGAGAAAAGTCAGGGCCGGGCGTATACGTTTGCCCGAAGTATTCAGGATGTAGGCAACATAAGGCTCGACCGCAGGATCAAACTTTGAGGCCTGCTCGCGAATCAAGTTTTCAACTCGATCCAGTTCGGGGCGCAGGAAAGCGAAGGGCGACAATTCCTCCTCCGCCAAGGGATCTACGGTTTGGGCTTCCAAAGTCATTTGTGTGGACTGGCAACTGGCTGGGTTAGTCTGCAGTTGTCAACTCACAAAGGTAATACGGTTGTGGGCCATCATTAGGACCCAAATTTCGACGAATTCAAGACACCGCCGTTTAACATTTCAGACAACTTTTGTGTCTTTTCGGGGCGCCGCCGATTCACCGCTGGAATTAGGCGGCTGTCAGTCGAGCGGTGATTGGCGCCTGCGGTCACCCCAATACAGTGACTGTCTCTCCTCCGCCTCTCCCTCCCCCAGAGCTGGAGGGGGCTTAACGCAACTCGGGATCTTCAATGTTTGTTTCTTTGGCCTCCGCAAATGGATCACGTCTTCGTGCCACACGAACAGGGAAAACTAGGGCACAAATACCCTTTGCATCCCAGGAATCCCAAGGATAGTCTTACCCCGTGAAAACGACCCTACTAGCTTTCGGAGCTCCCGGCATGCAGGAGATGATAGTCATCTTCCTGATCGTCCTTCTCCTCTTCGGTGCCAAGAAAATCCCCGAACTCGCCCGCGGTGTGGGTAAAGGCATGGGGGAATTCAAGAAGGCGAAAACCGAATTCGAACGAGAAATCAAAGAAGGTGAAGAGGAAGGCAAAAAGGAGTGGGAAAAATCTGAAGACGCTTCGGATAACCACCCCGCCAAGTCTGAAGACTGAAGGCTTCTTTTCCCTTTTCTGAATGAACTCTCGGGCGACTGGACCAACAGCCTTGGCAGTCGGCCTAAGTTTGTGCATCACACCCGCTTTACTTTTTGCACAAACCGCTGAAAATAAAGAGGTTAACTTAGTTTTTTATAATCTCAAGAACTATCTTGCGATGGAGCGGCGCGTTGGAGAAAAGGTCGTTGAAGACGCTCCAAAACCCGAGAACGAGATCAGGCATCTCATCGATGCTATCGTCGCGATGAAGCCCGATATCCTCGGGGTCTGTGAACTGGGAGACGCATCATTCATGGCCGACTTCAAAGGACGCCTCAAGCAGGCCGGTGTCGACCTCCCTCACACTGAGCTGGTCACTGCAGCCAGCGGCCACAACCGAAATCTGGCTCTCCTTTCCCGCTATCCGCTCGTCGAAGTAAACTCTCGGGATGATTACACCTATGTCATCGGAGAAACCAAACTCCCCTTCCAACGCGGCGTTCTGGATGTCACCATCGCCATCAATTCCCGCTACCACCTCCGCTATCTGGCACTTCACCTCAAATCCAAGCGGGACGTTCCCGAAGCCGATCAAGCGTTGATGCGCTTGAATGAGGCCCGCCTCGCCCGCCAGCATCTAGATCGAATCTTTGAGGAGCAACCCGGGATAAACCTTGTTGTGATGGGGGATTTCAACGATTTGCGCATTGAGCCCCCTGTGAAAACGCTCCAAGGCAGTTGGAGTCGTCCGGGCTACCTCACTTCCCTGACGCTTGATGATCAATACGGGCTTCGTTGGACCCATCACTGGTCCTTTGCTGACTCCTATTCCCGCTTCGACTATGCCCTGTATAGTAAGGGGCTCAGCCCCGAGATCAATCGTAAGGACTCCCACATTTACCATTGGGACGACTGGGACAAAGCCAGTGATCACAGGCCCCTCGTGATGAAGATTCTCCCCGAGGATCAGCCAGCGGATTAGCTGCCAAAATCCTCCGGACGGAACTGGCCCTTTCTGCCCATGAACGCGTGATTGTTCTTCAAGGGTCAGAAAGTTACTCTCCACTGCGTCTGGAACGTGCTCCGCGCGGCCGCTCATAGCACAATGAAACACTTCCTTCCTGCTTGTTATCTCCTGACCACCTTGCTCCACGCAGAAGATCCCGAGGGTCTTCCGGAAACGGTCAGTTATTACGAACACGTTCGCCCTGTTTTCCAAGCGAAGTGCCAAGGATGCCACCAACCTGCTAAGGCCAAATCGGACTACATCATGACTGACGTCGCTGCGCTGATCGCAGGGGGCGAAACTGACAAGGCCGTCGTTCCGGGTAAGGCTCACGAAAGTTACCTTTACGAACTTATTGTTACCCAGGAGGGCGATGATCGCCCCGAAATGCCCCCCAGGGAAGCTCCCCTCACCAACTATGAAGCGAATCTTGTCAGAAAATGGATCGATCAAGGTGCCAAGGACGATACTCCCGAGAACGCCAGGCAGCGCTACACTCAGGACAATCCTCCCCGTTACGCTGTCCCCCCGGTCATCACATCACTCGACTACTCCCCTGATGGCAAACTGCTCGCCGTCGCCGGTTTCCACGAAGTTCTAATCCACAATGCCGACGGTTCCGGACTAGTTTCCCGACTCGTGGGCCTTTCCGAGCGAATCGAGTCAGTGGCCTTTTCGCCTGATGGCAAGCGGCTGGCCGTCGCCGGCGGTCTTCCCGGTCGCATGGGAGAGATCCAAGTCTGGGATCTGGCCAAAAAGGAGCTAGAGCTCTCCAAAATCGTTGGCTACGATACCGCCTACGGAGCCAGTTGGTCTCCCGATGGCAAGCTCATCGCCTTCGGTCTGCCCGATAACACCGTTCGCGCCGTTAATGTCGGCAATGGCGAACAGGTCCTCTTCATGGGCAGCCACAACGATTGGGTCCTCGCAACCGTTTGGGGGCAGGAAGGCAAGCACCTCGTTTCGGTTGGTCGAGACATGACTGCAAAGCTTACTGAGGTCGAGACGGAACGCTTCGTCGACAATCTTACCTCCATCACTCCGGGCGCACTTAAAGGCGGCATGAACGCTGTTGAACGCCATCCCAAACAAAATCACATCCTGATCGGCGGTTCCGATGGCGTGCCCCAAATCTACCGCATGAAGCGTGAAACCGTTCGCAAGATCGGAGACAATGCCAATCTAATTCGGAAATACCCCGCCATGAAAGGCCGCATCTGGGACGTCGCTTTTCACCCTGACGGCAAACAATTTGTCGCCGTTTCAAGTCTGGACGGCTCCGGCGAGATCAGCCTTTACCAGTCCGAATACGATGCTGCGATCACTCCCGAACTAAAGAAGCTCTTCGAAACCGTTCGCCGCTCGACTAATGCAGAGGAAAACAAGGACGACAAGATCGAAGAATTTCACACCCGTGGAGCCAAGCGCCTTGCCAGGTTCGACGTTGATGCGGCGGCATTCTCGGTCGCTTATTCTCCGGACGGAAAAACGATCGCAGCGGGAACGGACGACGGCAAAGTCCGCCTCCTGAACTCCGCTGACCTGAAGCAGAGGAGAGTCATCAACCCCATTAAGATCGAAGGAGAGCTGCCCCAGCCCGCGAGCCAGTCAGACCCGGTCAATCTCGCCAAGGGCGAACACCACGAACTCAAGGCCGAGGAACTGCCGAAGGGACGCAAGCTCATGTCTATTGCCGTTTCTCCTGCCCAGATTGCTCTGGACGGACCCGGCGCCTATTCCCAACTGCTCGTAACTGGCACCTACACGAATGGCGAAACCGTCGACCTCACCCGAAAAGTTACCTTCGCAGCCGATAGCAGGAATCTCAAGGTCGATAACCGGGGCGTTGTCAGCGCCAGGGGCGAGGTGGAGCAGACCATTGGCGTTTACTACAAAGGACTCACGGCCGAAACCACAGTTTCCGTTACTAACCTCGACAGCACGATCGCTCCCGATTTTGTGCGCCACGTCAATCCAGTCATTTCTCGTATGGGCTGCAACATGGGAACCTGTCATGGAGCCAAGGATGGCAGAAACGGCTTCAAGCTGAGCCTGCGGGGCTACGACCCCCTTTTCGATGTGCGGGCCTTTGGTGATGACCACACGGCCCGTCGGGTCAACTACGCTTCGCCCGACGACTCACTCATGCTGCTGAAGGCCACCGGCGCCGTTCCCCACGAAGGTGGCAAACTGACCGATATCGGATCCGACTATTATAGGACTGTCCGCCAGTGGATCGCCAACGGAGCCGAACTCCACCTCGACACCCCCAAGGTCAACCGCATCGAACTCTTCCCCAAAAACCCGGTCATCCAGAACGTCAAAGGCGCTCAGCAGTTCCGCGTCATCGCTCACTGGGCCGACGGCCAGAGCCGCGATGTTACCCGTGAGGCTTTTATTGAGTCCGGAAACAGCGAAGTCGCAGATCACGACGACTTCGGACTTATGATGTCACTGCGTCGCGGAGAAGCCCCCATCCTAGCCCGCTTCGAGGGTGCCTACGCAGCGACCACACTCACGATCATGGGTGATCGCGAAGACTTCACCTGGAAAGAACCCGCCGTCTGGGGCGAAATTGACAAGCTCGTTGCCGCCAAGTGGAAGCGCATGAAGCTCCAACCCAGCGGGCTCTGCACCGACGAGGAGTTCGTGCGCCGCGTTCACCTCGACCTGACAGGTTTACCTCCGGCATCTAAAAGAGTCAGATCTTTTCTCGCCGATAAACGCCCCACTCGACAAAAGCGTGATGCTCTTGTCGATGAACTCATAGGGGCACCTGAATTCGTTGATCACTGGACCAACAAGTGGAGTGACATGCTCCAGGTGAATTCAAAATTCCTCGGCGCAGAAGGGGCTCAATTGTTCCGTGACTGGATCCACGAGGAAATCGAGACCAACACCCCCTATGACGAGTTCACCTACAAGATTCTCACTGCAACCGGCTCCAACAAAGACAACCCGGCCGCGTCCTACTTCAAGGTGCTCCGCGAACCGGATGCGATCATGGAGAACACCACCCATCTCTTTCTCGCGACGCGCTTCAACTGCAACAAGTGCCACGACCACCCCTTCGAACGCTGGACCCAGGATCAATACTTCGAAACCGCGGCCTACTTCGCTCGTATCGATCTGAAGCGGGATACCAAGAACGCTCCCAGACAAAACCTGGGCGGAACTGCCGTAGAAGGTGCCAAGCCTCTCTACGAAGTCATCGGGGATAAGACGGAAGGAGAAATTACTCACAATCGAACCGGTGCCGTGCAGTCACCCGCTTTCCCTTACGAGGCAACTCTCGAGAAGGCCGCCTTCACCGATCCTGCCAAACCAACAAGACGTGAAGAACTCGCCGCCTGGATCACCAGCCAGGACAACGAGTATTTTGCCTCGAGCTACGCCAATCGCATCTGGGGATACATGCTCGGAACCGGCATCATCGAACCTCTTGACGACATCCGCGCCGGTAATCCCCCGACCAATCCGCAGTTACTGAACTACCTTACCAACCAGTTCATCAAGTCCGACTTTAATGTCAGGGCTCTCATGTCTGAGATCTGCAAGTCGCGCACGTATCAGCTCTCAATCGCATCCAACCGGTGGAACGAGACCGACGAGACCAACTTCTCACGCGCCCGGGCCCGACGCCTCCCGGCCGAGGTGCTTTTCGACTCCGTCTATTTTGTTAGCGGTGCCACCCCGAACATTCCCGGGGCCAAGCCGGGCGTGAGGGCGAGCCAGCTTCCCGATGCCAAGCTCGATGCTAAATCAGGTTTCCTCGCCAACCTTGGGCGCCCCGTCCGTGAGAGCGCCTGTGAATGCGAACGCTCTGCCGACATGCAGATGAGTGCGGTGATGGCATTCCTGTCAGGACCCACGGTCGCCGACGCGATCGGAGCCGAGAACAGCGGCTTGACCAAACTGGTCGACTCCGAACCGGATGATCGCAAGATCATCGAGGAGGTCTACTACCGCATCCTTGCTCGCTCTCCCAGCGAGGCCGAAGTCGGTGCCGCTCTTGAGATCTTCAATCAAGTCGAGGTCGATCACACTACCTTGCTTGGAGTGCTCTCCAAAGCTGAAGCCGACTGGATTCCAGTGAAGAGCCATCATGAAATCACCCGTCTCAAGAGCATCCAAAAGGCAAACGCAGACATCGAAGCCTACACGCCGGAGTTTCAACAGAAAAAAGCCAAGGCGGAATCCGAGCAGAAAGCCCGTATTGCGGCAGCGAAGAAAGCCTATGAGGCACGCGTAGCTGAGGTCCCGAAACTGGCAGATGACTTCGCCAGCAAGGTCACTTCGAAACAGCTCTGGACGAAGTGGCAAGTGCTGCCGATCAAAGCGGCTACCGCTTCCAACAAAGTCAAAGTCGAAATCCTGCCGGACGGTTCGGTGCGCTACACCGGTGGCTTTAAGAAAGGTAACATCGATTACCTTATCACCGGCGACATGAAGGCTCAAAACATCACCGGCTTAATGATCGAAGCAATTCCCGATGAGACGTTCGGCGGCTTTGGTGCCGGCCTCAATCCCAACGGCAATTTCGTTATCTCAGAAGTCCAGTCACGCTGGAACACCACATCAGACCCGAAGAAGAACAACGCCATAGCCTTTACCGACGCCATCGCGGATTTCACACAGAACGGTTTTGATGTCAAAAACACTATCAACGGCAAGCTCGATCGTAGCGTCAAGGGATGGGCCCTTGCCGGAACCAATCATCAGGCCCCTCACCACGCGCTCTACAAATTGAAGGAGCCTGCTGCCGGCAGTAGCGACGGCGCCGAGCTCGTTGTGGGTGTGATCTGTCGCTACTCTCAGGGCGACTACCCGATCGGCCGCTTTCGCGTATGGTACACCACTGACAGCGATCCTCTCAACTTCGGTATCCAGGCCAAACTGGCCGCTGCAGTTCAGACTTCGCCCGCCGCCCGTACGGAAGCGCAGAGAAAAGCGCTCCACACCTATATCCACGAAAACGACGAGGACCTTCTCAAGAAGAAGTTTGCTCATCTCAAGGAGCAGCGACCGGTGCCCGCTGACCAGAAAATGGAAGACCTCAAGGCCGCACTCACTCGAGCGGAACTCCCCATCCAGGAAGACCCTAAATTGCTCCAACTTCGCCAGGATATTTCCTATTCTACAGAGCAAGCAGCGAACCGACGCCTCACTGCAGCACAAGATCTTGCCTGGGCCCTGATTAATAATCCGTCTTTCCTTTTCAACCGCTAATCCCACCCCTGCCAAAGCCATGATTCGTTTACCCGGCGAAATTGCCAAAGATTTGTGTGACTCCCATCTCAAACCCGGTCGACGCGACTTCCTTCGTGTTGGTGGTGCGGGAATGATCGGAATGACGCTGAACAACATCTTCGCTGTCCAGAACGCCAGTGCGGCTTCGGCGATGGCAAGCCGCCCCGGCTGGGGCAAAGCCAAGTCAGTCATCATGGTTTATCTCCAGGGAGGTCCGAGCCACCTTGACCTCTGGGACCCCAAGCCCGAGGCGCCGGAGAACGTCCGTTCCATCTTTAAACCGATCAACACCAAGGTCGACGGCCTGCAGTACACGGAACTGCTTCCCAAGCTGGCTCAGGTAAATGACAAGTTCACCACGATCAATTCGATGAGCTACACGCCCAATGGATTGTTCAACCACACCGCAGCGATCTACCAGATTATGACCGGCTATACGACTGATAAAGTCAGCCCCTCCGGTCAATTGGAACCTCCATCACCGAAGGACTTTCCCAACTTTGGTTCTCAGATCATTCGCATGAAGCCGAGCGACGAGCCCATGCTTCCCTTCGTCGTCATGCCTCGTCCCCTGCAGGAATCAAACGTGATCAACAAAGGCGGTACTGCCGGCTTCCTCGGCAAGGCTTACGATCCCTATTACCTTTTCCCCGAGGGTGATGACATGGACATGACCAAGATGGACCGGATCAAGGTCGATGACCTCCAGCTTCGCCCCGACGTCTTTTCCCTGCGCCTTCAGCGCCGCGCCAAATTGCGCAACGCGCTCAACCAGCAGATGCCAACGATCGACAAGGCCGTTGAAAGCTACAACCTTGACGAATACTACGACAAGGCGCTTAATCTGATTATCTCCGGTCGCGCTCGTAACGCTTTCAACATTGAAGCCGAGACCGAAGAAATGCGTGACCGCTACGGTCGCAATACTTTTGGCCAAAGCTGCCTGCTTGCCCGCCGACTCGTCGAGGCCGGCACCAAGGTGGTGGAGGTGATCTGGCCCAAGGTTGCCAACTCCAACGAGCACAGCTGGGACCAGCACAGCGGCCTTCCAGACCGCATCAAGAACAAGTCGGCACCTATGCTCGACACCGGACTATCTGCTCTTTTCGAAGACCTCGACTCACGCGGCCTGCTCGACGAGACACTCGTTGTCGCGATCGGTGAGTTCGGACGCAGCCCAGAGAAAGGTGTTTCCACAAGCGGCAACAACAACAGCGCCGACGGCCGGGATCACTGGCCCTACTGCTACACCTCTGTGATTGGTGGTGCCGGCATCAAGCGCGGCTACGTCCACGGAAAGTCAGACAAAACCGGATCCGCGCCGATTGAAGATCCGGTACACCCGTCCGAGATCCTTGCCACTATTTATCATGCAATGGGAATCGACCCACAGACGATTGTTTACAACCATCTTAACCAGCCTCGTGAACTGGTCAATGCGCACCATGTCGAGAGGCTCTTCGCCTAGGAGAATTCTGCTGATTTACGACCGTGTGAACCAGCGCGCGGTTCCCCAGATTCATCAAATCGGTCGCATTATCCTCTCAGATTCAGGTAGCCACCGTCAATATTGTAGGTCTGGCCTGTGATGTAGGAAGCATCATCACTGCAGAGGTATAAAGCCAGCTTACCAATTTCATCAGGCTTCGCCATGCGGCCAATCGGCTGAACCGCGGAGAGCTTCTCGAACATTTCGTCCCGCTTGTCAGGGTAATTCTTTTCAAGGTAACCGTCCACGAAAGGCGTATGCACCCGTGCCGGGCAGATCGCATTGCAACGAATATTGTCGTCGAGATGATCTGCAGCGACCGCCAAGGTCAGCGTATGGACCGCTCCCTTGCTGGCCGAATAGGCGAAGCGATCCTTGAGCCCGGTGATTGCAGCAATACTCGACAGATTCAACACAACTCCACCACCATTTTCAACCATTGCTGGGAGGATATAATGAAGACACAGATAGACCCCTTTTACGTTGACTTTCATCACCTGATCGAAGTCCTCTTCACAGGTTGTAACTGCCGTCCCAATATTGGCGATTCCGGCGTTATTTACAAGAATATCAGGTTGACCGAACGCAGCCTGACAAGACCGCAGAGCAGTCGCGACAGAATCAGCGCTACTGACGTCGCACCCGAAAAAAACAGCCTTACCGCCATTCGCTTCAATAGCAGCCATGGTTTCATTTGCTGCATTCTCATCGAGATCAAAAATAGCAATTGAAGCTCCAGCAGAAGCGAAAGATTCTGATATAGCACGACCGATACCGGAACCTCCTCCTGTCACGATAGCGATTTTTTCCGAAAGCTGGGCCATACCCAAGTTTCAAATAAAAGACAGCGGTAAGCAATGGCTTTCACACCGCATATCGCTGCCCCTTCGCCACCTAGTTCGATACCCGTCCTGCGATTGTTTTTGTAGAAATCTCAAGAAAAATCCCGATGGCCA
>PKCI01000084.1 GCA_002862135.1 Verrucomicrobiota bacterium | reverse complement strand
GAAATGACGAATGCTCACTCGTTCTACGCTGGCCTCAACTACTACATCTGTGGTGACAAGCTCAAGGTAATGGCCGGTTACGAATACTTGACCGCAGATCAGATCGAAAACGACGACGAGCTTTCATATGACACTTGGATGCTCGCCGTTCGCACTTACTTCTAGAATTTGTATTCAATTTCTGCTTCGGCAGAAAACCCTTGGTAAAGGCGGGACTTCGGTCCCGCCTTTTTTGTTGCCCTCTTCACCTCCCATACCCGATAGTCTGATTCCAGTAATGGCCCCTTCTGCAAACAAATCACATTCCACAAAGCCTCCCACCCTTGAAGTAAGCGGGTTCTTCAAGCGCCACTTCAAGGAACTTTCCATGAAGCTGGTTGGCAACCGTACAGGTTTTGACCGCCAGATCCTTGAGCCTACCATTAACCGCCCCGGCCTAGCCCTTTCCGGGTTCTATAAGTATTTCGCTCTGCACCGAATCCAGGTCATCGGTCTGGCGGAACGCTCCTATCTCAAGCATCTCAGTAAGGAAAACGCCCGCAAACGCTTTCAGGACCTTTGTCGCCAGAATATCCCCTGCATCGTTGTAAGTCGGGGGCAGGATCTACCCGGTGACCTGCTCGATATCGCCAACGAATCTGAAATTTCCGTATTTCAAACCTCGATGGTAACGATGAACTACATCAACGCCGCAACCGTCCGCCTTGACTGGGAATTCGCACCCTCTACTACGGAACACGGCTGCATGGTCGATGTGATGGGTATCGGCATCCTCATCAAGGGTGACAGCGGAACCGGCAAATCCGAAACCGTCCTTGCTCTCCTTCGACGCGGTGCCAGTCTCGTCGCAGATGACATGGTACGCCTCCGAAACATCGAAGACCGGGAACTCATCGCAACAGCACCCGAGCTCGGCCGCAGTTATATGGAAGTGCGAGGACTCGGCATCATCAACGTATCAGCCCTATTCGGTGTCGGCACTTTCCGAACCGAAAAACGCCTTGATCTGATTGTTTCCCTGAAGCGGGAAACAGAAATTAATGAAATGGAGCGAGTCGGTCTTGACCGCGAAACTGTTGACGTTCTTGGCATGAATATTCCGCACATTGAACTACCGGTCGCCGCCGGGCGCGATATGGCACAATTAATCGAGGTTGCTGCCCTTGACCAGAAGCTGAAAGCTCTCGGTCACGATTCAGCCGTGGAATTCAATAAGAAACTATTGAAAAGGATGCGAGATCAACGTAAATCCTTGGTCTGACCTTCCCCCCTCGGATCACTCTTATCACGACCAATGCCAGCTTGTGAATTGACTATCCCCAATGATGAGGGACTCCACGCCCGTCCCGCGGCGAAATTTGTGAAGCTGGCCAGTCGTTTTTCCTGTGAAATCTGGGTCGAGAAAGATGACGAAGAAATCAATGGAAAGAGCATCATGGGTTTGATGATGCTGGCTGCCGCCCAGGGAGCTGTGATCAAAGTCTCAGCTGAGGGTGATGATGCCGAGGAAGCGATCTCCAAGATCACAGAGCTCGTAAACAGCGGGTTTGAGGCAGATTGTTGAGAAATCTCAGTATTCTGGCGGTTTGGGCCGGTTTTTGGTCAGGAAAGCATAAGTTTTCTGGGCCCGAGCCGTATACATAGCGAACCTAATGACCGCAAACGCCCCAAAGGCCGAAATACGACTCGAGGGCATTGGCGTCTCTCCAGGTATAGCCTGGGGAACCGCAGAGATTCTTGGTAAGGCTCTCGAAGAGCCTGAACAGACAAGTATTCTACGCAGCGAAGTCGATGCCGAGAAGGCCCGTCTCTCTCTTGCACTGGTAGCTACCCGCGACCAGATCGTCGACCTGCAGCGTCAAATTGCTTCTGATGAAAGCGAAGATCACGCAAGCATTTTCGACGCCCACCTCCTTCTCCTCGAGGATTCTGCGGTTCTCAACGAAGTCCTCCGCATTTGCGAGACCGAGTTGGTCGCCATCGAGTGCGCGTATTATTCAGTCGTAAAGCGCTACATAGATTCCCTCCGCAAAATTTCCGATCCATATCTTCGGGAACGAGCCGTGGATATTGAAGATGTAGCCGGACGCGTCCTCAAAAATCTGGAAGGGACAGAACCATCCGTCGGTTCGGAGACCCATGAAGCTGATACCACAGTGATTCTGGCACACGATCTGACTCCATCAGACACCGCAAGCCTTGACCGCAGCAAGGTCAAGGGATTCGCCACGGAAGTGGGCAGCGCGACTTCCCACACGGCCATCATGGCCCGCTCCCTCAGCATTCCAGCCGTGGTGGCTCTTCACCAAATTCCTTTCGAATCCCTCTCCGCCGGAAATGTCCTGATTGACGGCTACAATGGCGTTGTCATTATTGATCCGTCCCCGGATACGCTCGTCGAATACGAGGCATTAGTGGAGAGAGAGAAAGGCATCCTGTCTGACCTTGAATCCTTCAAAGATAAGCCGACACTCACGTCTGACGGCAACAAGATTACCCTGTCTGCCAATATCGAGTTCATCGACGAACTCGGTGCCGTTGCCGAGAAGAATGCAGAAGGGGTTGGGCTCTACCGAACGGAATTCTTCTACCTCAGCGAAGAAACGCTGCGTAATGAAGCCAATCAGGCTGAAAACTACAGGACCGTGGCCGAGGCGACCTCACCTCACGGAGTGATCATCAGGACCTTGGACATTGGAGGAGATAAACTTTACCCGGAGCTCCGGTCGAATCCGGAACCAAATCCTTTCCTCGGATGGCGTGGAATACGCCTCAGCCTCGACCGCGCTGATGAGTTCCGAATCCAGTTACGAGGCATCCTGAGGGCCAGCGCCCACGGGAAAGTCCGTGTTATGTTTCCTTTTATTTGTTCACTTGAGGAGATTCAGGCGGCCAAAGAACAGATGGAGATTTCGAAGCAGGAACTTCGTGACGCCGGTGTCGCCTTTGATGAAGAAATCGAGATCGGGGCCATGATCGAGATTCCAAGCGCCGTCCTCGTTGCTGATCACATTGCCAAAGAGGTCGATTTTTTCAGTATCGGCACCAATGACCTCATTCAATACACCACCGCTGTCGACCGCATCAATGACCGCGTCGCTGACCTCTATCAGCCGATGCACCCGGCTGTTATTTCCATGATTCGGGAAACTGTCGAGGCAGCCCACCGCAATAACATTTGGTGTGGCGTTTGTGGCGAAGCAGCCAGTGACCTTACCATGACTCCGGTCTGGGTCGGCCTCGGTGTTGATGAGCTCTCGGTCGGCTCCGCGCAGCTTCTCAAGACCCGCAAAGCAATCTCACTTCTCTCGACCGAAGAGTGCACGGCGCTCATGGAAACGCTCAGAACCGCCGGCACAGAAGACACCGTAAAAGGCCTCTGCAGAGAATTTGCGGAAACTGCCTATCCTGAGCTACTCTATTGACCCAACCTGGATTTCATAGACAATAGCAGTCTCCGATGCGAAATGGCTTCCCTCACCCGACAGTCTACAAAACATTCCAACTCCCCGATACCGTCCGGGATTGGGCGAGGGCTGATGCTTGCGGGCATCACATTGTTGGCCGCAGGAAGCTCCCCGGCACCCGACCTTAAGCTTCCTTCAGAGCTTAAGCTCCCCAGCATCTACGGGGTCTTCAAAAGGAACGGAAACGAACTTGAGGAGACAAAACAGGCCCCCACCGGTCCCGGCGGCATGTGTGTACTCCCTTCCGGCGAATACGTGATCTCCTGCCACCAATTCTTCAACCACCAGTATCGAGTCATGATGCTGGACAAAAAGAATAACTGGGTTCCCTTCCCTAATGCTGAGATGAATACCCCTGGCTCCGGCTATCCAGTGGTCCTCGACTCAGTTCTCGGAGTCACCTGCGATTCGCGCGGCATTGTCTGGATGCTCGATAACGGTCGTCGCTCTGAAACTCCTCCCAAGCTTGTCGCCTGGGATACTAAACGCAATCAACTCCATCAGATCATCGTGATCAATCCCCAGGCGTTGACTCCACGATCCTTCCTCAAAAACCTGGTTCTCGACCCGCAGGCGCCCCTAATTTACATCACTGACCCCGCCGACGGAGTCAGTTCTGCAATTGTCGTGGTCGATACCGAAACCAATCTTGCCCGCCGTGTCCTTGAAGAGCATTCCTCTACCCGGATGGATCCAACCCTTGCCCTCGAACTTGATGGCAAATCCGTAGAAGTCCGACGACCCGACGGCCACCTCGCGACTCCTCTCACCGGGGTGAGTCCAATTGCAATTGATCGCAGAGGCGATTGGCTTTATTTCGGCCCGAGGAACGGCTCCTCACTTTTCAAGATCGAAACCAAATACCTCCGGCGCCTCGATATCGCTCCTCTCGCTCTCGAAAGCAAAGTGGTCGGCGTTTCGCCGAAACCGATTTGTGACAGCATGACTCTCGACTCTAGGGGCCGTATTTACTTTGGCGATATCTCTCGTGGATCGATCGATTACGTAACCGAAGACGAAGACTTTCTCAATCTTCGCCTCCTTCTTGTTGACCCTCGGATCAGCTGGCCAGGAGGACTCCTAATCGGCCCAGACGGGAACCTCCACTTTTTCAGCAATCAGCTTCATCGCACCCCTTTTTTTAACAGTGGCAAGGATGTATCCTCACCACCTTTCTCCATCTTCAAGGCCCGCCCCCTGCCTTCAAATCGCTTCGGCTTCTGATCTCAGTGACCCATGCCGACCATTCTTGACACCCTCAAGAAGGGGACGGAATATCTTGAGAAATATCAAATCGAGGATGCTCGCCTCAACATGGAGCTCCTCATTGCCCACGCTCTCAAGGTCGAGCGAATGCAACTCTACCTGGATTTCGACCGACCGCTGAACGAAGGCCCCCTTGAGACCCTCAGGGAACTGACAAAACGCCGCAGCAGAGGCGAGCCAATTCAACATCTGCTCGGCTCGGTCGATTTTTGCGACTTGGAATTCAAATCGGACGCTCGTGCCCTTGTCCCCCGACCGGAAACCGAGGAACTCGCTGCGATTCTCACAAAACCCGAACGCCATATTCCGGGCCGCATCCTTGATGTGGGTTGTGGTTCAGGTGTGCTCGGCCTCACCCTCGCAAGTGAGTTTCCCGAGGCGGAGGTCATCCTTTCGGATCTCTCTCCCGATGCACTCAGCCTATCAAAGGAAAATGCCGAACAGTTAGGGCTGCTTTCGAGGGTGCATTTCATCCAGAGTGACCTATTTGAATCCATCAATGGTCAGTTTGACCTGATCACCGCCAATTTGCCTTACATTCCCAATGCTGAACAAACCGAGCTGAGCCGGGAAGTTCATCGAGATCCATCTATAGCTCTCTACGGGGGCGAAATCGGCACTGAAATCATTGAGCGGTTTCTCAACGATGCTCCGTATTTCCTGAGATCTGGTGGTCACATTTCCATCGAATTCGGGATCGGACAGGATAAACGTCTCTCTGACGCCGCCTGGGATGCAGGTTTCGAGGAGGTAAAAACCCTGAAAGACCTCAGCGGAATCGATCGTTTTCTTTTCGCTACAAAACCTGCTTAAACCTGCTACGGTCCCCGCCCGGTATTTCATTTCGGCATAACTTGTTTTCTGACCACAATCCATGGAAAAGTTTATCGTTCACGGCGAAGCATCGCTCGAGGGAACAGTTAATATCAGTGGCTCAAAGAACGCCTCACTTCCAATCCTCGCGGCTACATTGCTCACGCGGGAAGAGTGCATCATTCGCCGGGTGCCGGATGTCTCTGATACAAACTATATGCTTCAGATCCTCCAGAACCTTGGAGCTGAGGTGGAACGGGCCAGCGGAACAGTGGTGATCAAGTGCGAGAAGCTTCACAGCCACGAGGCACCCTATGATCTTGTTCGAAAAATGCGTGCTTCGGTCTGTGTCATGGGGCCGCTGCTTGCCCGTCAGAACCGGGCCAATGTTTCCCTTCCGGGCGGCTGCGTAATTGGCGATCGCCCTATCGACCTCCACCTGAGAGGTCTGAAAGGGCTTGGAGCCCGTATCGACGTCGAGGGTGGGAACGTGAACCTGGAGGCACGATTTGGACTCAAGGGTGACACCATCGACATGATGGGCAAGAACGGCGCCACAGTCTTAGGGACCGACAACGTGATGATGGCCGCCGTCCTTGCTAAAGGGACTACAGTCATCAACGGCGCAGCGTGCGAACCTGAGGTCATCGATCTTGCAAATTTCCTCAATTCAATGGGTGCGAAAATTACCGGGGCTGGGTCTCCGCGTATCGAAATCGAGGGAGTGACTGAACTTGGAGGCGTTGACCACACCGTGATCCCTGATCGCATTGAGGCGGGCACCTTCCTCGTTGCCGGCGCCATGGCGGCCAAAGACAAAATCACACTCCGACGGGTTCGAAGTGACCATCTTGCCTCGGTGCTTGAGGTTCTTGGCCAGTGTGGCTGCAAAATGAAAATCGGAGACGAGACCATCTCGATTGGTAAAGCGGATCAACCGCTTGGCGCTAACATCATCACAGAGCCTTATCCCGGTTTCCCAACGGATATGCAGGCGCAGATGTGTTCTCTCTTTGCAACCACCCCGGGTCTCAGCGTTGTGAAAGACACCATTTTTCCTCAGCGATTCATGCATGCGTCCGAGATGAAACGCATGGGCGCCAACATACAAGTCGATGATGGAACCGCAGTCATCAATGGAGTCAATCAACTGAGCGCCGCCCCTGTCATGGCCAGTGACCTTCGCGCATCGGCAGCTCTCGTTCTCTCAGGTCTTACCGCCACCGGCCAAACTGAAATCACGAGAGTCTATCATATCGACCGTGGATATGAACACATCGATGACAAACTCGCTGCACTCGGCGCTCGAATCGACCGCATTCCGGATCATTGACCACGCTGGTTAGTTTTTTGAGCGGTCCTGGCGAATCCGGTAATCGATATCGGCTATTTTCATCATTACCGCTGTTGATTTTGGCTTCATCTTTACGACGACGCCTAGCCTCATCGTGCTGAGTACACCGCAAAGCCGGCCCTGCTTGTCGATCAGCGGAGACCCACTGTCGCCCTTGATCATCGGGAGCGTTGTCACCACTTTGGTGAATTGACTATCACTCACTTCCGGCATCTCGATATATTCGAGAAACTTCCCGCCCCCCTTTTCATGCATCCATCCACCGGCAAATAAAGTCGACTCCAAAGTCAGCTTCTCCTCGCGGTAGTCCAAGTATCGAGGGGTCTCAATGTTTGCCTTCAGGATCGCAAAATCAGCTTGTTGGTTTCGATACACCACCCGGATCGGGGCAAAATCGATGTAGGTTTTACGGCTGTCTGATGTCGCGTAAAGAACATACGAATCGTGATGAGCAAGGACGTGCGCGGCGGTGAGAAAATACCCGTCAGCTGTCACCGGAGCACAGCTTCCAAAACCGGACCCACCCTTTGCAATAGGAACTGAGAAACCAAGTTCGAGAACGCCCTCTTCATTGCCGCGGCTCGTTTCAAGCTTCTTCTTGAAGTCTGCATCGAGATATTCACCGCTTACAATGAGGCCAGAGTGCAGGGTCAGGAAATCAGAAGCAGAAAATCCACTGTCACTGCTGTTCTCAAGTTCCGGCAGACTAACCGAGGCATCGATCCCCGTAGCATCGTATTTCGCTAGTGAACGCTTCTGATCCCAGTGCGTGTTAGCTGGCAACACCATGCAGGAGCAAAATACAAGAGCAGCCGCAGGCGAGCAGCGAAGCAGCATCCGCGAGAAAGTCTTAAGGAGATCAAGCAACCACATATGAAAAATAGGAAGACCCCGATAAGAAACGGGATAAAGGCTTCAAATATAGTTCAAATCAGACCGGCTATCATCCCACAATACAGGAATTGTCCGCTTTCCTCTAACCCCTATAAAAACCGCTACTCGACCCGTCAACACTGGCCCGCAAGATCTCAAGCTCCTCCCTGAGCTCTCTGAGACAGCTTTTACCGTCCTTCCAGGAGGATGCCACGATGTTCCCTTCATAGCCCAAGGCTAACAGTTGCTGCAAGAGACGCCTCAATTGATGCTGCTGAGTCGCAGAAAATCTCAGCTCGCTGAGCAGTTTCTGAAAGGCACCGGGCTCAGCATTTCTCATTGCCTCCTCCTCGAGCAACTCTCGAAATGCGGTGAGCCAGTCCTTTGCCTGATCGAGCGCACCGTGACATAGCCCAATCACCTTCGCCTTATCAATAGTCGCCATGGCATGGCTAGGATCGTCTGAAACAACCTTCAATACCTGGCAAAATTCACTTGTCCCCGCCCTCAAAACCGTCGGATAAAATCCAGCTGCTTCCATCTCCACTAAGGTCCCATCACTAGGATAGTCCAATGTCGGTTCATCAACTGTCAGGATTCTTCTGCGTTCCAGGCTGTTTTTCATCGTCCAAACGGCAGGAGGATACCAGTTCTCCGACCCTGCTTCAGAGCTGACGCAGTTGCCCAGAAACAGCTTTCCATAGTCATCGCCCCCGGAGCCGGCGATTCCGAAATTGATCCAGCCGCCTGTCCTTCCGTCATTCCAGTTTCGCCCTGCTAAATATCCAGCAGCTGCAGCAGAGGAAGTCTTTCCAGGCCCCGAAACAACTAACTCCACTGAACCATCTTCGGAGCAATACACCGGGAAACCGCCACCACTAGAGATCGTGGGAGCGAGCCGAAACCGCTCAATTAATACCTGAGCCTCGGGCCGTAACGCAACGACCCAGCAGATGCGGGATTCCATGATATGATCAGCGCTGGAGTTCTAGCCCTAGACCGACCAGGGCAATACCCGTTGAAGGAACCACATCTTTTAAGGTTTCCCAGAGCGAAATCAATCGAGCTGTCACCAACTCTTTTTCATTATTCGCTGATAGGAAAAACCGGCTACAGAACGGATCGATAAATTCCCCGTCCTGCAGCAAGATTATTCTTCGCGGTTACTTTTGAGCCAAACTTTCTTAGCCGCCTTGCCATTTCCCTCAATTGAGCACATAAACTCCGGAAGTTTGAAAGACTCATTCACCATCGAGCAAGTCAACTGGAGTTCGCACTCCGATATACTTCTCCAAGTTCGAAATCGCGTTTTCATCGAAGAACAAAAGGTTCCCGCAGAAATCGAGGTCGACGAGCATGACGAGCAATCCACCCATTTTGTGGCACTGGATCAAAACAGGTGTCCCATCGGGACGGCACGCCTGCTCCCCGACGGTCGAATAGGTAGAGTTGCGGTCTTAATCGCATGGAGACGTAAAGGCGTCGGTCGGGCTTTGATGAAAGAGACACTCACCGTCTCAAGTCAAAGGGGAATCCCCCGCGTGAGCCTTCATGCCCAGGTGAGTTCTATCCCCTTCTATTCAGAATTAGGATTTAAAACAAAAGGGCCGGAATTCTACGAAGCCGGCATCCCACACCGACAGATGCATCTCGACCTCGAGGGCAAATAATCGGCCCTGCGCAGCAAGGCCACTGTTCTATGAAGCCCTTGATGAGCAACTCAGTGGAGGGTCTTGGAAGCTTCGATGCGCTGCTACTCGCATGCAAACAAGGCAATAGGCGATTTGACGTCAGAAAGATGTTACCCGAGAGAAACAAATCGAGACCGCTTTCGAATACGTTTAGGTTTATGCCGGTCTTCACCTCAACGCAATGAACTCTCATTACTCCTACCTCGTGCACATTGCGCCGCTCACCATCGAAGAACAGCATCTCTGAATACTGCGAACCGCTAGCTGCAGCGATATTCTCAAAGTGAGCCAACTTGCTGCCCGGAAAAACTTCCGGTTATGCAAAACTCCCGCTAATAACAAACAGTTTAAATAAGTCCCGCGCCCATAGCGGTTGTGAACTCCGCGACGCCAGACCCATCGGGAACCGTTTCGCTGCGAGTCGCTTCAGAATCAGTGGAACCTCATTATTGAGGTGCAATGGACAACCACCGGAACCAATCACACGCTCAATTTTACTCTCTCAAACAGATAATCAATACAGTCTACCCAAGGGCCCATACAGTCCCGCGAGGTGAAATTAAGGTCGAAAACGACAAGCTTTGGCTTCTCCATTTCCTTTCGTCCTAACGATAGGCATAAATCACTGCGTAATCCTGGGGAATCTCGATCGTCGTCTTCAAAGAAATCCGAACAAAGTAAATGCCGGTAGCCTCAGGGCTCACCTGAAGCGTCACGATATTACTCCCATCAATTTCGGAAAGTTCGGTTTTTACGAGCTGTCCGGTGCTGTCATAAACGTTCAGATTGAGTCCCGCTCTGCGATCAGGGACGGCAAGCCAAAACCGGTAGGAGTTGCGCTTGAATAGCTGCACCTGATGAAGTTTTGCTTTGCCGGGTTCAATGTTTCCACCCCACCAGGACTCCCGAAGCACGAACTTCTCATCTCCGACAAGCGAAGGCAACGCAGCCTTCTGTGCCAGCACTTTAATATCGTTAATCTTGTTGAACACCTCGACAGCTGAGGGCTCAGCAGAGGAGCCAACTTCCTGCGCTATGACCGGAGCAACGCACAGCCCTAGGGCCAGCAGGCAGGCAGTCTTTTTGTGCGGCAAATTAGCTCTCATAGATGGCAGACACTAGATTTGAAGTCGCGACTGAGATCTCGACCACATTACCTTTGCTGATAACGCCGGTCTCATCAGTTTTCATGAGGGACTCAAGAAAGATAAGGGTATTGGAAACTTGACTGAAGAGATCCCCTTTACGGGCACGCTCGGGAAGGTCATTGAAATACTTACGAAGCTGGGCCACCAAGTCGGGCTGATTCAGGAGGTCAGAACCTTCCGGATCGTAATTCTGCTTCAAAACGGACGCTAGAGCATCAGTGCCACCAAGCCAGCCGCCGATGCTAACCAGAGCCACTAACTCGTCGTCGCGGTTTGTTTTCATTACTTCGAGGACTGTCTGGCGAGTCTTGTCTAACTCTCCACGGACGGTTTCCCAGTCACCGTGGCCCGCTCCATCGATAATAGCATTGGCATGGCCTTCAACAGCCGGGGAAACATTGAGCGGTTCAGCGAGACGAAGCACATCGCGACCAATTCGTCGCACCCCCTCCTTATCCTGTGCCTGAACGGCAATAAACCCTTCAGAAACCACCAATCCGAAAAGCATCGCCATTCGAGAACGATTTCCATCAATCTTGATAGAACGCTCCGCCACCTGAACTCCCCAGTCCTGCCGGCCGAGCTTGTCGAGCGAAGCAAAGATTTCCAAAGGTATGGGAATGACTGCATCGTCGACGAAAACTAGGTTCGGATCACTGAGATCGAGTCTCACCGGCGTGTCCTCGGCAATCGCCAGATTGAGCCCTCCCAACGCAAAAAAAATGACAAAGGCTTTTCGTTTCATGAAATTAGTTAAGTTTTCTTAATGAAATATATAGGGTAAACGAAATTTTTGAAATCGAATTCCACTAAAGAGCGCGGGCGAAGGCTCCACCATCAACAAGAAGCATTTCGCCGGTGATGTAACTCCCTGCTTCGCTGGCCAACAAGAGCGCAGGTCCAGCTAATTCCCGCGGCTCTCCCCAGCGCCCCAGTGCGGTCGCTCTCGAAAATTCGTCTTTTTCTGAGTCACTAAGCAAACTCATAGGCATGTCAGTCAGGAATGGTCCCGGACCGATGCAATTGACGGTGATCCCAAAAGGACCAAGGTCGAGGGCACTGGCTTTAGCCAATCCCAATAAAGACGCTTTGGTTGCCGAATATGCATTACGAGCCGGTTTTGATCCGACGCCCAGCACCGAGGAAATATGCACGATCCGCCCCCATTTCTGCTTCTTCATGGCGGGCACAAGGGCTCGAGTCAGTCGCATAATGGAGGTCAGGTTGATCTCGATCACCTGATCCCAGGTCTCGTCCTTCACCTCATCGATCGGCTGGGGAATATTAACCCCGGCATTGTTGATCAGAATATCAACTGTCCCAAAACGCTCGAGTGCGGTAGCTGCGAGAGCATCCGTATCTTCCCTTCTCGACATATCGCAAAGCCGATATTCCACAGAACCCTCCATTCCCTTGCCGATTTCTGCCGCTGCTACCTTGAGTTCCTCCTCATTGCGGCTGCATATCATGACATCTGCACCATGCTCCGCAAAGCCTTTTGCCATCGCCTTACCAAGACCCCGGCTACCTCCAGTCACGAGGGCCGTTCTCCCTTTTAAATCAAACAAATCGCAAAGCATTCCACATCATGCACGTTGACTCAATCACCGCAAGTGTTCCAGTATCTTTCCCCTTCCGTATCGATCGCTATGCAAACCGCCCTTCTCATTGATCCCTCCGACAATCTCGGTGTCGCACTCCAGCCGCTTTGTCCCGGAGATCTTGTTAACATTAACGGTCAGAAGGTCGAAATCACTCAGCCGGTGGCAGCAAAACACAAATTTGCCCTTGCTCCGTTAAAGAAAGGTGACCGCTGCACTCTTTACGGGGTCACAGTCGGTGTCATGACCGAGGATTTGGCTGCTGGAGGACTCATTCACACCGAAAACCTTGAACATAAAGCAGACGAGTTTTCGAGGAATCGGGAGCCGTTTACGAAATGGCAAGCGCCGGATGTGTCGCCCTGGCAAGATCGAACTTTTGACGGATACCACCGAAGCGAAAAGTCTGTCGGCACGGCTAATCACTGGGTCGTCATCCCCATGGTCTTTTGTGAAAACCGAAACGTCAACGCGATCCGGCAGGCATTTGAAAGATCTCTTGGCTATGAACGCACTTCACACTACGAGGATTTTGCCCGCGCCCTTGTCGATGGATATCGTACGGGACACTCGGCAGAGGCTCTCGCAAAAATCTCATGTGACTCCCTCTCCGAACTAGGGCCCAACCGTGTCTTTTCCAATGTCGATGGCATCAAGTTTCTGACTCACACTATGGGTTGCGGAGGCACCCGGGATGATGCGAATGCACTTTGTGGTCTTTTGGCCGGATACATCACTCACCCCAATGTGGCCGGCGCGACAGTGCTAAGCCTCGGATGTGAAAATGCAGAACTAAGAATTCTTGAAGAGGCGATCCGTCAACGAATTCCTGATTTCGACCGCCCCATACTAACATTCCGCCAACAAGAATTCCCGAATGAGCAAGCCCTACTCGAAACCGCGATACGAAGCACCTTCGTCGGCATGATTGAGGCTAACAAAGTCACCCGATCACCGGCGTCACTCGATAAACTCAGTCTCGGTGTGGAATGTGGAGGTAGTGATGGTTTCTCAGGCATCTCGGCAAATCCAACTCTCGGAATGGCTTCAGACCGCCTCGTTGCACTCGGAGGAAGGGTGATCCTCTCTGAGTTTCCCGAGCTGTGCGGTGTGGAACAGGAGTTGATCAACCGATGTGTCTCTGATGAAGTTGCCGACCGGTTTGTCGACCTGACTTCGCGCTATGCCGCGCGGGCTGAGGCCGTTGGCAGCGGTTTTTTCCACAACCCAAGCCCCGGGAACATTAAGGACGGGCTCATTACCGATGCCATTAAATCGGCCGGGGCGGCAAAGAAAGGCGGCACCTCACCCATCGTCGACGCCTTCGACTATCCGGATATCGCACGGAAACCGGGCTTAAATCTCCTCTGCACGCCCGGGGGCGACGTCGAATCGACGACCGCGATGGCAGGCGCCCACGCAAATGTTATTGTCTTCACCACCGGACTCGGGACCCCGACCGGCAACCCGGTTTGCCCGGTGATTAAAGCTAGCTCTTCGACCGAATTGGCTGAGCGCCTTCCCGATATGATTGACTTCGATACCGGTGGCATTATTCGCGGAGAAACCGATCTGGATGCGCTTTCCGGCGAACTCCTTGATCTCATTATTGAGGTTGCGTCAGGCAGGCACCGCACGAAAGCTCAAATCCTTGGACAGGACGATTTCCAACCCTGGAAGCGGGGCGTTTCGCTCTAGGTCACAGATCAGAGACCTTCGAATTCATCTTTTTACAACACCTCCCGAAAGTGCAGGCGAAGACCCCCAAGCGGAGTCCAGGCACCGGAATTGCCACCACCGCCTACATAGTGCACAATTGCGTTGAATCTGGAAAATCAGAATCCAACTCAAACTGCTGTCGACCTCCAAGAAAGGACGACACCGAAATTCTCAACTTGCCTCTCCTCGCCACGACCGTATCGTTCCCGTGGACTTTTCCGGCACTTTAGATGTTCGTTTTTTCCCCAGATCGGATCGCCACCAGATGGGTGGCCGAAGAACTCCGCCCCGAAGGATGGAGTCTCGCGATTTCCTGTGCCCGCGGAATGTCCCCCAACCAAACCCGGAGCAATGCTCTCGCCAAGGATTCTCACTCGGTCGCGATGCTACTGGCATCGACCACTGAGACGAACTCCAGCGAAACACAGCCGTCGGTTCCGAGAATCTGCTACGACGCTCGAAAGCCCCTCCCTTTCCAGCTCATAGACACAAATCCCCCGATCCACCGGTCAGCCCACCCGATGGCCCCGCAGATTCTCCCGACAACCACTGCGACGAGGACCTCCGGCCGAACCAAAAACGTCCTTATACAGAAGGACACCGAACAAAAAGCTTCCAATTACCATGGAAAAACAATCGCAAAACCATGCCTCCCGCCGCCGTCGCGGCAATCGATCCGGAGGAGGCAATCGCAATAGAAACCGCTCCGGCGGTAACCGAAATGGAAATCGTGGCGGCACTCGCTCCGGCGGGGGAAACCGCAACAACCGCAATCGTAACAGAAACCGCAATCGCTCGCGCCGCCGTCCGGCCCCTAAGCCGACCGCCTGGCAGAAATTCCTTCAGCTGATCAGCTTCGGAAAACTCGGCCAGCCTAAGCGAAAGCCTCGCAGAAAGCAGCAACCCCAGAAAAAGGCTGCTGCAACGGCAGCAACCAGTACACCAAAGCCGGACAACACGAAGCGACGCCGCCAGCGCAACGAAGTGACGTCCGGTCGCCTCTACGTCGGTAATCTGGCCTACGCGACGACCGAGGAAGAGCTCGAAGGGCTCTTCCGCGGATTCGGCACCGTGATGAGCGCCGAGGTAGTCACGAACTCGCGCACCCAGCAGTCGAAAGGATTCGCCTTCGTCGAGATGGCTTCCATCGACCAAGCCAAGCGCGCTGTCGATATTCTGGATGACCAGGACTTCATGGGACGCAAGCTCACTGTGAGCGGAGCCCGCAGTGAAGGCCCCAAAAAGCCGAAAGAAGCCGAGACGGTTCCCGATTCCGGGGAAAACCCGACTGAACAACCTAAGGCAGAGGACCTGGCCGCTTCCGCGGAGACTAATGAAGCTCCACTAGAGGAATCTGCTCCGGTTGTCGAGATGACGCCTCAAGAACAACAGGCCGAGGCCCAAAAGGAGGAAGAGCCGGAACAGGACGCTGCTCAGGCAACCGTCTGATTCAAAGATTCGTCCAATGTTTGGGGCATCTTCGGGCTGCCCCTTTCTTGAAATCTATTCTTGTCAGCGCCGAAACGGTCAAGGATCGTTTCGGCGCTTTCTTTTCCCATGTCGACTTCTGCGCCCTTCGCCCCCATTTACCTCGCCGGCCAAACTGGCAGCGGGAAAACGGCTGTGGCCCTTGAGCTCGCCGGGCGCCTAGAACTTCCGGTCGAAGTCATCAATGCCGATGCCTATCAAATCTACCGCGGCCTTGAAATTATCAGCGCAGCCCCAACCGAAGAGGAAAGATCCAGCGCTCCTCACCATCTTTTCGGGATTCTCGACCCAACCGAGGAATGCGATGCTGCCCGCTTCGCAGAACTCGCAAAAGCAAAGATAGCGGAGGTAGGCCAGCGTGCTTTACCACTTGTCGTCGGAGGAGGAGGCCTCTACCTCAAAGCGATCACCCACGGCCTCGCCCCGACGCCCAAGGGAGATGCGGTGCTCCGGGAAGAACTCGAACAGAGAACACTGAAAGACCTGGTCTCCGAATACCAGTCTCTCGATCCAAAAGGTGCCACCGCTACCAATCTCCAGAACCGTCGCTACGTGACCCGCAATCTCGAGATATGCCTGCTTACGGGGCGCCCTGCGTCGGAACTGAAAAGCGAATGGCAGGACAACGAGCCTGACATTACTGCGTTCTACCTTGAACGGAGCCGCGAGGACATCTACGACAGGATCAACTTGCGCACGCTCCAAATGTTCGAGTCCGGAGTCATCGATGAGATCTCGAATCTTGGCGAACTCTCGGCCACGTCGGCCAAAGCTATCGGCATTCGCGAAATCCAATCCCTCATTGCCGGCGAAATCGACGTAATCAGCTGCACCGAGGAGATTCAGATGATCACAAGGCGATACGCCAAGCGCCAGGAATCCTGGTTTCGCCGTGAGACTGCGTTTCGGCGAATCCCGATTACACCGGAGCAAACCACCGAGCAGATTACCGATGCGCTGACCGCTCATCTTCCCGCTCTGCCGACAGAGTAACATCTGCGACAGAATACCATTGCACCTAACACCCAAACCCGCGATCCTTTCCCCATGTCTGAAATCGTTGCCGCAGCCCCCGCCCCTGAAAAACCGCCTCCTGCAGGACCAAAGTCTTCTGCAGCCGCGATCTGGAGCATGGTCCTCGGCATCCTTAGTGTCGTTTTTTGCCTCTCAATCCTCGGCGGTATACCAGCCATCATTCTGGGTGTGGTTGGGCTGAAAAAGATTGGCAATGCTCCTGATGAGCTCAAGGGCAAAGGGATGGCGATTGCCGGTATCTCTGCCGGAGCCGCCGGAACCCTGTCCGCTCCTGTTATCCTTGCAATCATGTTACCAGCAATGATGCAGGCAGAGGATCGGGCGATTCAGTCCTTGATGATCACCGAAATGAGGACGATCAGCACGGCTTGCCAGATCTACGCGATCGACAACGACAGCCAATTCCCCCCGGATCTCAGCAAGCTCTTCCCGATCTACCTCGCAGATGCTGGTCAACTCACCTGGACTGACCCTAAAACGGGAGGTGAACTGCCCTACATCTATGTGGCAGGTGCCAACCCGGATTCAACTGAAACTCAGCCCATTTTGATCAGTCCATCGGACTTTCGAGGAGAGCGAGTCATCATTTACAATAACGGGAGCCTCGAAAGAGCCCCGGCCGAGGCAGCGAAGGTCCTGCTTGAAACCCTGCAGGACAACTGATTCAGTAGGTTTTTTCCTAGTCATTCCGCCTCGATTACCTCACCGCTTCCATCTTAAGCCCCCCACCCATGGCGATTGTTACAGAAGGAGATCCCACCACCATTTCCCTCAAGCTCGAGAACGATGACTACACTGTTCTTGTTGGCTCAGATCTCCTTACCCAAACTGCTTCGCGGATTAGTGAACTCACATCAATCAAGAGCATCAAGGCAGCGATCGTCACTGATACCAACGTCGGGCCGCTTTATGCCAAAACCGTGGAAGCCTCTCTGAATGCGGCCGGAATTGATACGGTCCTGATAACCGTTCCAGCCGGTGAAGCATCCAAAGGCATGGAGAGGGCCACTGACGTGTGTCGCCAGATGCTCCGGGCCGGTCTCGACCGGAAATCCTTTCTCATAGCACTGGGCGGAGGAGTCGTTGGAGATCTCGCAGGTTTCTGCGCGGCCATTTTCCAGCGTGGTATCCCCTGTGTGCAGATTCCGACCACTATCGTCAGCCAGGTCGACAGTTCCGTGGGAGGCAAAACGGGTGTTAACACTCCTGAAGGCAAAAACCTGTTGGGTGCCTTTCATCAGCCTCAACTAGTCCTCGCGGATGTCGAGACCCTCGCTTCGCTTCCAGAACGGGAATTCAACGAGGGATTTGCAGAAATCATCAAGCACGCCGCGATTCGTGATCGGTCCCTCCTCGAGTTGGTTGAACAGCGGGACACGATACGGGACAACCTGATTCCGCTGGTCGCCCGCAACATCGCCATCAAGGCTGACGTCGTCGAGGAAGACGAAAGGGAGACCACCGGGACTCGAGCCCTGCTCAACTTCGGTCACACGATTGGCCACGGAATTGAAGCCGCCGGAGGCTACGGCCGATTCCTCCATGGTGAAGCCATCAGTCTCGGACTTGTCGCGGCTATTCGTCTTTCAATTGAAAACTCCAGCCTTACCTCTGAGGAAGGAGCCCGGCTTATTTCCTGCCTCAACCAGTATGACCTCCCCACCCAACTGGCAGATGACGTCTCCGCTGAAGCCATCCTCAGTTCGCTTCAGCGGGACAAGAAGTTCGAAGACGGCCAGATTCGCTTTGTGCTGCTCAAGCAGACCGGGCACGCCTTTGTTTCCAGCGAAATTACCACCTCTCAGTTAGAGGATGCAGTCTCAGCCCTTCGCTAGAGCTTTTGAAAAAGAGATCTCATGCCTGAAGAAGTGCCAGCAACCACTCCGTCAGCAGGGACGAGGGAAACCGGAGTCAGTGAAATTCACAACAAGACTTCTTTTCTCGCTGAAAAGCTTACCGATTGGGTAGATGCTCAGGGCAGGGTTCCGGACGCGCTCAACCACTCGGTTGCCATCTCGATCCTGCTGCTGGGGCTGCTGATCGCTTCGGCTCTGCTCTACCTCTTCTTTCGCCCTCTAATCCTCAAGATAGTCAGCCGGCTGGCTCACAAGACCGAGTTCACCTGGGACAACGAACTGGTCGGTCACGGTGTTTTCCGCTGGTTGACCCATCTCCTGCCGGGAATTCTGATCTACCTCGCGGCTCCCGGACTTTTCGTGTCCGCACCGTGGCTTTCTAGTGCACTTCACACTGCTTCCTCGATTTACATCCTCATCACCTGTTACTTCATCTTCGATTCACTGCTGAACTCGTGCCAGGTCATCATTTCCCGGACGCCTGCGGGCAAGAGGCTGAACCTCGCGACATTCACCCAGATCGCAAAACTGGTAGGAGCACTCGTGGTCATCATCCTGACGATTGCCATATTAGTCGGGAAGTCGCCTCTCGCTTTGCTGGGAGGTCTTGGTGTTTTTGCCTCAGTGTTCATGCTCGTCTTCAAAGACGTCATCCTCGGCTTTGTCGCCGGAATCCAGCTCGCCTCCAACCAGATGCTTTCCAAAGGCGACTGGCTCGAGATGCCGAGCTACAACGCTGACGGGGATGTTCTCGAAATCGGACTGACCACCGTCAAAATCCAGAACTGGGACAAGACGATCACCACCATTCCGACCTATGCACTAATCAGTAACTCGTTTAAGAACTGGAGGGGCATGTCCGAAAGCGGAGGCAGGCGTATCAAACGCAGCCTCCTAATCGATACCAACACGATTCAACTCTGCACCGATGAAATGCTGGATCGTTTTGAGGAGATCGAGCACATTTCCGAATACCTCGCTTCCAAGAAAGCCGAAGTCGAAGAGTTTAATGCCAAAGTTGAGGAATCCAATCTTCAGAATCGCGTTAACGGGCGACGGCTCACTAACATCGGTACCTTTCGTGCCTACATCGAGGCCTACCTCCGCCACCATCCTGAAATCAATCAGGACATGACTCTCCTTGTTCGCCAGCTCTCCCCCGAGGGACGCGGAATCCCGATTGAGATATACTGCTTCAGCGCCAACAAGATCTGGGCCGACTACGAGAGTATCCAGGCTGATATCTTTGATCACCTTCTCGCCGTCGCACCGGAATTCGATCTAAGCATCTTTCAAGAGCCTACCGGCCTTGATTTTCAGAGCCTCGCGTCCCGATAGTAATTATTCGTCCCGCACCATACTTCACCGAATCGTCAAACGTTTCTCGGGTAATTACCGACACGACATCCCGTGCTTCCCTCTGCCTGTCGAAAGCAGTATCAATCAGGAATGCGGCTACCATTTCCACGACTCGCCGGAATCTTCCTTAGTCTTTTCACCGCCCTCACCCTTTCTTCGGCAACGGCGACAGATCCACTGCCCAATGTTCTCTTTATCGCCATGGACGACCTCAACGACTGGATCGGTTGCATGGGAGGGCACGAGCAAAGCCTTACCCCCAACCTCGACCGCTTGGCTGCCAGTGGAACTCTTTTTACCAACGCCCATTGTGCTGCTCCGGCCTGTAACCCCTCCCGCACCGCGATCTTCACTGGCCTGGCTCCGAATACTTCCGGACTCTACGAAAACGGGCAGAAGATGCGCGAGATTCTGCCAGATGCCGTTCTTATGCCTCAACACTTCCGCAACCACGGCTTTCGGGCCAGCGGATCAGGCAAGATGCTCCATTACTTCATCGATACTCAATCCTGGGACGAATATTACCCTGAGGCGGAATCCGAAAACCCGTTCCCCCGCACCCTTTACCCTGATCCCCGTCCGGTAAATCTCCCTCGTGGAGGTCCTTGGCAATACGTCGAGACTGACTGGGCCGCCCTTGATGCCACCGATGAAGAGTTCGGCGGCGACTATCTGGTCGCTGAGTGGGTCAGCAAGGAACTCAGCAAAAAATACGACCAGTCATTCTTCCTCGCCTGCGGAATCTACCGCCCCCACGAACCCTGGTTCGTACCGGCCAAATACTTTGAGCCGTTCCTACTTGAGGAGATCCAACTTCCTCCTGGCTACAAAGAGGATGATCTTGATGATTTGCCCACTTCGGGAAAGCGTCGTGGCCCAAACCGCTACTTCGCTCACATTCGCAAACAGGGGCAGTGGAAACAGGCGATTCAAGGCTATCTCGCTTCTATCCACTTCGCCGACGCTATGCTGGGGAGGGTGCTCGATGCCCTGGAAAACGGTCCAAATCAGGAAAGAACCATCGTGGTGCTCTGGAGCGATCACGGATGGCACCTCGGCGAAAAAGAGCACTGGCAGAAGTACACATTGTGGCGAGCCGCCTCCCGCGTCCCTCTAATGATTCACGTACCGGCAGACCTCTGCCTGGCATTGCCCGAAGGCACTCAGCCCGGAAGCACCTGCGACCGCCCTGTCAATCTGATCGATCTCTTCCCAACGCTCACTGACCTCACCAGCGTGCCACCCAAGGAGGACAATGACGGCGTTAGTCTCGTCCCGCTCCTGAAAGATCCCAATGCCACATGGGATCGGGTCTCCACCACCTATCTCGGCGAGCCAGGTTGCTACAGTCTCAGCGCTAATGACTGGCGCTATATTCATTACGCCAACGGTGATGAGGAGCTCTACCACATCGCCCACGACCCCTACGAGTGGAACAACCTGGCTTCAAATCCCGAACAGGCTCCAAAGCTGACGGAGATGAGAGCCCTCGCCCCGACTCAATTTGCCGAGAAAAAGGAAGCTTCTCTCGACGCGATACCCGCTCTCCGCTGGCGGGCAATTGGAGACAAAGGAATTCCTCCTTCAAAGCCTGACGGAAACACCTTCGACGTCATCTTCATCAACGACCGCGAGAACCAGGTTGAGCTCTACTGGTCATCACCTGCAGGAGGCAACAAGCCCTACGGACTCATCGGACCCGGCAGAAACCGCCGTCAGCAAACCCGCCCCGGCGCCGTCTGGTTCGTTGCTCCACCCGGTCAGCCGGATAATCCGCTTGGTTACTTCGAAGTCGGCGACCGCAAAGCCCGCGCCACCGTTCCTGTGGAGTGAACAGGGTTAAAGTGCCAACTCAACCCCGTTAAGTCTTTCCCGTTACAAAACTTAACATGCGTTCTTGCGCCCCCATCGCGATTCGACAAGGAGCAGATCGGTCTCCATCGTGGGAATCGATTTATGAAATCTCCGCTTTTGCTGCTCTGTCTACTGATCACCGCCACCGGTTCGTTATTTGCCGACAATCGACCCAATATCCTTGTGATGATGGTCGACGACATGGGCTACTCTGATCTGGGTTGCTATGGGTCGGAAATTCAGACCCCTCATCTCGATGCACTCGCCGCTAAAGGCATTCGTTACACGCAGATGTACAACACCTCCAAGTGTTGGACCACCCGCATCAGCCTGATGACCGGGCTCTATCACCAACGCAGCGACCGGGATTTCACCAAAACAGCCCTAGCCGGAGAAGTCCTGAGACCGGCCGGCTATCATACCTGGTGGAGCGGAAAACATCACGCCTCCTTCAACCCATTTGAGCGGGGCTTCGATCACTTCTCCGGATTTCTAGGAGGCGCGATCAACTTCTGGAATCCCGGTGAAGCGCCGCGACAAGGAGAACCAGAACCCGGGTGGAAAGCCGTCTACACCTGGGCGTTCGACAAAAAACTCATCAAGCCCTACCACCCGGGCAAAGACTTCTTCGCCACTGACCGTTTCACCGACTGGGCAATTGAATGGCTCGACGAAGCAGCCGGGAGCGACGGCATCGAGAGGCCGTTCTTTCTTTTTATCGCCTACAACGCCCCGCATTGGCCGCTGCACGCTCATCCTCAGGACATTGCCAAGTACGAAGGATTCTACGACGTTGGCTACGATGCGATTCGTACTGCCCGTTACCAGCGTCAGCTTGAGATGGGCCTCTACAACGCCACCACCTCAACCCTAAGTGTCCCTGAATCCAAAAGACCGGAATGGGATGCCCTGAACAGCAAAGAACAGCGCGCCGAGTCCATGCGTATGGCCATTCATGCCGCCATGGTCGACAATGTTGACCAGAACGTCGGGCGGCTGGTTTCCCGTCTCGAAGATCT
>PKCI01000080.1 GCA_002862135.1 Verrucomicrobiota bacterium | reverse complement strand
TGCGCTGGTCGGTACCGTTAGCCAGTTCGCGACTCAGCGCTTGAAAAATGGGACCGAACAAGGCGTCGATGCTAACGCCTGACACGCCCCGAGTCGAAAGTCTTACGAACACTCAATCACCAAGTTAGGAGTCAGCGCCTTCCCATAAGCAGCTTGTGACTGCACTGACCACTGACCACCCTGACGGGCGGGGAGTAAGATTCAGATTAAGAGGGGCTTACGCCACCGGCGTGACTCTCACCGGACACACTTTCAGCTCAGCGGTCTGGGTGACGGGATCGTAGCCGGAGCCGGTCAGGATATTGACGGGGACGTTGGCGAAGGAGAAGGAGGTGAAGACGGTGCCTTTGGGGGACTTGTCAGTCACCTTGACCTGGATCTCGATTTCGCCGCGGGCGCTCGCCATTTTGGCCATGCCTCCATGGACGAGGCCGAGGGAGTCGGCGTCGTCGGGGTGAACCTCGAGAGACTCTTCGGAAAGCAGGTATTCGAGACCGGCACTGCGCCCGGTTTGGGTGCGGGAGTGGTAGGCTTCGAGACGACGGCCAGTGGTGAGCCAGAGCGGGAAGTCATCGCTGATCACTTCGGCGGGATCACGGTAACCGATGACCTTGAAGAGGCCTTTCATGCCGTTCTTGAACTCTCCCTCGTGAAGGCGCGGGGTGCCGGGGTGTTCCTTGTCGGGAACGGGCCAGTGATACTTGCCTTCGTCGATGCGGTCCCAGTCGAGACCGGCGTAGATCGGGCTGAGCTCGCAGAGCTCGTTGAAGACGTCTTTGGCAGACTCGTATTCGAAGCCGGGCGTGCCCATGCGCTTGGCAATTTCGCTGACGATCCACCAGTCGGGCTTGGCTTCGCCCCAGGGCTCGACGGCTTTGCGGAGTCGCTGGACACGACGCTCGGTGTTGGCCTGGACACCGTCGGTTTCGCCCCACGCGGTGGCGGGCAGGACGACGTCGGCAAGCTGGCCGGTCTCGGTCAGGAAAATGTCGATGACAACGAGGTGATCGAGACTCTTGAGAGCGTGCTCGCAGTGGTTCTTGTCCGGGTCTGTCACGACAGTGTTTTCCCCGTCGATGAGCATAGCGTGAATGCTCTTACCTGCTTCGTTGAGCGCGGTGACCTTGGTGATGCCGCGTTCGGGATCAATCGAATCGCGTCCGTAAAGCTTGGCGAACTTAGCGGCATTGTCAGGATTGTCGCAGGGCTGGAAGCCGGGGAAGTTGGCGGGAACGGCACCGCAGTCGCCGGCGCCCTGGATGTTGTTCTGACCGCGCATCGGATTGATGCCGCCACCTTCGAGACCGAGGTTGCCGGTCATGAGGGCGAGGTTGCAGAGTGACTGCACGTTGTCGACTCCGCAGATGTGCTCGGTGATGCCGAGGGTGTAATAAATGGCGCTGGGATTGCCGCGGCCGTAGAGCTTGCCGGCACGCTCGATGTCTTCGGCGGGCACTTCGCAGATTTCGGCGGCCCACTCGGGAGTGAACTGCCGGATGTGGGAAAGGAAGGCTTCGCTGTCGGCGGTGCGCTCGGCAATGAAGCTTTCATCGATGAGGCCGTCGCGCTGGATGACGTGGGCCATGGCGAGGAGCAGGGCGACATCCGATCCTACCCGGATGGGCAGGTGGAGGTGAGCCATTTTCGCGAGGCGTGTTTTCCGGGGATCGACCACGACCATGGTAGCGCCGTCGGTGAGGGCGCGCTTGAGGCGGGTGGCAGCGACGGGGTGGCACTCCGTCATGTTGGTGCCAATGGCAAAAATGACATCAGGCTTCTCCATATCCGCAAGCGGATTGCTCATTGCGCCTCGACCGATTGTAGCTGCCAGACCGGCAACTGTAGGGGCGTGTCAACTTCGCGAGCAGTTGTCTATGTAATTGGTCCCGTAGGTCGCCCTGATGTATTTCTGCATCGTGTAGGCGGCCTCGTGAGGGGCGCGTCCGGAAGCAATTCCGTAAACGGCGTGCCGGCCATACTGGTCTTTCACTTTCTTGAAACCTTCAGCGGCGCGGTCGAGCGCTTCGTCCCATTCGCACTCGTGGAGCTCGCCGTCATCGCGACGGACAAGAGGCTTGGCGAGGCGGTCGTCGTTCTGAATGAAGTCGAAGGCGTACTGGCCCTTGATGCAGAGCGCGCCTTCGTTGGCGGGTCCGTCCATGGCGGGCTGGATGCCGACGATCTTGTCGCCTTTGCTCAGCATGTCGACGGAGCAACCCACGCCGCAATAAGGACAGATGGTGCGGGTCTTCTTGATCTCGCCTTCGGTGTCGGCGTCGCGCAGGGCTTTCTTGTCACCGAGGGCACCGGTGGGGCAGGTCTGGACGCACTGTCCGCAGAAGGTGCAGTTGGAGTCGCGCAGGTCGTTATTGAACTCGGTGATGATCTGGGTGTGGAACCCGCGGTTCATCACGTTGATGGCGTAGTCGCCTTCGCGCTCGGCGCAGACGCGGACGCAGCGGTAGCAGGAAATGCAGTTGTCGTAGTCGCGGAGGATAAAAGGATTCTTGTCACCGGTGTTGGAGGTGCCGGACTGTTTGCCGGAGAAGCGACCGGTGCGGGCGCTGTAGCGATCGACCAGGATGGTCATTTCCTGGGAGGAGTAACCGCTCAGGGCATTGACGTCGACGTTGCGGTTCTCGGACGCGACAAGTTCAAGGAGCGTCTTACGATGCTTTTCAATCGTCTCGGTGCTGGTCTTGATGACCATGCCGTCGGTCGCAGCGGTGGTGCAGGACGCCACCGGTTTGCGGATACCCTCGACCTCAACGACGCAGAGGCGACAGGCGCCGAAGGCCTCGAGGCGCTCGTCGTAGCAAAGGGTCGGCACCTCTTTGCGGTGGCGGTTGGCGATTTCGTAAATGGTCTCGCCCTTGGTGAATTCCACAAGCTTGCCGTCGAGGGTGAGGGTGCTGAGTTTCTGTTCAACAAGGTCTGATCGATGTTCGGTCATGACGGGAGAGGGGAAATTAGGAAAAGCTGAAAACTGAAATGGAGAACTCCTGAGAATTTATCCCACTAAATACGAGAACTCTTAGCCTTTCGCCAGAAAGGCTTCCACTTGCTCGGGGAAATACTTCATCAATGATTTGGTTACGTGCGGGGCGGCCATTCCGAGACCACAGGCGCTGGTCGACATCATGGTAGAGCCGATGTCTTCGATCTCGGCGATCCAGGCGGAAGGTTCAAGCGTGTTGGCTTCGCCGCCGAGGCGCTCGGTCATGCGCTGGGTACCGATGCGGCAGGGGAAACACTTGCCGCAGCTTTCGTGAGCGAAGAAACTCATCGCGTCGTGCGCGGCTTTGACCATGTCGCGAGAGTCGTCGAGCACCATGATGCCACCGGCACCGAGAAAGGAGCCCTTGGAACGAATGCTCGGTTCGTCGAGGGTGATGTTGAGGTCTTCCCCGGCGATGAAGCCGCCGGAAAGGCCGGCCATGGTCACGGCCTGAACAGTGCGGCCCTCTTTCGGACCTCCGGCCCATTCGTAGAGCAGGGTGCTCAGGGGGAGGCCGATGGGGACTTCGTAGTTGCCGGGGCGCTGAATGTCACCGGAAAGGGAAATGAGCTTGGTGCCGGCGTGGTCACCTTCACCAAGATCGCGGTACCATTCGGCGCCGTTCTCAACGATGTGGGGGACAGAGGCCAGTGTCTCGACATTATTCACCGCGGTCGGTTTGTCGTTGTAACCGTGGGTGACAGGGAAGGGCGGTTTGTTGCGCGGGAAGGGGTGCTTGCCTTCGAGGCTGTTGAGGAGGGAGCCTTCCTCGCCACAGATGTAGGCACCGGCACCGCGTCGAACGTAGAGGTGGAAGGTGTGGCCGCTGCTGAGAATGTTTTCTCCGATAAGGCCGCTGGCGCGGGCGTCCTCGATGGCGTCCTCGAGCAGTCGTTCAGTTTCGGGATACTCGTAGCGCAGGTAAATGAATCCGAGCGGTGCACCGGTGGCGAACGAGGCCAGGGTCATGCCCTCAATCAAGGCGAAGGGATCATGATCCATGATGGCGCGGTCCTTGAAGCAACCGGGCTCGCCTTCATCCGCGTTGCAGACGATGGCCTTGGGATCGCCAGGAGCGTCGGCGACGGCTTTCCACTTCATCCCGGTGGGGAAACCGGCTCCACCTCGACCGGCCAGCTTGGAATCGGTGATGAGTTTGATGAGGGATTCGGGGGTGGAGTCCTTCAACGTTCTCTTCAGCGCGCTGTAGCCGCCGGTCGCGCGGTAGCCGGTCAGGGTGTTGCGGCCTTCCTCGCGGATGTGGGCAAAGAGGCACTCGGTTGAGCCACCGGGATTCGGTGCAGGGACCGGTGTGGCGCGGTGTTCGAGGCTGTCCTTGTCTAGGCCGACGTAGGCCTTGTCTCCAATGATGACGGGGATCATGTCATCGCAGCGACCGGCGCAGGGCATGGGAGTGGCGCCCTTGTCTTTGAGCGATTCGAGGAGATCGTCTCCGCCGTGGAGGCAGCAGATATTGCCTGTGCAAACGCGGGGTGCGGCCTTGCCGGGAGCTTCGCGCGAAAAGTGGTGATAGAACGTGACGGTGCCGAAAAGTTCGGCAAGCGGGATGCGGAGTCCTTCGGAGACTGCCTTAATGGCGTCGTCGGACAGGTAGCCATCACGATTGTGAAAGGCGTGGAGCAAAGGAAGGAGGGGCGCTGGCTCATCTTTCCAGCGTTCAATGAGGGCCTGATTGGACTCACGTGACATAGGCGATAAGATCAACGGATGATGCGAGAAGGTCAAGAGGGCAAAAAGTGCGAATCCGGTAGTCACGTTATCGGATCCGGCAACGTTTAGGAGAGCGATTGGGTTCAAATGGCTGGGGGAGGGGGTTATGAATCGGCTCTCCGATTGATGAGAGTCTGATGGTAATCCCCACTGGCCTAAATCAGGTCAGTCGGTAATTGCTGGGGGCACCAGATTTCCGTCACATTTCGGATGTCGTAAATGAATGGCTGAAGTGAGCAAATCGAATGAGCAGCAATGAATCCATCCTTCGACAGCTGGAGCAGGATCCCGGAAACTGGGATTTGCGTATTCGGGTGATCGAGAATGCCGTTCGGGGAAACGACATGAACGAGGCTCGCCGCCTTGTCAGGGAGTCGCCGGATGAAATTATTCCCGAAGACGAGATCAAGGTGAAGTTGCACGCCCTGCTCACCGGTGGGCCTGCGGCGCTCGGAGTGTCGGAGACCGAAGAAGTCGCGGGGAAAACGGAGCCAGACAAAGAGCCTGAGTCCGAGCCAGTCAAAGAAACTCCTAAGAAGATCCGCCGCAACGAAGAGCCCGGGCCGTTCCGCCAGGAGCCGGATCCTGTGGTCGCGGAGCAACTGAAGGCGAGTGCGTTTGACGAAGGCGTAGATGGCGGCCTCGGCGCTTTGATTGAGCGGGATGATGCCGGCCTGGTTCAGTTAGATTCCCAGGTTGAAAAGCCGCGCGGAAGAAAGGTGGCTCCGACAGTGGACTGGAATGAGGTCCGGTCAAAGTGGGAGGACTACGACGGCGATCTAGAACTGGTCGGGGGTGAACTGCCTCACGCCCAGGCGCGAATGGCGACGTCTTCGGACCGGGTTTCGTCGCTCTCAATGGCGCTGTTGGTGCACCTGGTGATCTTTTTCCTGATTGGCCTGGTGGCGGTCAATGTGCCAATGCCAAAGCCGCCTCAGTTGGTGGTCTCGGTGCCCCATGAAAGAGAAACTGAGTTGACCGTGACGCGTCTGACGCGTCCAACGCCAGAGGTGAAACCGTCAGCGGCATCGGCCCAGCCGGTGGATATCCTTAGTTCGGTGAGTCCCTCTGCGTTTTCTGTTCCCGAGGTCGATGATTCCGACAACTTTGAGATGACTTCCCTCGTCATGGGGCTCCAGGATTTTGGCCAGGGCATGAGTTTTTCGACAAACCTGGATGCGGAATCAGACGTGAATTTTTTCGGCATCTCCGGCAGCGGGAATAAGATAGTGTTCATCATCGATGCCACTCCCTACATGCTGGTGGATGAGAAGGGGGGCATGACGGCCTATAACAACGTGAAAGAGGAGGTCTCGATCATGCTGGCCAACTTGAAGCGCGGGACCCAGTTCAATATCCTGCTCTATGAGGGCAAGAACCTGGTGGCCTTTCGTGATGAGATGGTCGCAAGCCTGCCTTCCAACCTGCGTACGGCAATCGCTTGGATGGACCCGCTGAATCGCACCTATGAACAATTGGGACTTCGCTATCAGTATGGGCCATCGCAGGCGGTGATGGATGCCGAGGAATTACCGCTTCAGGCAGCTGATGTCTCGCATTACACCAAGGCGATCCAGAAGGCGATGGAGATGGAAGCCAGTGCTATATTCTGTATCACGAGCGGATGGCGCCGTATGGCCCGATCACCAACTCCGGAAATGCTGGAGGAGATGAAAAAGAATCCTCCAAAACCGGGGACGCCCGGCCAAGTGAACGAGCGTGACCGGGAAAGATGGAACGAGGCGATCGCCGAGACGAGAGCATGGTTGGAGAAAGAGAACGCAGCCCGTCGTGAAAAGGGTATCGCTCCCAAAGTGGTCACTAATTTTCCAGCGCTTGTCCGGGAATTGACCGGGAAAACGCCGCCGCGTCGAACGGGAGGCACTCCCGGAGAGAATCCTTATCGATTGCCAGATATTGATCCAGAAGATGTGGAGGAGCATATCAAACGACTGGTCCAATATCGTTACAAGGAGCAGGGGCGCGAGGAGCCCAGTGTGCACCTGGTCCTCTTCCTCGGCGAGAAACAGAGTGTTGGGGATCGTGAGGATCACTTTCGCAGCCTGACCCGCCAAAATCGGGGAAAGCTGAAAGTACTGCGAGGGCTGACAGCTCTCGAGGATGTAACGGGTCAGTAAGGGGCTTTTTCAGGTCATCATTCAGATGGTGGGCCGCCATGGAGCAGTGGAATGACACCGCGGAAGGCTCATGGATTCAGGTGGCGACGTGAAGCAAACAGATAGAGTGATGGGGGGATGTGGATCTTGTCAGTCGGTTCTATTTTTTGGTTGATGAACCGGAACCGATCACTCTAATGGCGAATTCATCCGAAACCTGTCGGATATCGACAAATCCTGACTGAAAAATAGTCGGTTGAATCATTGCTTGTCAGGCCCTGCGCCGCCACAGTTCTCCGTGCGATCGGTAGTCGCAACAATCCCCATGATAATGAAGACGGTTTTGACTCTGGCTGCTTGGATGCTCTGTGTTTCGGTAAATGGCACGGAAAAGCCTAACGTGCTGATGTTACTGGTGGACGATCTCAAACCAGCCATCGGTGACTATGGTGATGAGACGGCGATTACGCCTCATCTCGACGCTTTGGCGCGGAGTGGAACGCGTTTCAATCTGGCCTATTGCAATCAGGCGGTTTGTGCTCCGTCGCGTTACACCCTTATGTTGGGATCGCATTCGACTTCAACAGGCCTCTACAGTCTGGGAGGTGAATTAAGAAACACGATTCCCGACGCGGTCACGATCCCCCAGTATTTCGAAAAGTATGGCTACCGCACGGAGTCTCTGGGAAAGGTGTTTCACATTGGTCACGGCAACGAGGGAGACCCGGACTCGTTTTCGGTGCCTCATTTCAAGGAGAAGGTTATTGAGTACCTGGACCCGGCCAGTAAACCGGATGGGAAACTGACCCGGGAAGAAGCCATGTTCCAGAATGTACCGGCACCTCCCGGCGGCATGAACCTGCTGCCAAGAGGTGCTGCTTACGAAGCTCCTGATGTCGACGACGACGCCTACGCTGACGGCCGAGTTGCGGCAGAGACGATTCGTCGTCTTGAGGCCGCCAAAGAGAGAGCAGCAGACGGAACACCCTTTTTCATCGTTTCAGGATTCGCGAGGCCACATCTTCCCTTCTCAGCTCCGAAGAAATACTGGGATCTATACGATCCTGAAACGCTACCCTGGCCGGAGAATGAGGAATTGCCGGAAAACTCTCCGACAACGGCGCACAAGCGTGGTGGTGAAATTCGCAACTACTTCCCGGTGCCGGACAAGAATGATCCCGCGGAAATTCCGGATGAGGTGAAGCGCGAGCTGATTCACGGATACTATGCGAGCACGAGCTACGTCGATGCCCAGATCGGTCGTGTCCTCGATGGCCTCGAAGAACTTGGCCTCGATGAAAACACCATCGTCGTGCTCTGGGGGGATCATGGTTTCCACCTCGGTGATCTCGGCATCTGGACGAAACACACCAATTACGAGCAGGCCAACCGTATCCCGATCCTGATCCGTGCTCCCGGCGTGACGCAGCCGGGTTCGGTGACGGATCAACCTGCCGAGAGTGTCGATATTTATCCGACGCTGGTAGAGCTCGCTGGATTGCCGGCGCCGGAAGGCCCTCAGCCGATCGACGGACTCAGCCTGGTTCCAGTGTTGAAAGATCCCGAGGTGCGCGTTCGCAATCACGCGTTTCATGCCTACCCGAAAGGCAAGATGGGGCGTTCGATTCGAACGGAACGCTATCGACTGGTTGAGTGGAAGAAGCCCGGCGAAGACCCGTCTACAGCTGAGCTGGAGCTCTACGATTACCAGACCGATCCTCTCGAAAGAAAAAATCACGCCTCGGATAAAGTTGAAGTGGTGAATGAGCTCCGCAAGCTCCTCGCGACTTATCCGGAAGCCAAAACTCGTGCGGCTAAAAAAAGTGACGGCAAAGGAAGAGCGTCGGCTCCGGTTTCTCCTGATCTGCCGTCGCCGTCGATAGCTAATGAGGCCCTGAAGATTCATGCGGAAGTGAAAGGCCGGAAGCCACATGGTGTGATCGTAGCCCAGGGAGGTCGGGAGCACGGTTACGCGCTCCACGTGATCGACGGCAAGCCGGCCTTCGACGTTCGTGTTAACGGCAAAGTCACCCGCGTCATGGGCGACGAGAAGATGAAGGGTCGATTTCGTCTCGATGCGCTCCTCGATGAGGAAGTGATGAGCCTGACCATCCATGGTGGGGAAACGGTATCGACGAAGTCACCAGGCTTGATTCCAAAGCAGCCCAAGGATCCACTCTCAGTCGGCCTCGATTGTCTCAGCGCGGCCGGGGACTACGAGGCACCCAATCCCTTTTCCGAGATGATTGCGAACACTCGCGTCGAGGCGGGTGGAAAGCCTCCCAAGGTGGCTGAGCCCATGACTGCGAAAGAGATCGCCGAGGGCTTTGCCTCGCACGACCGGGCGCTCTTTGTGAAGGGAGGATGGATTCGTGATCCCTACATTATCACCGGCCCTGATGGTTGGATGTACCTGACCGGGACCACTCCACTGCCGGGAGACGATCGCGAGAAAACCGATCCCTACAACACCGGCCTTGGCGACGAGTCCGTGGTCGGCTGGAAAGCCAACGTCTGGCGATCGAAAGATTTTGTGAACTGGGAGGATCTCAAAACTCCCTTTTCCTTGAAGGACGGCATCTGGTTTGAGGATCAACCTGAAGCCTTCGGACCTCCCCAAGGAAAGCTCTGGTTTCTCTGGGCTCCCGAACTGCACTGGATCGAGAAGATGAAGCGTTGGGCCCTCGTGCACACCAGTCCCAGCCCGGTCGCGGGTGCCAATCTCTCTCTCAGTGCCGGTGAATCGGTAGCCGGTCCCTGGGCGAATCCGATGGGCGCTTCCATTGAGAAAAAACACGATCCCTCTCTGTTTCTTGATGATGACGGCACCTGGTGGATGGTTTGGGGCGCGACATCGATTGCTCCGCTTTCAGACGACTTCTCGGAGTTCACCTCAGCACCGGTGAAAATCGGGCCATCCGGTGAGACAGCCAAGATGGGGCACGAGGGATGTCTTATTATGAAAATCGAGGGCAAGTATGTGCTCTTCGGCACGGGTTGGTCGACCGGCAAGATGCGACGGGGTAGCTACAATCTCTACTACGCGACGGCTGATGAGATCACGGGTCCATACAGCGAGCGAAAGTTTGCCGGCCGTTTCCTCGGACACGGCACTCCGTTCCAGGACAACGACGGTCGTTGGTGGTGCACTGCTTTTTACAATGCCAATGTCCCGCCGTTGAGCCGTGTCGGAATTCAGGATCGCGACTTGAGTGAAACGGCTCAAACCATCAATCGGCGGGGAACCACCCTGATTCCGTTGGAAGTGAAGCTGAAGAAGAACGGTGAACTCCATATTCGGGCGAAAGATCCCGACTACGCCACTGTCGGTCTGGACGAGGCACAGAAGTTCAAGTAAACGCTAACATCCGGGGACCCGTTCAGTTTCCCTTTGATGAGAAGCTGCTTTTGTTTTCCCATTCCGCGGCGTTGGCGATTTTATTTCTGCTGTCGACGCCGGCGACTGCGATTACGATCGGGTGAGGGGTTTCGCGATTGACTGCCCCGGTTACCGTTTTGATTTCGACCGTTGCGATTTCCGCGACGCTGGTTGGATCCGCGCTCACGTCGACTTTGCTGCTGCTGGCTCTCATCTTTGTCGCCGGGTCGGGGATCACGGTGGTAAGCGTGAGCCCGATCTACCGGAATCTCCATGCGAATGTTCTTCTCGATCTGGCGAAGCAGGCCCTGGCTCAACTCGTCGCAGAATGAAATAGCGTGTCCTTCCGCGCCAGCCCGCGCGGTTCGTCCGATTCGGTGCACGTAGGAATCGGGCTCATTCGGCAGGTCATAGTTGATGACGAGGTCGATGCCTTTGACGTCGATTCCTCGAGCGGCAATGTCGGTGGCGACGAGCACGCGGATCTTCCCTTTTCGAAAACTCTCCAGCGCGCGGACTCGAGCGGTTTGGGATTTGTTGCCGTGAATAGCTGCGGCGGGCATGCCCTTTTTGGTGAGATGCTCGGCAATGCGATTGGCGACGTGTTTCATTCCGGTGAACACCAGGGTGAGGCCTTCTTTGTGATCCCGAAGAATATCGGTGAGCAGGTCCCGCTTGTCGGCCTTGGCGATGTGACAGACACGCTGATCAATCTTTTCAACCGTCGTGGCCGGGGGGGTTACTTCGACGTGTTTCGGCTGAGTCAGGATCGTGCCAGCCAGCTCGATGATGGAATTGGGCATGGTCGCGGAGAAGAAGAGCGACTGTCGTTTCGCGGGGAGTTCTGCGATGATCTTGCGAACGTCGTGAATGAATCCCATGTCGAGCATGCGGTCGGCTTCATCAATGACAAAAACTTCGAGTGACTTGAGGCTGAGAAGTCTCTGGCTCATGAGGTCGAGCAGACGCCCGGGAGTAGCGACGAGCACCTCCGGTCCTTTCTGGACAGCGCGGACCTGCGGGTTCTGTCCGACCCCTCCGAAGATGACTTCGGATTGAAAGCGGATATGGGTGCCGTAGGCCGAGAAACTTTCTTCGATCTGGATGGCGAGTTCGCGAGTCGGAGCAATGACGAGCACGCGAGGTGACTTGGGAGTGCGTTTCCTTGGATTCTTATCGAGGTGCTCGAGGATGGGCAGGGCGAAGGCGGCTGTTTTTCCGGTTCCGGTTTGGGCGCAACCCATCACATCGTGCCCCTCGAGCACGTAGGGAATCGTTTGTTCCTGGATCGGAGAAGGGGTGGTGTATTCGCGCTCGCGAAGCGCACGCTGGATGGGCTCGCTGAGGGCAAGTGATTCAAAAGTAATCGACATGACAAAATAGAAGGGTTGGGCGCGCAGAAATTCGGGACGCAATCAAAGTGGAGAAAGAAGAGCTTTCTCGAAGCTTCAAAGGCCGGGTTGGTGTCGGTGAAAAGGAAACCCAGATTCAATCCTCACCGATGAAACCGCTTGGGCAGACCGGGGTGCACGAAGGATGCCAATACCCGGAAAGAGAGCCGCGACAATCGTCGCGATGCTTCGAAAAGCAACTGCTTTCTCTCCCGGGCTGCTGGGGTCGGACCGTTAGCTGTCTGTCCGGATCAACTCAATCGAATGCACATCGATGGCTTCTTCGCCGACGATCTCGGGTGCGCTGAGCTGAAGCACTCGCTGGCCCGCTCTCAGATCGATAGATCCAAGTTCGAGTGGAATGAAATCTTTCACGATGTAGTGAGAGTTTTCCATGCGCTCCTTGGAATTGTCGTAAAAAGGCGGATCAAACGCCTGAGTGACTTTTGCCTCGGTGCTGTCCCCGCTGATTTCTGTCAGCCGGATTGTTGCGCCGATATCTCCTCCGCGGCAGGTGTAGTAGACGAGGGCTTGAAAGGTTCCGCCTTCTCCGATTTCCACCGGAAACATGATCGAGTCGTCGGTGCTCTTCCAATTCTCAAAAAATGAGTTGTTAGGGGCTTTCGAGCTTCTCGTGATGCTGGGTCCCTGCTGGGTGCCGTCGCGAGCGGGCAGGGTGGTTGAGCGATCGTAACCAACCGCATAGGGGCGGTTGGCAAACTCGTCGTGGTAGGATTCGCACTCGGCTTGAAAGGTGAAGGCAGCTTCGCGGAGTTCTGCGGCCAGTTCTGGAAATTGGTCTGCGACGTTTTTGGTCTGGCCTCGATCGTTTTCGATATCGAAAAGTGCGCCGTCGTTGTCGAGACGGAAACGGCTCGTGCGAATGCTGAGCTTGTTTCGCCAGGTGTTGAAGAGCATCCGGTCGGGCCAGTCGGTATTTTCTCCGGTCAACAGTTCGGCAAAACTGCGACCATCAATGGGGTGGGGACCGACGGATCTCTTCTCTTCTATGGCGGACACAGTAGACTTAAGATCAATGCCAGCAAGCTCGGTGAGCGTCGGGAGAAGATCGAGACCAGAGGTGACCGGCGTGACGTGGGCACCCGGCTCGATGTGGCCGGGCCACTGGATCACGAAGGGAGATCTCAGGCCGCCTTCATCAATTGCACCTTTGCGACCTTTCATGCCTCCGTTCCAGCGGTAGGAATTGGGGCCATTGTCAGAAAAGAAAAGAACGATGGTAGTGTCCGCGAGCTCCAGCTCTTCAAGAGTCTCAAGGATACGGCCTACATTCCAGTCGATATTTTCGACCATGGCGAGAGCGGCGCGAGTCATGTTGATGTCTTCACGTTTCTCGTCATGAAACTTCATCTCCGGATCCGTATTGGCGAATTTCCCGAACCACTGATCATCAATGATCATGGGGGAATGTGGAGTATTGTATGGGAGGTAGCAGAAGAAGGGCTCATCACGGTTCGACTGGATGAACTCAATGGCGTGGTCGGTGAAGTCGTCGATGACGTAGCCATTACCTTTGATTTTTTTCTTGTTGTGATCCAGGGGCGGGCTGAAGTAGGCACCCCAGTGTCCTGATGTGAAGCCATAGAACTCATCGAAACCACGGTCGTTGGGGTGATAAGGAGACTGGGTGCCGTTGTGCCATTTGCCAAACGCTCCGGTAGCATATCCGGCGGCTTTAAAGACCTCCGGCATCAGGATCTCATCTTGGTTGATGCGGCCCTCACCCTGACTGACCCCGCTGACTCCGGTCCTGGGATGGTAGCGCCCCGTCAGAAATTCAGCCCGGGTCGGGGCGCAAACAGCGCAGACGTAGAAGTTGTCCAGCGTGGCTCCGTTTTTACCAATTGAGTCGATATTAGGCGTAGCGAGGTTGGTGTTACCGTTGCTGCTGAGGTCACCCCAGCCCTGATCGTCGGTCAGGAAGACAATGATATTCGGTTTTTCAGCTGCGGAGAGTGCAGACGCCAACAGCAATACAAATAAAGAGACAGCCGATCGCATGAGTGAAGTGTGAGCAGAAACCGCCCAATGAGCTACTCCTGATTTACGCCGTTAACCCTGATAAGATAATTGGCTGGTTGGCGATCACCATCGAACCTCAGGACGAGAGCCCCCAGCAGTAAGAGATGAGTGAATCAGGCAGTTGATTCTTACTGCGCTCACCTTCAGAATGTGTCGATGATACAGAAATCCCTGATCCGACTTCTGCTGGTCTCCGCAGTCTTTTCCGCTGCGGCGCATCTTTCCTTTGCGGAAGACTACTCAATCGCATTGCCTGAAAGCGATGAGGGGATTCCGGGGCAGGGGATTTTCTCTCCAGGCGGAGAGCGTTTTGAATCCAGATGGATTCAGCGACGAACCCACTTTGAATCTCGGCGTGAGGATGACCGGGGAGCCCTGTTTTTTGTTGGCGACTCGATCACCCAGGGCTGGGGTGATGATTTTCGCGGTCATTTTAACGGAGTCAAACTGGCTAACCGTGGCATCGGAGGCGACACCTCTCGGGGAGTGATTTATCGACTTGAACGTGATGTTCTTTCTCTCGACCCCTCTGGCGTGGTCATCCTCATCGGAACCAATGAGCTCGGTGGTGGTGCTACCGCTGAGGTGATCGCCGGCGATATGAAAGTGATCGTTTCGGAGTTAAAGAAACATTCCACGGAGATGCCGATTATCATCAACACGATGTTTCCCAGCTCGGAGTCAAAGAAACGTCCTTCGGAAACGATACAGGAGGTGAATCGCCTTGTTGCCGCCGCGATGAAAGGCGACCCGCAGGTAGTGCTGCTAGATACGTTTACATTGTTTGCCGATGAAAATGGCGATGCCCGGGCGGACCTGTTTCCCGACCTGCTGCACTTGAATCCTGAGGGCTATGCCGCGTGGGCTGCCGCACTGCGACCGCTCCTCGCGACCCTTGGCTATGTGGAGACAGAGGCGGATGATTTTGAGGTGGAGGAAGGATTTGAAAGCCTCTTCAACGGCGAGGATCTCACCGGCTGGGGTTTCCGTGTCACGCCTCCACGGCGCAAGCCGAAGAAGCCGCGCCCGGATGCCCCGGTCTGGGTAGAGATTTCTGAGCCAGAGAATTTTGACGGCAAGACCGAGAGCAGTGACGGCCGCTACCAGGTCATCAATGGTCGCCTCGTCGTGACGACACCGGTTGAGGGGCGCCGGATTCAGCAGCTTTGGACGCAGCGAGAGTTTCCCAACGACTTCACGCTCCGCCTCGAGTTCCGTGCGACCCCTAACGCCGATAGCGGCGTGTTTATTCGCCAGCCGCAACTTCAGTGTCGCGACTACATCCTTGCTGGTCCCTACACGGAGTTGGAAAGCTATCGCCCGCAGGACTGGAACGAACTCGAGGTAGCCGTGACCGGAGGAACGGCGTGCGCTACCTGCAACGGTGAATTGCTCGAGGAAGAATGGCCCGTGCCGGAAACCGGTCCTATCGGTCTTGAAGGAGATCGTGGCCAGATGGAATACCGCCGGATCCGGATTAAAGAAAATAAATGAAGCCTACCCGGACACTAGGAGAAACTAAGACGCCGGACGGTTCCCGCTTCTCTCTCCACGAGCACGATGGTGATTATTTTCTGAAGATCAACGGCGAGCAGTTGATGAGCTCGACGTGGACCTTGTCCGAGCGCCTGCTCGCAGACATTGGCTGCCCCGGTGTGCCACCGGTTGAGGCGAAGCGCATTCTCATTGGTGGATTAGGGCTGGGATTCAGCATGAAGCGAGCTCTCGAGATTACGGGGCCGGACGCAGAGATCGTCGTGGCCGAGTTACTGCCTGAAGTAGCCGACTGGAATCGCGAGCACCTCCAGCATGTCAACGGTCACCTGATGAAGGATCCCAGGGTCGAAATTTACCTGGGAGATGTTTACCAGGCCATTCTTGAGGCGGCAAAAGGGGAGCGAAAGAAGTGGGATGCGATTCTACTCGATACTGACAACGGGCCGACATCGCTGATCCAGCCGCAGAACAAGCAAATGTATGATCGTCGTGGTTTCGGAGTCATCTTTGACTCGCTCGCTTCCGGGGCGCGGGCAGCCTTCTGGGCTGCCGACGAAGAACCGGGATTCGAAAAGCGCCTTCGCAAGTATGGTTTCCGCGACACCGAGCGACACAAGATCAAGGCCCACGAACGGGCCAAAAAGGCGACACATCGGGTCTACGTCGGAATCAAACCCGTCTGACTCACCGGTCGCAATTTGCGGGGAAACGGCGTAGCCTGCCGACATGAAGCTTGCGCAAAATCAGCTCTGGCGAGAAGAGGACAAGTTCTACCGCATCGTTCGACTTGAACGGCTGTCTGTCGATTATAAGGAACTGGACCCGCTGGATCCGGACAAAGGGGCTCACCTCTCGGTCTCAAAAAAGGAATTTTGCCGTCTTATTAAGGGAGCTGTTTTAGTCGACCAGATGTGAAGAACTCCCGGATCCTGTGTCGATTTTCTTCGCTGCCGATCGCTTACAATTCTTCGATTGTGATTCGATTGAAACCGCGGCTTTAACCCCGTCGGACGCGGCGTGACGCGTTTTCTTCTCGTTCAGGAATTCGCTATCATGCGTCTTTCAATGATGAGGTTTATTCAATGGTTTGTCCTGCCAGGTAGGCAATCAGATCGAGAACCTGTTCTTTTTCAAGCCCGTTGATCAGTCCCGGTGGCATTGATGAGACGTTAGGGCCGGCGGGGTTGCGGTATTTTTCCCCGATCACCAGTGAGGGGTGAATGATGGATTCCAGCAGCGTCCGTGGATCAAAGCGTGAACCGACCCCACTGAGATCGGGTCCGAGAACGGCATTGGTCGTCGCGGGATCACCGGCGACGCGGTGGCATGCCGCACAAGCTGCCTGGTGAAACGCTTTCTGCCCTGACTCGAGATCCCGTTCAGTGAGCGTGGGGCCTAGATCATTGGCGAAATCTCCAAGCTTCCAGTCTTCAACATAGTTAGCGGGGTCCACCGTCACCGGGGGAGGAATGACTTCGGGGTTGGCGGGTTTAAGCAAGTCAGTCAGTTCCGCCTTTTCTGCTTCGGTCAAAGCGGCAACGGCTTCCGTGCGCAGGTCCTGCGCAGTGCGGACATACCAGCGTCCTCCGGGGAACTCTTCGAAGCGGCGCAGCGCCTTGAGGTAGCGCTCCCGGCGCTCCGTGGTCCAGCCCTTTTCAACGTAGCGCAGGTAGACGAGATAGTGAGACCAGTCGCGCGTGTCGGTGGATTCTTCGAGTAATGTCAGGGTCCGGTCGATGATGTGTGGTGTCTCCAGGTAGACAAGCAGTTCGCAGAGTTCGTGGTTGGCTTCGCGGGAGAGGGAGGGGTAAAGGCGATTGAGCGTGTCGTTAACAATGATGAGGGTGCCCTTCTTCGGTTCGCCCTGACGGATGAAGCTGATTTGAAGGGCACGCAGAAAGGTTAACAGGGTTTGGTCATCGACTTGACCCTGTTTGATGGATTCGCAAACTGCCTCGACGAGGTCAGCCTGTGAGGCAGGAGTGCCGACTCGGGCGAGCGCGAGGAGCCCATCGGGGGATCCCGAACGGATCACCTCGGTTTCCCATTTGAAGAGAGCCTGGTTCTCCAGGGCGACACGCGCAGCGAACCGGATGAAGCGGTCGGGGTGGTCGAGGTTGGTGAGAGCGAGTTTGGTGCCGGCCTGATCTTGTTCGGTGTGGTATCGCTCGAGTTGGTGACGAAGCGCCCTGAGGCTCCCGTCGTCGAAACCTTTGTAGTTTAGTGGGTCAGTTTTCTCCGGTTCTCCGTTCCAGCTAACCCGGTAAAGAGCGGACTGGGTGCGCCGTCCTCCGGTGATAAACCAGAGATCACCTCCGTGGAAAACGAAGTCGGTCAGGTTTAGTGGGCGACCGGAAAGAAAAGTCTCCTCTGTGCCGGTGTAGGTGGCTCCGTCAGGGCGAAGTTGAACGGCGAGGAGGCGTCCATAAGACCAGTCGGCGATGAAAAGGGACTCCCGCCATTTTTTCGGGAAGTCAGAATCGTATCCGAAGCCGACGCCGGTGGGCGACCCCAGTCCGACGTCGCAAGCGGCGGGGAGGGAGTCGGTATAGTAGGCCGGCCACTTGCCGGTGCCTCGGCGCCAGCCGTATTCTCCTCCACTGACAATGTGGAGGACACGCGTTGGTTTGTACCAGGCTAGCCCGGCGTCCCACTCGCTATCGGCGTCGTAGACGAATATTTCCCCATCTTCGTTGAAGTCCATATCGAGCGGGTTGCGAAGACCACCGCAGATCCGTTCGAAGAAGGTGCCGTTCTTGTCGGTTTTTAGAATGTAGCCGGCCGGGGCGGGCAGTTTGTTCCAGCTGTCGTCCCATGGGTTGGGAATGAGCTGATCTTCGCCCCAGTTCTTGTAGGGAGAGTAGGGGGATTCATCGCTCTCGCTGAGCCAGGGATTATTGCCGTGGACGAGGTAGATGTGTCCGTCAGGACCGAGGCGAAGGTGATTCCGTCCATGTCCGACGCCACCGGAGGTTGCCAGCAGAATGCGCTTCTCATCGAATTGATCGTCACCGGTCGTGTCCTTGAGTCGAAAGAAACCTTTCGAATTATTGGCGTTGGCATAGAGGGCATCATGAGCCCAGAGCAGGCCCCGGCACTCTTCGAGTGAGTCTTCCACCAGCTCGCGCTTCGCGACGGCGGTTTGACCGGTTTGGGGATCTTTTTCAAAGGTGAGGCGAAGGATGCCTTTCTCCTCGATGCCGAGATAAAGGCGTCCTTTGTCATCGAAGGTCATTCCGACCCAGGAACCGTCTTCAGGCGTGGCGGCCCGAATCATTTCGACGGCAAAGCCCTTGGGAGCCTGGATCGTGGCGGCCGCGGTGAGCGGGGCTTCTCCGTCGGTCTTTGCCATCTTCCACGAATCGTAGGCGTCAATGCGGGGAACGGGCGTGGGCTCGTCGGCAGTTGCTGTCCCGATCAGGAGAGAAGCCGCGGCGGGGATGGCGAGCAGTTGGTGGCGGGGATCCATGTCGCGAGGCTAACAGAGTGATCTCCCTGAGACAGCTGCGAATCGAGTGAATTCGCGCCACAAAAAAGCGGGTCCCGGTCGGATCCCGCTTCTTTGAAAAAATTCGATTCAGAAATCAACCAACCTTGGGAACGTCATCCTCAGCGGCTTCTCCCTCAGCAGGATCTTCCGGCTCTCCGGGCTGTTCGATCTTTGCTTTCTCTTGGAGTCCAGTGATGTAGTCCTGGACTTTCTGACTTTTGGCTTGGTCGAAGAGGCTGGCGGTGAGTTCTTCTTTAACCTCAGCAAAAGCCATTTCCTTGGACTCCACGCGCTGGGTCACCTTGATGATGTGGTATCCGAAATCAGTCTTCACGAGATCGCCGATCGCGCCCACTCCCTGGGCGAATGCAGCCTGCTCGAACTCGGGAACCATCTGGCCGCGGCCGAAGTTGCCGAGGCTGCCGCCATTCTGTTTGGAAGGGCAGTCAGAGTGCTGAGCGGCGAGCTCATCGAAAGCACCACCTTCGTCGAGCTGCTTCTTGATGCTTTCGGCCGATTCAAGCTTGGCAGCAAGTTCGGCTTCGTCGGTGACACCCTGCGTGGAAACGAGAATGTGGGAAGCCACGACGGACTCCTGCTGTTTGAATTCGTCGGGGTGCTCCTCGTAGTATTTCTTCACTTCAACTTCGTCCGGCCTAGTCACATCAGAAGTGACCTTGGCGACGAGCTGGCGGATCTTGGTGTCCTCGGAGATCTGCTTCTTGATGCGATCGAGGCTGACGCCACCAGAAGCTGCAAACGCTTCGAGAGTGGTTCCTTCGGGAAGGCGCTCGGCGATTTCGTCGAGGCTCTTCCTTAAATCTTCGTCGGTCGCTTCGAAACCTTCCGCGGTAGCGGCATTGAGGAGCAAGGTCTTTTGAACGAGGTCCTGGAGGATAACACCTTGGACCTGCTGCTGGATCATGGCGAGTTGCTCGGGAGCCTCCTGCGCCATCTGAGCGAGCTGCTGGCCGTAGCGGGCCATCATCATTTCGCGAACGTCATCAGCCATGATAGGCGTGCCGTCGACGGTAAGGACAACCGGATTCTCATTCGGAGCGACTTGGTCAGGAGTGGCAGGAGCCTGGTTGGCATCAGGCTTTTCTGCGGGGGCGGGCGGAGCGTCCTGAGCGACGGCGATGCCGAAAGTGAAGGCGAGCGCGGTAACGATGCCGCGGTGGAGGAAAGAGGATTTCATGATCATTGTTTAACAAGGCTATCCCCGTCTCGGAAAGGCCAGATCGGCAAGATTGGACGGAAATGCTGTCCGAAACAACCGGTATTTCCCCACAAACGTGGGTCGCAGTTTCGGTTATCACCCTATCGGTTACGCCACCGACCGGGGGGAGTGGATAGGTCTATAAGCGGAATTTCGCTTCTGTCTTCGGCGAGGGAAAATCGATTCAGGTCAGTCCGGGAGTCCACGTCGAAGTGCCCGTGGAGTGCGGTGACGAATTTCCTCATGTAGTAAATCGAGGTATTGAGATGGGAATTGATACCCTTCTGGAAAGCAGATTTGCTGTGCCATCATGGCACTAGTCCTGGTGAAGGCGTGTCGTTGCGGCATTGCGACCTGGATCACTGCGTTTGTTTTGGTGGTTTCAGCGAAAACCTGATCGTTCCGAGTTGGCTGAATGTGGCACGATAATCGCCGACTCCGTCACGACGGATCTCTCCCAAGGCACCGGAAATGACGAGTTGTCCGGCTTCCAGTTCGTAGCCCCGGTCCAGGGCCTCGTTAATCTGGTAGAGAAAATTCCACCACTGACCACGGCGTGCTGCACCTCCGGTGGTTTCGTTAATGAGTTGCTTGCCGCAGTAGAGTCTGATTTTCAGCTGGTCCAAGTTAAGCGCCAAATCAGTGGTGCGGGGACCGACAATGTAGTGAGCGGATCCGATATTGTTCGCGGTCAGATCAACCGCTGTGATAGGGTTAGACCAGGCCAACCTTGCAGCCGGCAACTCGACGACGGGAACAATGGCAGCTACCTTCTCTTTCAATGAGGCGATGTCGGTGACAGGTTCAGTGATCGGGTTGGCGAGAATCAGACCGAGCTCCGTTTCGATCGCCGGAGTGATGTCGGGTTGAATGTTGATAACGGGAGAGTCCTTCGACTCCAGCCAACCGCTTTTGAAAAGCACGGCACTGAGCGGTCCGTTGAGTCCAAGTTTTTCCTGGCCAGCTGCTCCAGCGACGGCTCCTTTGTGTCCGGCAATTTCATCCTGGGTTAGAATGTGATCCACGTAGGCAAATTGAGCATCGACGGCTTGTTCGCGGGTCGCCTCCGGAAGAATGAAGGAGAGTTGAGGAAGAGGCTGGTCGGCAAGGTGTGCTTCGGCGGCACTTCTGGCAAACGATTCAATCGCTGGATCTGCTGAAACTTGAGGTCCTGAAATGAGTAGGGTCGCAACCAAGCCCATCCACAGTGGTTTAAAATTCATACTCGCAGCATCATAGGCGGAAGGCGCTCGTTGTCACTGGCTTTCAAGAAGCAAAGGCTCGGCCTTTCGGGGAGAAAGTGCTGTTATCTCGTGCCACCTCATGGAGGAAACCGGGGATTGGTGGATTTCCGAAGCCTTGGTGAAGATTCTCAAGGCGATTTAGAAAGCAATCCAACTAAGGAATTTGAATTGATTGTGGCGGAAGCGAATTGGTTGACTCTGAGGATCGCGAGCGTGAGGCTTTGTTCGTAAGCCTACCAATGGCGCAACTCCCAAAAATAGCCGTGACCATGGGCGACCCGGCTGGTGTCGGCCCCGAAGTCTGCCTTGAGCTTCTTGCGAACGAAGAGGTGTCGTCGGCTTGCGTCCCTATTGTTTTTGGTGATCGCAAAGTGCTGGATCGGTGTGCTGAGGTGACCGGCAGGCCCAAAGCTGAACGACATGTCGACGAAGCCGGACTTGCTGACTGCAACAGACCTGCGGTCTTTTCTGTGCCTTCAATCTCTCTCTCAGATTTCGAGCCGGGGACGGTCAATGCGGCTACCGGTGAAGCGGGATATGCTTATATCGACAGAGCGATCAACCTTGGCCTTGCTGGTGTCATCGATGGCGTGGCAACGGCTCCGATCAACAAGGAGGCGCTGCGTGCCGCAGGGTATTCACAGCCGGGTCACACCGAGATCTTTGCGGAGCGAACTGAAGCAGAGACGTCGTGCATGATGCTGACGGCGGATATTCTGACCTGCAGCTTTGTGACGGTGCATGTGGGCTACCACGAGGTTCCGAAATTGCTGACCGAAGAGAGAATCGGTGAAGTGATCGACCTGACGCGGGAAGCGATGAAACGCATTCGAGATCGTGAACCGAAAATGATCGTCTGCGGCCTCAATCCTCACGCCGGCGAAAACGGACTCTTCGGAAACTCGGAGGAAGAGCACGTCATTATTCCTGCCATTGAAAAAGCGAGGGCCGCCGGAGCTGATATCGAAGGGCCGCTGCCTCCAGACACCGTGTTTCTCGATTGGCGTCGCGAACAAACCGATGCCGTGATTTGCATGTATCACGATCAGGGACATATCCCGATGAAGGCGTTGGCGTTTGACCGGGCTGTGAATACAACCCTTGGCCTTCCCTTTCCGAGGACATCAGCGGACCATGGCACTGCGCTCGATATCGCCTGGCAGGGAAAAGCTGAAGCGGGAAGTTTGATAGCGGCCGCATTGCTCGCAGTGAAATTATTGTGATTTTGTGGGATTTCTCAGCGTGATTGTTGTGGATTGAGTTCTTGCGAATCGCGAGCGGATTGTTTAGGCGAAGATATGGTCAGATTCACCCTCGCTGTTCTTAGTTTCTCCGTCGGTATCGTCACCGCGGTCGCTAAGCCCAACATTATCTACATTCTGGCTGACGACCTAGGCATTAATGACTTTGGTTGTTACGGGCAAGAGATCATGAAAACGCCTCGGGTCGATCAGATGGCAGCGGAGGGCATGCAGTTTTTTAATCACTACTCCGGCAGTACGGTA
>PKCI01000144.1 GCA_002862135.1 Verrucomicrobiota bacterium | reverse complement strand
ATTCGCATGGAAGGACCTAAAGGCGGCCCCGGCATGCGCGAGATGCTTGGACCCACCGGTGCAATCATGGGCGCCGGTCTGGGAAAAGATGTGGCCCTCATCACTGACGGACGTTTCTCCGGCGGCAGTCACGGATTCGTGATCGGTCACGTCACCCCCGAAGCCTTCGTTGGAGGCCCGCTCGCCCTCGTGAAGAATGGCGACAAGATCTCCATCGACGCCGAAAAGCGCGAGATGACACTCCACGTCACCAAGAAAGAGATGGCGGAGCGCAAGAAGAACTGGAAGCAGCCCAAGCCGCGCTACACTAAAGGGGTTCTCGCCAAGTATGCCAAGTTGGTCAATTCAGCCTCTAAAGGCGCCGTCACGGACGACAATCTGTAAAGGTCCTGACAGGCCCTGACAAACACCTCTCAAGCCCGATAGCGGAAAATACCGTTATCGGGCTTTTTTATGCGATTCCGGGAAGGCATCAATGCACAATTTTTAGCTCCACAAGGTAACATGGAAAGCTTAACGCAACGCCCACTGGAATCATGAAAACTTCTGCTTTTTCAACGCACTGACACTTCTACTCGCAGCACTGCATTCTTTCAACAATCGCCAGGCAGTCACTATTTGACCGCAAGGGCGATCGTCATCTCGAGATCCCTCTTTCCCACTTCAAACGCGCAGGCATCAAATTTCGGCTTGCCTCGGGGAATCGTCCTGATCACGGAAAAGGCCAGCGGTTCCTTAGGCATTCCAATCACTGTCTTATCGAGTTTGCCGTTACCGTTGAGATCATGAACCACTGCGATGGCATATTTGCCGGGCATGACTCCGGAAATCTTAACCGTCACATTATCACCTGAGGTGAGGTCAATTTTTGGAGATTGCGGCAGAGGCTCCTTGGTGAAGCTTTTCTTGGTGTCGTAAAAACCGACGAGAAGATCTCCTCTTGCACCCGAGATATTTGTCACGGTTACGGTGATCGTCACACCCGGTTGATCGTCAGCCACCAGCGCAGTGCTACTGAAAACGGCGATAACTAGTAGGAGGAAGTGTTTCATATCTTATACTTTACACGTTACACCTTAAACTTTCGACAAGCATTCTCCCCCAACTTCGGCCGACTTCCTGAAAAAATGCCACAAACGTCTCCCACCCGATCTTTACTCTACCCTTACAAAATGCCAGCCTCCTCGCGATGAAAACCATCCCCGCCGGCATTTTCGCCTTCTGGCTTTCACTTTGCTCACCGGGGTTTTAGTGGCGTGCTCGGATACCCGAACCGAGAATCCCGAATTACAACTCCGCAAATTTGGACCGGTATTCGCCCCGAGAATTTAAAGTAATTACATCTTGATGAGGAAATTCAGGCCTGATTACAATCTTTGCCGCTATGTCAGGAACGCCGCCACTGCTCGATCGAAAACGCTGTCGCGAGAGACAGGCCAGTCTCTGTCGCTATCTTGGCGGGAACGACCTCGATGCGGCAGTCTTCTTTGACCGGCATTACATTCACTCCCTAACCGGTTACTGGCACGATCAGCCACTCACTCCGGTTGCCCTGCTACTCAAACAGGACAGCCACGCGACAATCGTGACCCACTACGAATCTCCCGATGCCCCTGCAGCCGATGAGATCGTGGAATACGTTCCCAATTACCTGTTCACGTTGAAGCCCAGCCTGAGCGCCTGCGTCACCGAACAGCTCAATCCCTTACTCAAGGGCCTCACTAGAGTCGGCACCGAACAGCAAGTCCCTGCGGCACTCATTGAAGGTCCCACCTGCCAAGATATCTCAGAGGATTACCAGTACATACGCCGCAGGAAAGACGAGGATGAAGTCACCCTGCTCGAGTTCACTATCGCTTGTGCTGATCGCGCCTACACTGAGGCCCTTAGAGTGATTGAACCCGGAGTTTCTGAGACAGAGATCATGGCGGCCATGCTGGAGAAAGCCACCTTTGTCGCGGGAGAGTTTCTTTCAGGCTGGGGGCAGGACTTTCAATGTGGAGCACCAGGTGGCTTCGCACGGCGCCGGAAGATCGAAGACGGCGAGCTTTATGTCCTCGATGTCGGCGTAGGAGTGCGCGGATACCGAAGTGATCTTTGCCGCACCTTTGCCGTCAACGGCAACCCTACGGAGAAACAGCAGAAAGCCCACAGCCAAGTCGCCAGCGTCATGAAGCTGGGTGAAACCTTCCTCAGGCCCGGCCAGTCCTGCAAGGAGATGTATGATATTATCTTCAACGAGCTGGACGGCTGGGAAGGTTACCGCTTTTTTCATCACGCCGGCCACGGCATCGGCCTCGACGCCCATGAGGTACCGCGAATCAATCCCGCGTGGGACGATACTTTTCAGGTTGGAGACGTCGTGGCTTTCGAACCTGGCCTCTACGGGGATTCGCTTCTTGGCGGCATCCGCTTGGAGAACAACTACCTCATCACTGAGGGGGGCTATCGGCAGCTGTCACACTTTCCCCTCGATCTGGCACTGGCTACCACTTGACGGATAGGCTTCGCTCGGAAACACTCACGTGAATTGAATTCACGACTATGTCTTCCGCAAAAGTTCTCATCGCCGGCGAGTGGCGAGATTCCGACGCCACCGGCACCTACCGGGCCGAAAATCCGTCCACCTGTCAAGCTCTCCCCTGCGACTACCCGGTCAGTTCCTGGTCCGATTGCGAAGAGGCTCTGAATGCCGCAACGAGCGCCTTTCTTGCTTTAAGATCTCCTTCCGCTGAAAAAATCGCTAATTTCCTCGAGCGATACGCCACGCTGATCGAAGAACGCGCCGATGCTCTTGTCGAAATGGCTCATCAGGAAACCGGACTGCCCAAGTCCCCCCGACTGGCTGACGTCGAACTTCCTAGGACCACGGGACAACTCCGGCAGGCGGCGGCAGCCGCTAGGACCGGCAACTGGCGCCAACCCATCATCGACTCAGCCAACAACATTCGATCATGCTATGGCTCCATTGGACCAGTCATCGTGTTTGGTCCTAACAATTTCCCCTTCGCTTTTGGAAGTATTTCAGGCGGAGACTTCGCCGCCGCTATTGCCGCCGGCAACCCCGTCATCGCCAAGGCCAATTCATCTCACCCCGGCACCTCGAAGCTTTTCGCCGAAGCCGCCCAGGACGCCGCCGGTGCAGCCGGACTTCCCGATGGAATGGTCCAACTGATCTACCGAACCAGCCACTCTATCGGAGAGCAACTCGTCACAGACCCCCGCACTGGAGCGACCGGTTATACCGGAGCCCGAAAAGCCGGGCTCAAACTGAAGAAAGCAGCCGACAAAGCCGGCAAACCGATCTACCTCGAACTCTCCAGCGTGAACCCCGTTGTCCTGCTTCCTGCCGTCCTAGAAGAAAAAGGCGCTGCCCTCGCAGAAGAGTTCACGAGCAGTTGCCTCATGGGCGCTGGCCAGTTTTGCACGAATCCCGGTATGCTGGTCCTTATCAAAAGCGATGCCGCCGAATCGTTCATCTCGGCTGTTATCGAGCAGTTCAGTGCCAACACCTCCGGGACCCTGCTCTCGGCGTCCGTGGAAAAATCACTTCACGAGAGCCACAAGATCCTGACTAAGGCTGGAGCCGAGGTTCTTTGTGGAACCGGAGAAGGAAACGGCACCGGTTACAACGTCGCAAACACGCTCCTGCGCGTCACCGGATTTCGCTTTCTACACGATCCCGAGACAATGCAAACAGAAGCCTTCGGCAATTCTTCTCTCATCGTTGTCGCCGAGAACATCAACGAAGCAGAGAAAGTAATCGCCGCCCTCGAAGGGAATCTGACCGGCTGCATTTATTCTTCCGAGTCCGGAGCCGATGATGCCTCATACGACCGGCTCGCGCCCGTACTTCGCCAGAAGACCGGGCGTTTGCTCAACGACAAGATGCCCACCGGCGTGGCCGTGTCACCTGCCATGAATCATGGAGGCCCCTATCCCGCCACGGGCCACCCGGGCTTCACCGCGGTCGGTATCCCCGCTGCCCTGCTCCGCTTTGGAATGCTCCATTCCTTTGACAATGTCAGAGCACACCGTCTTCCCGACATTTTGAAGGACGACTACGATGGTCCGACTCAGCGACTGATCGACGGAGTCTGGAAGTGAGCAAAACGGGCGCACTTTTCCGCCCTAAAAGCTTCGAAAACTTCGGGGCGCTGGGCCAACCCCTCGAAAACATGGACCCTCGACAGGCCCCGGCTTTCCCCATCTACCACGAGCATGATTTGTTCATCCATTACCTGTGATGAGAGCTCAATTGGGCCACCTTTTGCATCCCGAACGAAGCTGAACTGGGCAAAATAGGCAGATTCGAAGCGACTCATCGAGCAATCACGGCAAGAGAAGAATTTTCGGCCGGGATAACATTCAGTTGAGGAGTTGCCCGAAAAGGTAGACACTTACAACTTTCGTCTCTTACAAAACCGCGAATCCACTATGGCTTCCCCACAGCGTAAAAGCTCCATCTCACGAACCACCGGTGAAACCGACATCCGGCTTGAGCTCAATGTCGACGGTACCGGTGTATCCAAGATCGGCACTGGCGTGCCGTTCTTCGACCACATGCTGACCCTGTTCGCCAAACACAGTCGCTTCGACCTCACCGTCGAAGCCAAGGGCGACATTGAGCTCGACTTTCACCACACCGTTGAAGATGTGGGCATTGTGCTGGGCTCTGCCTTCAAGGAAGCAGTCGGCGATAAGAAAGGAATTTTACGCTATGGCTCAGGCATTTACCCAATGGACGAATCGCTAGTACGCATCGCTTTAGATGTCAGTGGCCGCCCTTTTCTCGATTACCGCGCCCCGGAGAATGTTCCCCACATCGGTGATAAGTTTAACTTTACCCTGGTAGAGGAATTCCTTCGTGCCTTCGCGTTCAACGCACTCATCAATCTGCACGTCGCCGTTCTCTACGGACGCGATCCGCACCACATGGCTGAAGGCACTTTCAAAGGTCTGGCCCGCTCTCTCGATGACGCCACCCGCATCGACGAGCGCATTGCGGATGTGATTCCGAGCACAAAAGACGTGCTTTAATCCCCGCATTACTTATTTACAGGTCAGTATGGCAGATCGAGTCGGAGTGATCGATTACGGGGGTGGTAACCTCCAGAATGTCCTCAACGTGTTGAAATACCTTAACCACGAGGGTAGGCTTGTGTCCTCACCCGAAAGCTTCTCCAATATCGATCGACTGATCTTTCCCGGAGTCGGCTCCTTCGGCGACTGTGTCGCTGATCTCGACCGCAAGAATCTTCGGCAGCCTATCCTGGACTGGTTGCAGGCAGACCGCCCCTTCTTCGGCATCTGCCTTGGTTACCAAGTGCTCTTCGAACAATCGGAGGAGACGCCCGGCGTCGAAGGACTCGGTTTTTTCACAGGCAGCGTTATCAAGTTCGACGGAGGCCACGGCCTCAAAATTCCCCACATGGGCTGGAACGAGGTAAACCCGACTGACCGCGGCTTTTATGCGTGGCAGGGAACCCCCGATCCCCTGCATCTCTACTTTGTGCACTCTTTCTTTCCCAAGCCGGACGACGAGTCCATCATCAACTCCGTCACTGAATACGGCGCACCCTTCGCTTCCAGCGTGGCACAGGGCAACATCTTCGCTGGTCAGTTTCACCCCGAGCGAAGCCAGGATGCCGGCCTCGCGCTGGTGAGGAACTTCCTCAAGAAGTAGAAAAGCGAGAACTAAGCTATCACACTCCTTTTGCCCAGTGCCCTAAATCCAGTGCCCCGACCAACTCCGCTGGTCAGTTCGCCACTCGCATCGGCATGATCACATAGAGGAAGGGCTCATCGATCTTGATGACGCCCGGGCTACTCTCGTCGATCAGGTCAATAAAGACCTCATCCTGGTCGAGGTTGCGCAGCGGAGCCATGACAAATTCCGGGTTGAACGCTACCACGATCTTGGGACCGTCGTAGCGCACATCGATGACCTCTTCAGCTTCACCGATCTCAGGAGAGTTCGAAGAAATCGCGAGGCGATGGTCTTCGAAGGTAAACTTGATCGAATTGGTCTTCTCGTTGGCGAGGAGACTGACACGTTTGACAGCGCTGTGGAAAGCTTCACGCTCAACGGTGACGCGATGATTCGCGTTACCAGGAATGACCTGCCGAAAGTTCGGGTAGTTGCCTTCGATCAGCTTGGTGATGAGATTGCTATCGTTGAGTTCAAATGCGGCCTGACTGTCCGTAAGGGATACTTTGAGTTCACCTGAGTCTTCGAGCAGACGCTGAAGCTCGTTAACCGCCTTGGTCGGAATAATAACGGCCGTCTCGTTACCAGCCGGAAATTCCAAGTCCTGCTCAACCATGGCGAGGCGGCGACCGTCCGTCGCAACGAGCGTCAGCATACCTTCACCGATGAGACAATTCACACCGTTGAGAACGTAACGGGTCTCATCGGTGGAAATGGCGTAGGAAGTCTTCCGGAGAGCTTCCTTCAACAACTTCTGGTCGATGGCGAACTCCTTCGCTTCGCCAAATTCGCCGAGCGCCGGAAACTCGGTTGCCGGCAGGCCGAGAATCTTGAAGAAACTCGGACCGCTGCGCACTGTGGCCGCATCGTCGCTTACCTCGAAATCAATCTCGCTGGTCGGCAGTTCACGAACGATGCTGGCCAGTCGGCGGGCCGGCAACGTGGTGGAACCTGTTGCCGAGACATTCGCGGAAATTCGCTTGGTGATCGTGACGTCGAGGTCGGTCGTGGAAAGCTGCAGCCCGAGCTCATCGGCCTCGATCAGCACGTTCGAAAGAATCGGAAGGGTTGTCCGGGTGCTGACTACGTGTTGTACTTGGTTAAGAGCTTCCTGAAAAACGTCTTTATCGATCTGAAATTTCATTACTTGGACAGGTGGGAGTTTGAACGCGAAACCCCCGTCTGTCTATGTCAAACTTCAAACGGTATCCTTATCGCAAGGCAGGTTATCCTTGAAGCGATCGACGGCCGGATTCTCACGTTTGCTGCGGGAGGATTTAACCGAAGATCCGCCCCGAACGAGGCGTCGCTTGATCAGCTCTACAGTACTTTTGAGAGAAGCGGAACTCTCGCACTTCGCCTTAATTCGCTTCACCGCGTATATCACGGTCCCATGATCCTTGCCAAAGCTGGATGCGATGTCCACCAAAGACAAATCCGTCAGCGTTCGAATGAGATACATAGCCACCTGCCGAGCTTCCGCGACCCGGGCCGTGCGCTTCTTACCGTCGAGGACGGAAACCTCAAGATCGTAGTGTTCTGAAACGCTCTGCTTGATCTCTGCAGCACTCAGTTGGCAAGTGTCGGCGTTACCACAGATGTCGGACAAAATTTCGCCCACGTTGCGAGGATCAATGGGCTCGTCATTCATCGTCGCAACCATGGCCACACGAATAAGAGCTCCCTCGAGCACGCGGACATTGCCGTTCACGCGCTCGACAATGGCATTGATGATTTCATCGCTCACGTTCATATTCCAGTCATCGCGCTTGCGACGCAGGATGGCCGCGCGGGTCTCAAGACCAGGACGGTGGAGTTCGGCACTAAGTCCCCACTGGAAGCGGGATACAAGGCGGTCCTCCAGCTGGTTGATCTCCGAAGCGGGGCAGTCCGAAGCCAGGACGATCTGCTTCCGTAGGTCGGCGAGGCTGTTAAAGGTGTGAAAGAATTCCTGCTGTAGTCCCTCCTTGCGGCCAAGGAACTGGACATCATCGATCAAGAGCAGATCCGCCTTACGGTATTTCTTTCGAAAGGATACCAGCGAGTTCTTCTGGATCGCATCGATGTAGTCGTTGGCGAATTGCTCCGCCGTGACAAAAATGATCTTCGACTTCGGGCGTCGTCGAAGCGACTCCCAGCCGATCCCATGAAGCAAGTGAGTCTTTCCCAATCCACAAGCGGAGTGGAAAAACAACGGCTGATAGGTTTTACCAGGACTTTCCGCGACGGCCTGCGCCGCCGCCCAGGCCAGATCGCTGTTCTCGCCGGACACAAAATTATCAAAGCGAAAGATTTCCACGAGACCGGCGGCACGACCGCGCTCGAGCAACTTCTCCTCTGAGATTTTCTCAACGAGGACGCTAGGCTTCAACCTGGTCGCTTTCTCCTTCTTGGCCTTCTTGGCCGTCTTTCGGGAATCCGCCCCTTTGGACTTGGGCCCTGAACTTACTTCGAAGCAAATTCTCTCGCAGGAGCTGAGATACTTACTAAAGGTAAAAATTAAAGATTCTGTAAAATTTTCTTCAACCCAGATTGAATACATTGAGCCGGGGGCCCGAAGGGTTACCTCGCCGTTTTCAATCTTTGCTAATTTAAAATCCGTGAACCAGAGATCAAAAGTGGAGTCTCCCAGTTCAGTACGAAGCTCAGATGATACGGTGTTCCAAAGGGTCTTGAGTTGAGGCTTTTTAAGCGGGACGCTACAATCGAGCGGATAGGTGTTGTGCATTCTCGGGTGTTGTGTCGGTTTCGGGAGAAAGGGCGGAAATTAGATTTCCGCTACGCTTTGCAAGAGAAGCCAAAAGCGCAACACATTCATCAGCAATTAGTTGCGAACTCATAATCGGAGACGGGAACCCCAAATCCTAACGGATGAGCAGTGCCGTCTCTCCCTTCTCCGGACTTCACCAGTAGTCATTGAGTGAGTGTTAGGAGGGATCCACGTCACCCGTAAACTACCAATTTGGTCCTGCGCAAAGCGCGGGTTTTGAGATTGGCATTTCCGATGAAAAAGGACAACATGAAAGTGTCAAAACTGCCGTTTTTTTGCGGGCTAGTCTTTAGGTTTCCAGAATGAAAGGCGGCAAATTCCAATAGCTAAAATTTTTAGAATGCCGTTCAGTTGATCTGAATATTTTATAATTCTGAATCAACTTTTCGTGGGAACCACAGACCACACGTGACCGTTATCATCGTCGTGATCGGCCACATCCATGCCGAGGCCAGGACCGGTTTGATCGTTTTGCTCTCGCCTTCTACGAGTTGGTAGGTCGGTAGGTTTGCTAGGGCCTCAGCCAGACGATCGTTCATGAACAAGACCCAGACGTCCGTACGAACAAAGATCACGAGGAGGAAAGATATCACCGCACCAAAAACCAGACCGAGAACGCTTCTCTTTCCCCTCCCCCAAAGAGCCACGAAGAACATACCAAGCAAAGGTCCTACAGTATAGGTTGTCATCCCGAATGCCAGCGGCAGAATGTTGACCTCGGTCTTCTCTTTAACGGCGAGAAGAGCAAATGTGAATCCAGTCAGAAACACACCCCATACCAGCACGAGGATGCGCGAAAGGCGAACGAGGCGCTTATGCTCTTCTTCCGTGTATTCGTGATCCGTCTTTGCAAACAGCGACAGCGTCGTCTGACTTAATGCCGCCAAGATTGAATCCAGACTGGAGATCGCAGCGGCGAAGATGCCGGCGAGAATTAATCCCCTCAATCCCAAAGGTAACTCGGTCACAATCCAGACCGGAAATGCCATATCAGAAGTCTTCGGCTGCCCTTCCTGCCAGTCCATTCCTTCCATAATCAGCGGATCTGTAGGAGGATTAATGCGGTAGAAGACGAACAATGCAGCTCCCACCATCAGCATAAGGACGGTGACAAGTTGACCGACGGAGCTCCAGATAATCGCCTTTTTCGCATCCGACGAATTCTTACAGCAAAACATGCGCTGGGCGTTGAGTTGGTCGACACCAAAGGCATTCAAATTCAAGAATGGCACTGCAAAAATTGCGACCCAAAACGTAAACTGCAGATCCTTATCCAAGCTGAAGTTGAACACGCGCATCTTGTCGATCGTGGTGCCGTCGAACAGTTCCACGTGACGAGCAGTGTCGAACAAGGTCGCCCAACCGTTCTCAAATCCGCTCACCATCCAGAGCAGGGCAATCGTTCCCCCCGCAACGAAAAGACCGAACTGCATCACATCAGTCCAGATCACCGTACGCATGCCACCCATCAGAGTCCAGCCGATCGCAAACAAACCAATGATAACAATGCACCATTCCAATGGCAGCGGAGTCACAATCTTCAGCGGCAGTGCGGCCACCAACACCCTCACACTTTGCGCCAAAATACTGCCGACTGTGAACAGAACCGTCGCCAGCTTCTTCACCCCTGCCCCTAGCTTATTACCCATGTAGTCGTAAGGACTGTAGATATCCTTCTCGTAGAACACTCTCACAAAGAAGAGCCCAACAAAGATTCGCGCGACAATCGATCCGATGGCCCATTGCAGGTAAGTGAAGTCGCCTTTCAGAGCCATTACCGTCCCGGGCACGCCAATAAACGTCACGCCACTGATCTCAGTGGCGATGATAGATCCGCTCACGGCTGTCCAGGGCAGCGAACGCCCGCCAAGAAAGAAATCCTTAATGTTGGCCTGCTTGCCACGCATCAAGTGGCCGACCCAGGTCGTCAGCAAGAGATAGCCGAAGACAACTGCCCAATCGACAGGAGTGAAAAATTCATTAAGGCCGGACATGAGCAAGCGGGACGAAAAGGATTTACTTTGGATCAGTTAGACGAATTCCAAAAGAAAAAATTCGCTCAGGCATTCAGAGATTCAGGCGTTCAGGCACAAAAAAAGAGAGCCGAAACCGGCTCTCTCATGAAAACTGAATGCCTGAACTCCTCTAAACGCGCTTGCGACGACGCTTGATGTGGAGTTGGGCGAGTTGCTTCTGAATGAGAATATTGGCAGCTTGGATATCTTCGGGCAGGACTTTTTCGCTCATCGCCTTCTGGGCACTTTCGAGAGCTTTCTCCACAGCATCCTCATCGATCTCGTGTTCGCCCATGGCCATGTCGGTGAGGACGGAAACACGATCATTGGAAATTTCCACGATACCCGTACCAATCGCGAGGGAATGCTCTTCACCATTCTTGAGGTAGCGGAGTTCTCCCGGTGCAAGAGTGGTCACGAGCGGTGAGTGTGCCTTGAGAATACCCAACTCACCCTGGATACCCGGAACGACCACACTCTCGATTTCGTCGGAGAACGCTTTTTTTTCAGGAGTAACAATGTCCAGCTGCATGGGAATTGGGATCAGTTTATCTCAAATAGTCAGAAGTCTTACTTCTCCACGGAGTCGATGCCACCCTTCATGTAGAAGTTGTTTTCCGGCACTTCGTCGTGCAGCCCATCGAGGATCTCTTTGAACCCTTTCACGGTTTCAGCAACAGGAACGTAAACACCGTCGATACCGGTGAAAACTTTACCCACGAAGAACGGCTGGGATAGGAACTTCTGAATCTTACGGGCACGGAATACGGTCAATTTATCTTCAGGGCTGAGTTCATCCATACCCAGAATCGCGATGATGTCCTGGAGATCCTTGTAGCGCTGCAGCACGTTCTGCACCCCACGAGCCACTTCGTAGTGCTCTTCACCCACCACGTCAGGAGCGAGCGCATTGGAATTTGAAGCGAGCGGGTCCACAGCCGGATAAATGCCTAACTCGGCAAGCGAACGCTCAAGCACGACGGTGGAGTCAAGGTGGGCGAACGTGTTTGCCGGAGCAGGATCAGTCAAGTCGTCCGCGGGGACGTAGACAGCCTGGAAGGAAGTAATGGAACCCTTGTTGGTGGAAGTGATTCGCTCTTGGAGCTGTGCCATCTCGGAAGCAAGTGTCGGCTGGTAGCCCACCGCTGAAGGTGTTCGACCAAGAAGCGCGGACACCTCAGAACCAGCCTGGGAGAAACGGAATACATTGTCGACGAAGAGAAGCACGTCCTGGTTTTTCTCGTCACGAAAATACTCCGCCATTGCGAGCGCGGACAAGGCCACACGAAGACGGGCCCCGGGAGGTTCGTTCATCTGACCGTAAACCAAGGCCACCTTGGACTTGGAAAGATCGTCCTGATCGATTACGCCGGCCTCGGACATCTCCCAGTAAAGATCGTTACCTTCACGAGTTCGCTCACCCACACCAGCGAAGAGTGAGTAACCACCGTGCTCTTTCGCGATGTTGTTGATCAGCTCCATGATAACCACGGTCTTACCAACACCAGCACCGCCGAAGGCACCCACCTTACCGCCCTTAGTAAACGGGCAGATCAGGTCGATTACTTTAATTCCGGTCTCGAGGATCTCAGTTGAACCGGCTTGGTCAGTAAGCTCAGGAGCAGCACGGTGGATCGGATAAGTCTTAGTCGCGTTAACCGGGCCGCGCTCGTCGACGGCGTCGCCAGTCACGTTGAAAATACGCCCAAGAACGCCTTCACCCACCGGCACGGAAATCGGAGCACCTGTGTCAGTGATGGGAAGACCACGTTTAAGACCCTCAGAGGAGGACATGGCCACGGCACGAACCCAGCCGTCACCGAGGTGTTGCTGAACTTCAAGAACCAGTTTGATGCTTTCACCACTCACATCAAACTCCACCTCAAGGGCGTTGTAGATGGCTGGCAGCTTGTCAGCACCGGAAAAGTCGGCGTCGATCACCGGGCCGATTACCTGAACGATATTTCCTACGTTACTCATCAGATTTTTGCTTCTACACGTTGAGTGTCTTTGCGTTTTCTATTCTATTAAATTGGATTGATGGCGAAGGCCTGCTACTCGAGAGCGCGCATCGCGGTAGTGATTTCAAGCAATTCCGCGGTAATGGCTGCCTGGCGCTGCTTGTTGTAGTCCAGCGTGAGATCTTTGATCATGTCGTTGGCGTTGTCGGTCGCCGCCTTCATCGCTACCATCCTGGCACTGTGCTCAGAGGCACGGGATTCCAGGATCATCTGGTAGAGCTGATAATTGACATACTGAGGAACCGTTGTGTCCAGCACCGCTGCCGGAGAAGGCTCGAAAATGTAGCCGCCATATTCGACGTGAGGGTCTTTAGGCAGATCAGGTTGCCCGCCGGCGACATGGCTAGGCCCCATGTCTTTCATGTAGTCTTTCTCCGTGCCGAGGTCGATAGGGCTGATCGGAAGCAGCGTCTCGATCATTGGATCCTGGGTCATTGTGTTCACGAAGTTGGTGAACGCCACTCGCACCCGGGCGTATTCACCGCTAAGGAATTTCTCAGTCGCGAACTCGGAGATCTGCTTGGACTCGAGGAAGGGAACCGGATCGTCGATCTTGAAGTCAGCGAGCAGTTCCTTCTTTGAACGTGCCAGGAACTGAGCGCCTTTGCGGCCGATAGTCACATAGTCCACATTTCCAAGGCTGTTCTCAGTCACAACCCGGAAAAGGTTCGTGTTGAGGCCTCCACAAAGACCCTTGTCGGTGGAGATAAGGATGATCAGTTCCTTGTCACCTTTGTTCTCTTTGAGAAGCGGATGATCTTCTTCGTTGGTCTGCTCTTTCAGGTTCACGAGCACATCGTTGAGCAAATCAGCGTAAGGGCGACCGGCCATAGCTTGATCCTGCGCCTTTTTCATCTTCGAAGCCGCGACCAGCTGCATGGCCTTGGTAATCTGGGCCGTGTTCTTGACCGACTTAATGCGTCGGCGGATATCGCGAAGATTTGCCATGACTCAGTGTGAATCCCTACTCAACTGCCAATTGAAAATTATCCTTTGTAAGAAGACTTGAAGTCAGCAATTGCCTGGCCCAGTTCCTCATTAATCTCGTCACTGAGAGCTTTCTCGTCGCGGATCTTTGCGAGAAGGGAATCCTTGCGAGTCTCGAGAAATTCGGAAAGCTGGGTCTGGCAGTCCTTGATTTTGTCCACATCAACATCGTCGAAGTGCCCGTTCTGCATCGCCCAGAGGGTGCAGACCTGAAGCTCAACCGGAATCGGTGCATACTGAGTCTGCTTGAACAGCTCAACGATACGCTGACCACGCTCAATCTGTGCCTTGGTCTTGTCGTCGAGGTCCGAACCAAACTGAGCGAAAGCCTGCAGTTCTCGAAACTGAGCAAGATCGAGCTTAGTCGTGCCGGCGACCTTCTTTACCGCCTTGGTCTGCGCGGCAGAACCCACACGGGACACGGACAGACCCACGGAGATCGCCGGACGAATACCCTGGTAAAAGAGATCGGTCTCAAGAAAGATCTGACCGTCGGTAATAGAGATCACGTTCGTCGGAATGTAAGCGGAAACATCACCAGCCTGGGTCTCAATGATCGGCAGTGCTGTTAGAGAACCACCGCCATTTTCTTCAGAGAGACGAGCGGAACGCTCGAGGAGGCGTGAGTGCAGGTAGAAAACATCACCGGGATAAGCTTCACGACCGGAAGGACGGCGGAGCACGAGTGAAACCTGGCGATACGCAACCGCTTGTTTTGAAAGGTCATCAAACACCACTAGAGCGTCCATACCGTTGTCCATGAACCATTCACCGATCGCTGCTCCAGAGTAGGCGGAAAGATACTGATTGGTAGCGGAGTCGGAAGCGGAAGCGGAAACAACCGTGGTGTATTCCATGGCACCTTCTGCTTCGAGAGTCGTGATCGTCCGTGCGATGTTGGCCTGTTTCTGACCGATCGCCACGTAAATACAGTAGAGAGGCTTGTGATCCTTAAGCTTGCCTTCTTCAGCTGCCTTGTTCTGGCGCGCCTGGGAAATGATGGTGTCGACAGCCACCGTGGTTTTACCGGTGGAACGGTCACCAATGATCAGCTCACGCTGACCGCGACCGATCGGGATCATCGCATCGATAGCGGCAATACCAGTCTGGACGGGAACACTCACTGACTGGCGAGGAATAATGCCGGGAGCAATCTTTTCAACCGGGTAAGTCTCGTCGGACTGGATATCACCCTTGCCGTCGAGAGGCTGACCGAGAGCGTTGACAACGCGACCGAGAAGCCCCTTACCAACCGGAACCGAGAGTAGCCTTCCGGTGGACTTCACTTCGTCACCCTCTTTAACGTTGAGACTCTCGCCGAGAAGCACGCAGCCAACCTCAGTTTCCTCAAGGTTAAGCGCCAGACCGTAAACCCCACCGGGGAATTCAATCATCTCGTTGAGCATCACATCGCTCAAGCCTTCAACCTTGGCCACCCCGTCGCCGATTTCTCGGACAATACCCACATTAGACTTCGACACAGAAGTCTTCAGGGCGGCAATTTCTGATTCCAGTTCTTGGAGGATGTTACTCATGACGTTTTGTCAGGTGAATCGTTTCAGTCAGTTTCGTTTAAAATTTCTCAGAGAGACGCTCGATGCGATTCTTCACACTCCCGTCCCATACGTCGCTTCCGACGCGAATTTTCATTCCGCCGATCAGGTCAGCGTTAAGAATAAATTCAGCAACAATCTGGTCACTGTATTTCTTTTTCAGATCTGCCACCACAGCGTCTTTCGTCGCTGCATCCAACTCAACTGCGCTCTCGATCACAGCCCGATTGTTATCTTCATCGAGCTTCACGAGGCGCCAGTAGGCATTGATGACCTGCAGGTAACCGCGAGGCTTATCCGCGATCAACTTTTTGACCACCTTCTCCACGTTCTCAGGGTCGAGCTTACCGTCGGCAAACGAGGCTGAGAATAGCTTCTTCGCCACACGCGTTGCTTCCTTCCCTGACTTCATGGTGATCTGTTAAAAACTAGGTTAGAGAGCAACCTGTCCGGCTGTCTCGTCGTTAATGCGCTTCTGGTCCGCATCGTCGAGCACTTTACCAGTCACCTTGGAGGTAGCGTCGATCACAAGGCGACCAAAGTCATTCTTGAGTTCATTCATGGCTTTCTCGTGCTCCAACTTGGAAGCTTCGCGAGCTTTTTCAATGATGCCCTGGGCTTCCTTGACGGCTTCCTGGGTCTTCTGGCTGCGAACCGCTTCAGCACTTTCGCGAGCTTCGGTGATGAGGCGCTCGGCGTCGCTGTTGGCCTCATCCAGCATGCCCTGCACTTTTTCCTCAGCCTTCTCGAGTTCAGACTCGATCTTCTTGAGATTTTCTTCACCGTCGGCGATGCGCTGGCGCCGCGCTTCAAGCATCGCCAGAATCGGTCCAAACGCATACTTCGAAAGGATTAAGTAAACGATCAGGACAATGACGACCTGGGAAATGAACTTCGGCCAGGCCAGACCAAATGTTTCTAGAATTCCGCCCATAATTTTGAGTCGCTCCGATTAATGAATAGTGAAAATTTATAATTTGGAAAGGTCGAATACGGTCCGCGACATCCACTGCCGCGGACCGTTCCAAAACTGATCAAGGCTTAGCCCTGAAGCGCCATAATGAAGGCGTAAATCGCGATAGCCTCTGCAAGGGCCATTCCGATAATACCAATGGTAAGAATGTTACCGAAGGCGCTGGGGTTGCGTCCCACAGCCTGTGCCGCTGCCATACCAATGAGGCCAAGGCCAATGCCGGCACCAGCACCGGCAACACCGAGTGCAAAGTTACCGTTGAATGCGCCACCAGAGGCGGCGGGTGCAGCTGCTGCGAGGGTAGTCAGGATGTCAATCATGTTGATTACTTTCTTTTACTGTTTCTTCGCTACCGCCCACACTTTTCTACGCATGGTCCCGATAGCAAAATTCCTATCAATGGTGATCCTCGTCGTCGTGCGTCGTTGAGAGCTTGATGTAGACGCCGCAGAGCAGCGTGAACACTGTTGCCTGGAGGGCACCCACCAGGATTTCCATGAAATAAAACGGAAGCGGGAATACCACCGAGAGGATCCAGGCCACAAAGCCCGAGGCCCCAAGCAACTCGCCGAGGCCACCCATGGTAACCAGGAGAGTCTCACCCGCAAAAATATTACCCAGCAATCGCAGCGAGAGTGACATGGGTCGGAAAACGATAGAAACAACTTCAATAATGCCAACAAAAATGAAGATCGGCATCAATGCATACTTAAGAAAACCTTGAAGCCCGCCCTTCGGCCCGAAGATGTGAACGATTGTTCCCCAGAGGCCAAGCTCGGAAATTGACAGCCAAGCCCACACCACCATGAAGACCACCGCAAGGGCGAGCGTCATGTTGAGGTCGGCGGTAGCCGGGCGAAGAATTGGATGAGTCACTTCCTTCAGGCTGAGGAATGCAACCTTTTCTTCACCGAATCCTATCGTACCAACCCCGGGAATGAGACCAAACCAGTTGGCCGTGAGGATAAAGATGAAAACTGTGGCAAGCAGGGGAAATGCTTTCGGCGCGACGTGCTTACCGACAATTCCTTCAACCTGACCATAAAGAAATTCGATGATAAACTCCACGAAGTTCTGCTTTCCACTGGGAATGAGCTCCATCCGCTTGGTCGCCATGCGAGTGAAAAGGACCACACAGGTCGTCACGACAGCTGCCACGAAGATTGAGTTGGTAAGCCAACCAAACCCAGGGATTTCCGGAGCCGCAATACCCCCCGCTGCGAGCAGCGGATTCAGTGAATCGAGCGACGTGATTGGCAGGTTGGCTTCCATCAAAATGGGATGAGAGACCCGCCGGAATAATTAGGTAGTTAGAACAGCGAAATCCCTCCTCTGGGCGCACCCTAAGCAATCGAAATGAGGTCGCAAGACTAATTTGTAAAAATTTCACAAGCCCCCGCAAAGGGCGCATAAACAAGGAAAAAAAACGGGCTAAAATCCCCTTAGAAAGGGGCTCAGCGTATCGAGCAAATCTTTGCCCTGATTAATGATCGAGTTGGGGTCAGCCGACTCGCCGGATGGATCGAGAAACTTCTGTGCCTCGTTCAGCAAACCATCAGGAAGGTCTCTCAGAATTGCCTTCCCTGCCGCGGCGATGAGACGACCGCTGAGATCCTCCCGAGGCTCGGACAAAGTCCCCTGCAAAGTCATCGGCGCCCAGAGAAATCCGTCACGCTTTTTTTCAAAGACCAGGTTCTCTGCCCCGGGGATCCAGCTCAGCGTTCCTGGTGTCACTCCCACCTGAAGGATACCGGCAATCTGTTCGCCCTTGATGTCGATATCCCCTTCCACTCGCATCAGCCCGTCCGCCTGAAGCTCCAGATTCGTCAATCCGATGGTTTCGCCATCGCTCTTAAAGTCCGTTTTTGCCTGGCTCAGAGTTAGATGCTCGAACTGGTCGTTCCGCGTGTATTTGGCAATCACCGTCAGCACCGGAATGTTCTCTACCACCGCGTCAACAACGTTCAGAGTCCCTTCGTAGAGAAACTCTCCGGGACGCCCTGTGATGGTCACTGGGCCCTCTATAATGCCATCGACTTGATCCTGCCACTCCCCTTCGAGGAGCTCATCAATATCGATCGCCGAGATCTCCAGATCGAGATTAAAGTTGTCTTCACCGGCAAAGCTGATTTCGCCGGAACCGTCAACGTGCCCTCTTTCATAGATCCCCAGCGCACAGCGATCGATGTAAAGCTCCGTCTCGCGCCAGCGCATTGCCAGGTGCTTCAGCTTGACTTCTGGTTGGTCCGGCAGGCGGAACCTTCCTCCCTGACCCTTGATCTCCCAGATGCCGGTGGCGAGGTCCGGATCAAATTTCGCGCGGACTCCCGAAAGCTCAAAGGGCTTTGACCCCTGCGCTTCGTCAACCACGAAAACCGAGGCCGAAGACACACTGATCTCCCCGAGTTCTACGCGGTTAGGAACAAACCGGTGCAGAAAAGAGGGAAGCTCAGGGCCGGAAACTGCCACTTCGTCCTCGCTATCCCCGGCCGGACGCTTCTCGCGCTTATCCGAAAAAAGAAGACTCATTCGATTCACCGTGACCACGGGAACCGTCACCGCCTGCTCCTTTATGCCTCCAAAAGTAGCGCGGACGCCGTCGAGACCCAATTTGGAAAAAGCTGCATCATCGAAGCCTGCGGCATTGAACTTGTCCGAATAAACTTCTGATCCCTGCCAGTTCATTTCGGACAGTTCGATCTGCGATTTCAACACAACGCCGGCTTTCTTAACGAGGAGGTCGCGAAACTCATCGCCCTTCAGCCAACCCTCGATCGCCGACTTCAGGGCGACGAGACCTACCACCATCGCCACCAGCAAAATGGCGCAAATGAAAACCACCACGATCAACGGATTCACTCGGCGAGGTTTCGAAGACTGACCTTTGCGTTTTCTCGGCATAGCCCAAACAAACGCCACAATTTGGACTTGGGTAAAGGAATAAAATCACAGGAATTTCTCCGCAGCGCGGTAACCAGCTTAATCCGCCTTGTAATTCCCATCCTGAGAGGAATATGACGGCTTCCCCGAATTAGCCACGTTCTGTGATTGCGCAGGCGTCGGAAGCCTCCTAAAACTGTCTGCGTGCTAGAGCTCCAGAATATCCAATTCACTGTCCAGAAGGGTCAGGAAGAACTCCGCCTGCTCAAGGACATCGATCTAAAGGTTCCCACCGGGCATTTCATGGCTATCGTCGGCCCCTCCGGCTGCGGTAAGTCGACCCTCCTTAAACTGATCGCCGGGATCAACCAGGAATCTGACGGAAGCATTTTCTGGAACGGGCGAAACCTTTCCGAAGAAGGCGACCTTGAGCACTCCGAAATCGGCTATGTCCCCCAGTTCTCCATTGCCTACGAGGAACTCACTGTTGAAGAAAACATCGAGAGCACGATTCGACTGCGTGCCAAGACGAAGGGCTACGGAAACTTTTACGATCTCGTCGACCGCATCCTCGCCGCCACCGGCCTCGACTCGATTCGCGACCGCCCGGTTAAGGTTCTCTCAGGAGGTCAGAAACGACGCCTCTCGCTCGCTCTCGAGCTTGTCACCGAACCGGTGCTATTACTCTGTGATGAGGTAACCTCAGGTCTCGACCCCAAAAGTGAACAGGAAATCGTCAAACTGATGTACGAGCTGAGCCGCAACGAGCACCGCATTGTCATCAACGTGACCCACTCCCTCGCAAATCTTGAACTCTACGATTCCGTCCTAGTTCTTGATGCCGGCTACGTCGTTTACCACGGCCCACCGCGCGCGATCGAGCACTACTTCAGCGTGGACAAAGCCGAGGACGTCTATCCCCAGCTTGCTAAGCGCGATTCTGAAGCCTGGGCCAACAGCTGGGCCAAGCACCGTGATTCTTACTATTCGGAGTTCACAGTCTCCGGTGTTCTTCCCGAGGACTCTGTTTCTGCGGCGACCCCGGGAGCAGTCGCGCAATTCTTCGCGCTCCTAATGCGAAGGTGGAAGATCTTCTTCAGGGACTGGGGAGGACTCTTTCTACAGTTTGCCATTCTCATCGGCTTTCCTGTCCTGGTCGCCGTCTTCGAACTCAACGGTGTCGAGCAAACGAAACGACTGGCGGAGTCGCTGCCGTCATCACCGGCGGAGTTTCAGCAGGACGTTGATGACCGGACCTTCAACCTGAATCTCGGCGGCCTCGTCTCGGGCCTCGTCATGTTCCAGGTCATTCTCCTCACCCTGATGGGTTCCAACAATGCCGCCAGGGAAATCGCTGCGGAACGCCAGATTTTCGAAAAAGAGAAATTAGGAGGTGTCAGGCCCAGCGTTTATGTTGCGAGCAAGGTCGCTTTTCTCTCCATACTCGTGATCATCCAGTCGCTCTGGATGGCCATCTTTGTCCAGAGCATCTGCCAGATTCCAAGCGGATCCATGGTCGCCCACACCCTTCTTCTCCTGCTGGTAAACGGCGCGATGACATTCATCTGTCTCGGCATTTCCTCCATGGCCAAAACCGCGGACCAGGCCTCGCTACTCAGTATCTACCTCGTCGGCTTCCAATTACCTCTCTCGGGTGCTGTCCTCGCCCTGCCCGAATGGGCAGGATGGTTGACCCGCCCCTTCATCTCAGCTTACTGGAGCTGGTCGGGTGTTATGGATGGTGTGCAGAGCAACTACCTTCGCTACATTAAGGAGGTCACAGAAACCTGGCTTGGCCCCATGTGGCTTTCATTTGCGGTTCTCATCACCCATGTCGCTGTCGGGTTATTTATCGCCTACATCGGTGTGAAACGTCCTCGCTGGCACGGATGATCTCCGGGCGCTCCCTCATGACTGCCGACGAAGAACTGATCGAATTCCTGCGGGAATACGTCACTCCCAACAAGCAGGAAAAGATCGCCGCGGTTCTCGATGAGCGAACCCGCCGTCTCACTGTTATCCTCGAAGACATCTATCAGCCGCACAATGCCAGTGCCTGCCTTCGCAGCTGCGAATGCCTGGGCATCCAGGACATTCACGTGGTTGAACGGCGCAACCAGTACAAGCCCAATAACGAGATCTCTATGGGTAGCGCCAAGTGGCTGACCATACACCGCTACCACCAGACCGGTTCCTGCATCGATTCAGTCAAAAAGCAGGGCTACCAGCTCGTCGCTACCACGCCCAACGTGGATGGCTGTGATCTCCACTCGCTCCCGCTGGACCAGCCGGTTGCCCTGATGTTCGGCACCGAGGAGAAGGGTCTTTCCGAAGAAGCCCTTGCTGCCGCTGACGCCACCCTGCGGCTCCCGATGTATGGCTTCACCCAGAGCTACAATATATCCGTCACGGTTGCCCTGACACTGTCACGCCTTGTCGAGAGACTGCGGCAGTCTGATACCCTGTGGAAACTGAGCGAAGAGGAAAAAAAGGAACTGACATTGGAGTTTTACCGACGCATTGTGAGGCGACACGATTTGCTTGAGGAAGAATTCTGGGCCTGCCGTCCCGACTGATTCTCCCGACTCATTTTCCGCTCCCCGCATCATGCCCGACTCCCCGCAGGAACAAGGCGAATTGCCTCTGTTTAATCCGCCTCTGCCCTCTCCGTCAGAAACGTCGACGGACTCCCGCGCCGGCGGCAGCGAGCTTGAGTTTCTCGGATGGTCGGAACCCGTCATCCAACTCACTGTCGACTACCTCACCCGGGACTGGGACACTTGCGAGCCCATTGACCTTTCCAAAACCCAGCTTATCGTTCCCACCCGAAATGCAGGGCGCCGCGTTCGCGAAGCTCTCGCCATTCGAGCCGCTGAATACGACACCATCGTTTTCCCGCCCCTGGTCACAACTCCGGAATACCTCATTTCCCCGGACCGGCTCCCCACAGGCTCCCTCGATCTTCCCGTCGCCAACTCTCGCTCAACCCACTGGCTCTGGGCCGCCGTGTTACTCAAGCTTCCTCTAGGTAAGTTCCGTCGCGCGTTCCCCGTTGACCCCGTGGAACGCTCCCTGCGCTGGGCCTGTGAAACTGCCGACGACTTACTGCAGGTGCGGCGCCTCCTCGTTGAATCAGGGCACAACTTCGCCAGCGCCGCCGAAACACTTACCGCCGCTGACATGGAGCCATCCCGGTGGAAAGAACTTGCCCAGATCGAAGAAATCGCCGTCAAAGAGACGAGGCGGTGCGGCTTTGCCGACGAAGCTTCTGCTCAGCTTTCCCTCCCTGAAAAAAGTCAGGCGCCCGCCGATCTCTCCCGGGTAATTCTCTGCGGCATCTCCGATTTGCGTCCGCTTGCTGCTGATGTGCTACGCACCTGGTCGTCGCAAATGCCGGTTCAAATTCTTGTCCACGCTCCCGAATCGGAGTCGCCGCGCTTTGACCGCTTCGGGCGCCCTGCCCCAGAAGCTTGGATTAACAGCCCTATTACTATCCCTGATCCTGACACAACCATTCACCGCGCCGTATCACCAAAAGAGCAGGCAGAACTTGCCTACAGCCTTCTCAGCGAACTCGACCAAATCCCGGCAACTGCGGCTATCGGAATCCCAGATCCCGACCTGACAACTCCATTGCAGGAAACCCTTTCCAATCATGGGCTCAAAGGCTACGACCCGGGCGGACGCGCCCTTGCCGGCGAAGGCATCTACTACCTTCTCAAGCAGGTCGCCGACACGGTCACGACGAACAACTTTTCCTCTTTCCGCTTGCTGCTCAACTGTCCTGGTTTTTGCGAAGCGATTCTTCGGGACCTCCCCGAGACTGGGGACACTGCGCTTACGCCTAACCGCCTTATCAACGCAATCGATGACCTCATCATCCGCACTCTGCCAACCCGTCTTGACGATGCTTTCGAAGCGGCACAACGAACTCGCGGCAGCCATTGCCCTCAGCTGGCCGGGGCGATCGACTGGATGCGAAAGTGGCGAAATCGATTTCGGGAGGAAGACTTTGAAGACACCCTCAACGATCTTCTCTCCAGTATCTATCATGGGCGCCGCTACTCGCGGCACAATCTTACCCAGGCTGTTCTCAGCGAAGTCGCCGAGGCAATCCTGACACTCAGCGAAGAGTTGGCCGCTATCAGCGCTGCTTTTAAGAAAAAACCCGGCTCGGGGGATCGCTTTGAACTGCTCATCACTTCACTCGCTTCCAAAAGAGTCTACCCCGAGCGCGAACCCGACGAAGTCGATCTTCAGGGTTGGCTTGAGCTGCTCTGGGAGGACGCTCCGCGAC
>PKCI01000076.1 GCA_002862135.1 Verrucomicrobiota bacterium | reverse complement strand
ACTGGACGAAGCGACTTCTCGGGATTGCGGTGACAATCGAGACAGAAGCTCATGCTGAGCGACTTGGCGTGGTAGACGACAGGCATTTCATCGACACGCCCATGACATTCCTTACAGCTCACCCCACGATTCACGTGAGCCGAGTGGTTAAAGTAAGCATAGTCGGGAGTCTCGTGAATCTGAACCCACTTGATCGGCTCACCGGTGTAGCCCTCGTAATTCTCATCCATGGCCACCCGCAGCGGCTCCAACTTGGGAGAATCAGACTTTACCTTACCCGGACCGTGGCAATTCCAGCACACCTGCGCCGAGGGAATATTGGAATGCGACGAGTTCTCCACATAACTGTGGCAGTATCGACAATCCATTCCGAGTTGCCCGGCATGGAGACTGTGGTCAAATGGAATTGGCTGCTGCGGCATGTATCCCACACGTGTGTGTTTTGGTGTCCATGAATACCAGGCAAGTGCGACCACGCAGGTACCGAGCGCGCCAATACATACGAAAATCTTAACCGCCAGCAGGTTGGTCCAACGTGGAAAAATGTTACCCATTAACTGATCCGAAGCAGTTCCACCTAAGAGCTTGTGAAAAATTTCACAAGCGTTTTTTTGGGAGATTTCTACTTCGTTACCTCCGGTAGTAAATACGCCGTGATGATGACGGGAGACTCAAAGAAAACGGAAGCCGAAATCTGCCAGATCGTGTCTGAATATTGCGGGTTCAGGCACGGAGATTCGACAGCGCGAAGAGGCGCTGAAAATCAGGGACGGAAGACGTTGATCTTGCCGTTGTAGGGATTGACCTGCAGACACATGAAGTTGTCTGGTTCGTTGTTTTGAAGGGCCCCCTCTCCCTGAACAAGAGTGAGATACCAAGTGTCGCGAGCATCGCCAGAACGGTATGGCAGGTCAGTTGATCCGTCGGGGCGAAAACGAAATGCCACGTAAGGCGTGTCGACTTTCGTCCCGATCCTACCGGTAGGAACCAGTTCCGAACCAGTCCTCGGCGAATCAAAGCCATATCGAGCTTCAGTAGAAAATCCACCACTCGCAGCCGGCTTAACAAGCGTGCTCAACTCTTCATGGATGGCCACTGGGTTGCGAATTCGGAAAAAATTGCTCACCGGGAGCATCTCGCCATCGGGATTGTATTGATAAAGCTGAAAGGCGCGAAACGCTTCTTCGTTCAACGCCGCAGACTCGTCCTTCATCTTGAAGAATCTCACTTCCACGTCCGCGCTCTTGGAGACTGCCATTTGTTGAGCCAGAGTCAGCTGGTTTTGTATGACCGTTCCCTCACCGGATAAGGTGCTGGAACTGATGAGACTAAAAAGATTGGGGGCGGCAAAGGCGAGGAGGATGGAAACAACCGTAAGCACAACCATCATCTCGATCAGCGAAAAGCCGCGAATCTGTTTATTGGATCCGTATTTCATACTCAGGGGAAGCAAAGCGTGATCAATTATTATCGCTCCACTTCGCGCTGCGAAGCATTACCATGGAGCTGAAGATCTTATGGTTAACGCTACTGGCATTCAGCGCGACAGAGAGCGCCTCAATGTCCTTTTCGTAGTTTGATGTGGTTTGGAAAAGGCCTTCCGGCATGACATCGGGCATGGTAGTCCCGTTTTCCATTCGAATCGCGGAGTTCTCGTCAATTGCTACCATGGTAAGCCTCACCAGCGGAGGAACCTGTTGAGCGAAGCCAGCAAACCCGTCACTGGAATCGTTAGAGTCATAAGCGTAATTCGGGGCAATTTGACTAAATGTGTCATCGCGCCCTCCCGCATTTTGAACCAAAGAATCCCTCGGAGAAACGATCAGGGCCAGAATATTATCGGCGATTGGATTCAAGTGATCTTCGAATCCACCCTCATCGCCGGCCAAACTCATCGACTGACGATACCATTCGGTAAATTCCTGCGGTTCACCTGACTCACGTTCTTGGCCCCCATCGGCAAACACCTGATTAAATTCGGCAGGGGGCCTGAATTCCATTAACCGGAATCGATAACGCTGCGCCCCATCGATAAAGCTCGGGCGAAACTTCTCATTACCTCCAAAAGCCACGAAATAGCCTCGTCCGTTGAACAGATTATTCAAATTCCGATACTCGGTAGAGAACCCGAGTGGCGCCTGAAAGAACACAGCGTGGCCCACTGGTTGCTGCTGCCCCGAAACACTGAGCTTATCCGAATCCATCGAAATAAAATGCAGCTCCGAAGTTCGAAAATAGCGATCAATCAACCCGTCTCCATCTTCATCTTCGAGATCCCAGTAGGTGTTTAATGAGGCCTGACCGAGATTTTTAGCCAACAGATCAAAAGCGACGCGAGCCTCACGAAACTGGCCGATACGACTCTCCGAAAAAACCCAAGCCTTCTGAACCTGGTCGAGCATCATGGTCAGGGTATACATAAGGACCGTCAGGATCCCCATGGCAACCATCAACTCAATTAACGAAAACGCTGACTGTTTCTTGCCTCTGCTACTCTGGCGGGATTGCTTCTTCATGGAGTCGCTGCACTAAAATCGTGACCCATCTGAACGATGTATGTTTGGTAGGTCGAAATCATCTTGCGATATTCATCCGCATCCCAATCGAATTTATCACCGAGAGCCCCGGCGACTGCGACCTCAATGATCACAGGACGAATGTATTTGTTGTATTCCTGATCGTCAGAAAGCGTCACTCCGTTGAATGAGGCGCCCCCAACACTATCAGGAACGTTACCACTTCCGCGACCGGTATCATCGACCGGCGGCAACGTCACTCTGGCTGAGTAGATATGTTCACGACTGCCCTTGATCTCACCTGCAACCCGACCATCGCTAATCTCTTCGCCCTGATCATCATAATAAAGCTCTAATCCGTCGAACTCATCAATCGGGGAACTCGTGGATCCGACTTTGTAAGGAGTCATTTGGATCTCATTCAACAATTGCTGGTGAATTCTCGCCTGAATCGCCTCGTCTCCGGCAGCCACCATGGTATCCATGCCTTGAGGCAACAGCCCGAGAATAGAAACAATGCCGAGAGCCGCAATTGCCATCGCAATCGTTACCTCAACAAGACTAAATGCCCTGCTTACTCGCTTCTTAATTTTAGCAACTATCATCACTTGAAACCTTCTTTCGCATTAGGGAGCAAAGCGACGCGGATTGACCACGCGATATTGGTAAAATTCATCCAGAACCCGAGTTGGGTCAGTCGCAAAATCGGGGAGATCCGGGTGATTCGGATCAACGAAGCGCTCCACAATGGAAGAGCCGCGATACTCGGCTTGAACGGTATCCAGTTCGGGACGCCACACCCCATACTCGGAATCGCTCTCGCGACGCGACTGTTTAATCACTTGTGCCCGATAATGGACCTTGAAGGTATTGGATTTTGTCGTCAGGCGCTGCTGGAGATTGGTGTAGGGACGTTCTCTGGCATTATCGCTGGTCAACGCCATTAAATCCCAGAATCTCCCCGATTCCATTTCCTCGGGTGAATACGTCGGAATTCCTGATGAAGCCCTGAGGGGCAACCCGTATAGGTCAGCAACCTCAACCGCAGGAAGATGGATTTCACAAATCTCCGTGGCCGACTTGAAGAGATCCTCCCCCTCATTGAAGCGTTCGTCGAACTGCTTAAACACACCTGGCTCATGAACCACACTTCGAAGTGAGCGAATTTGCAGAGCAAACTCTCCATTTTCTCTATGTCCCACTCCCCATCGATGCTTGTAATGGGTGTGGAATCGGCTCGGAAGGATCGACATAAACTCTGAGCGCATCAAGCCCCGCAAAGCCGTGTTTCGATCGATGTGAAGAAATGGTGCCATCTGATAATTCATATTCACCTTACCAGCCGTAGAAAGAGGCTCACTGATTGCATAAGGCTCAACCACAGGCATCCAGAATAAGTCCATCAAGGCATGATCGGGCGGATTCGTTCCACCCTTTTCCTGCCCAGCGCCGGGGTGCGACTCATACTTTGAGGTGACCACGTTAGGGCGGAAGAGAAGCGTGCGCCACGGCTCGTCAGCCTTCACACCAGTTGGAAGTGAACCAAACACGCCGGGACCGGAAACAATTCGGTTTGGAGAAAAGTAAGCCGCACCGCCAGCTTCACCGCGCCATGAAGATGTGAAGTAGGGAATATCCATTTCACGTCCAAGTGTTGCCCAGTAGGCATCAAGTTCATGCTGCACTTTTCCTTTGAGGTTACTGATGTTACCCTCATCCGGCTTGTTAATGTAGGGGCCGTCGGTCATCATACCAATGCCACTGTCAAAGTCACCGTAGCGTTGCACATCTTCCGACTTCACATTTCCATTAGCTCCGCCACCGAGAGGAAGCGGTGCTTTCCAGGCGTATGACCCACGGTTTCGCACCTTGGGAAGGTCAGGGATGATCAGGTAATCATCCTCCTTACGGAACCCCCAGTAAGAGTTACCTACCGAATTCGTCAACGAGTGAGACATCCGCGGATCATCATCGGAACTGCTGGTGGACCCGCCATAGTCACGATGCACCTCAAAGTGCTCACTGGGGTTCTTGGAAGCAGCAACGAGTCGGGCGTCGCCATGAGAAACCTCAACTGATTGAACCACATCTCCGGGACCGAACATAGAGCTGAAACCACCGCTGCGGCGCACGTGGACCTGAGCCATGCGTCCATGGGCACGTCCGGGAGCAGAACTTGAAACCGTATCTGTCTCGCCCTGCCAAAGCCCTGCCTTGTGGAGATTAGTCACCACGCGAAGGTTCCCTGGATCAGCTGTGAGACTGACTCGCTCAAGGGGGCCAAAACTTTCACGCCGCAGCCGGCCTTGACGACTTATCCGACCCAAGATCGGCCCGAAAACTCGGTTACGCCAGCCAGTTCCGTTCGTTGTGGGTTGCGGTCTGAATTGTGGGGCTTCGATGTTAAAGCTATCGAAATTTAACTCTACTGTCTGCAGTGGTGACGAAGGAGGAGAGGCATCTGGAGCACTGGCCTCGGCAGCATCCCTGCCGGGGAAAATCTCAAAAGTCACCTGCCCACCGTTAAAATTCAGGCTATTCCCGTTTATCTTGAATGGGACCGTGACAAGATCATAGGTGTAAGACTTGGGAGCATCGGGTGTGAGAGAGTCCCAAGCCGTGTTGCCGGAGATCCCACCGTTCAAGCTATCGTAGTAACGGTCAATGGGAGTGAGTCTGCCGCGACCACCACGGGTCCAAGTATCCGTGAGATTTTTATCATTGTTATTTCCACCCCCGGCGCTCACCGCCTTACTCAGAACCTGAGCCGGGGCATGAAGCATATATTGAAACGGCAGCACACCACCGTAGCGACGTGCACCCTGAACACTCTCCGTCCAGTTGGTTGCCCAAGTGTAGGTGCCGCCACTGCTCATGCCATAACCCTCAAAGCCAAGGAAGCCATAAGCACCATCACTACCGGTGAAGTTCATGCCGCCGTTGGAGGAGATATCAATTTCCATATCAGGATTGATGGCGACCCAACCGACACTAGGAGTGAAAAGATTGAAAAGCAGAGCCGCCTGAACCATCCGCTCAGTATCCGCTAGTCTCAAGGCGCCCGGCGTCCCCGGGTTAGCTTTGTAGGCGGCCGTGTATCCCGCTGAATTGAGAAAACTTTGGTTAAACTTATTCGCGGTCGGATTGGTCAAAACCGCGTTCTTGTATTCATCATTCAGAAAAGCAAGTTGCCAGTTCCAGTCATAATCCCTCCAAACAGCCTCAAATTCGCGAGAGTCAGTTTGTTGGAGAGTCTTGAGCCAGAGCGGCCAAGTGCTCTCCTCATTCCGCAATACCGAGGAAGGCTTGGGAGGAATATTCAGGAACACTGGACCATAAGAACCGTTTCCTGGTTCGATTTCTCTAATCGGCGTATTTTCATCCGGTTCAGTGACGATGCCGGGAAACCTACCTTCGCCGGCAAACCCCGGCTGCGCGGCGCAAATCGCCATGACCTGGGCGCTCGAAATCGTATACATACGGCCAAATCCCTTGGTGTCATCAATCTCAATTGGAACCACCTGACCATGCCCTTTTAGCCCCTCACCACGACGGATATTGTTACCCCGACTGTTACGGTAGTTGGTGTAAGTCCAATGTTTGTCAGAGTTGTCCGTCGCGTAACCGGCCTCCGGATTATCCTTGTAAAGCGTGTCGTCGTAAATATTGGTTGAGCGGACGTAGTCAAAAATTTGGGTGAGAATCTGCTGTTGATCCTGGGGGTATTTGGAAGCAAAACTTCCCCCGTAACCGGGGTAATCCTCATTCATGAGACGGTCGAGGTAATCGTAGATTTCGCGATTCCTCGGAATACCCTGGTAATCGTAAGTTGGAGAATCAGCCTTCTCACGTTTGAAAATATAGTCATATCGCTCACCACCGGTGCTATTACCCACGGACGCGCAATAGTGAATCAAACGGTCAAACGAAGTGAGCTTTCTTTGGTAATCTGACGACGCTTCCTCTGACCGTTCGGTGTTGTATATTGGCCAGATAGCGACACGAGGCAGATTGAACAGATTCACCTCCGGAGCGCGACTGTAGGCGGTAATAAAGAATTTGGAACGCTCGAGAAAGTCCCCCAAATCGCTCTCAGAAATATCGGTTCCCGTATTGTCGGGGTAGACATGCGGTTCGCGATCCGATTGCATAACCATGTCATCCAGCGACGGGAAAAGCGGTTCAGTATCCGGGACCAATCCATCGGCCTCTGCCGGAATGTCGGGATCGACTTTGCGGGTTCCTGACTGTGAACCACCCGGCACAACACGCGGGACCACATCGAAAAGCTTCTCCATCGCATCGCGGTTTTGCTCTCGAGTGCGGTTATCCATTGGGTTTAACAAGTATCCTGGGGCCAAGGCCGGACTCAGGTGAACCGTCGCCGGATGACCGGGATAGCGTTGCCACTCATTCTTAGCAGGTTGGTGCTGGGCAAGGTCACGATCGAGCCTGCCACCTGAACGCGGCAGATCCCACGCGGCCCCACCGGCATGCGTGTTTATATTTAGCTTGGTTGTTTCATCATCTGCCCAGAAAGCAAAGCGGGCCACCATAGGGTTTTTTTCGGATGGTATTCCCGCTCCTGAGAAGGCAATGAATTGATATTCAGCACTGCCAGCGGCACCGTCTTCGAGAGTGCCAACCGTGCCATCTGCCAGCTGGTAGATCCATCGAACTGGCATTGCGACATGGCCATCCGTAGCGTTTGCGATTTGAGCAGCCTTTCTCCCGAAGTCGCCCTCCTCTACAAGCGCTGCGTCGTATTTAAACCCTTCGACACCGTTTCCGTCATACTCGCCAGTTTCGTCTTTGATGCCACTCGCAGGCCACTCTGGAAGAACGGAAGCCGTGGGGCTGACAACAGGATAATAGACTTTCTCGCCACGAATCACAGGCTCGTTCAGATCAACAAAATGGTCTGGACGGTCTGCCCACGTCGCGATGTCAGCAAAATCGCCTCGGACCTCGAGCTGATCGTCGGTTTTCATGATATCGTCGGAGTAGAGCTTGAAGATCCGGTCGAAGCTACCATTTTGGTTCCACGTCCGGATGGCTCCGGGCTGGGATGACCATACTTTCAGATTCGAAAGATTTTCACTGACCGTGGTCGCTTCGCGAATTTGAGCAATCACCATATTCACAGCCTGTTCAGCTACTTGCTGTGACTGAAGGCCATACGAGTATGTCTTTGAGGCTCGGTGTTCGCTGGAAGCGAGAGTAAAAAAGGTCAGCACCAGGATTGTGGTAAGCGACATGACTGTCAGCACGGTTACGAGGGCGACCCCCTTGCGATTCGTCCGGAGAGCCCGGCTGAGGGAGAGTTTTTTCGCAATTTTCATAGGTTAGAGGGATGTATTTTTACGCTAGTTGAGCCACAAAGCCCGATTCGGCGATGTTTTACAATGTAAACTGAAATAAATACAATGCCAATACAAGCCGAAAATCGGGAATTGGCCGTTTTTTTGCAAATACTATGTATTTACAAGCGGATTTCCCCTTTCCGCAAAACAGTTTTTGCGGGGAGAACATCAGGAATTGCGAAGCGACGCAAGAAAAAATCGCTATTGGCACTTCAATTAGCGGCCGATCGCCTGCAACTGCTCAATCTCCCTGATAAACCCGGGGTAAGAGGTTTCAATGCACTCAGACCCGTGAATGACGGTTTCCCCCTCTGCGAAGAGCCCGGCTATCGCGAATGACATTGCGATGCGGTGATCTCCGAGCGCCTTGATTTCGGCACCTTCCATGGAACTTCCGCCTGTAATTTCCATCCCATCGGCGAATTCGTCTACCTGGACGCCCATGCGTCGAAGGTTCTCGGCCACGGTGGAAATACGATCACTTTCCTTAACCCGAAGTTCCTTGGCATCCTTGATCACCGTCGTTCCCTGCGCCAGGGCCGCCGCCACAGCGATGATGGGAATTTCGTCAATCAGGGTCGGTATTTCTTCACCACAAATCTCAGTCGCCTTCAATTGCCCGCCGGTCACTTCGATGGCTCCCATGGGCTCGCAACCGGATTCGTCGATACGCTCCGCGATTTTCGCGCCCATGCGGACCATCACATTGATGATACCGATTCGGGTCGGATTCAGACCGACCTTGTCAATCAGCAAGCGGGCTCCATCACGAGCAGCTGCTGCCACAATCCAGAAAGCGGCGCTGGAAATATCTCCGGGAACCTCGATGTCTCGTGACTCCGGAATCTGGCCACCCCAGATAGATACGGTGTCCCCTTCGCGAATATTTTTCACGCGCAGGAAGTTCAGCATACGCTCGGTGTGATCCCGCGACGGATGCGGCTCGGTCACACTGGTTTTTCCCTCTGCTCCAAGGCCGGCCAACATGATCGCACTCTTAATCTGAGCGCTGGCGACAGGAGATGCATAGTGAATTGACGTCAGCTTTTCATTGCCCTGGATGGTCAAGGGCGCGGTGCAGCGATCTCCTTGCCCCTTGATGACCGCCCCCATCTGCCCAAGAGGAACAGCGATCCGATTCATGGGACGGCGGGAAAGTGACTCATCTCCCGTCAGGGTGACTTCAAAAGGACAGCGGGAAAGCAGGCCTGAGAGCAGGCGCATCGTGGTGCCGCTGTTACCGCAATCGATCGCCCTTTCCGGCTTCTTAAATTCTCCGTGGCAACCGTGCACCCGGATATGACTACCACCAGATCCCAGCTCCTCAATCTCAACCCCCATCGTCGCGAGGGCGTTCCGAGTTGCAATACAATCCTCACTGGCGAGGAAACCGGTGATCTCGCAGGGCCCGTTCGAAAGTGCGGAAAACATCAACGCACGGTGCGAGATGCTTTTGTCTCCGGGAACTTTGAGTTCAGCGGAGAAGTCTTTCACTTTGCGGACACGAAGCTCGGCCATGGTATGAAACTGATCGGAGAGTGGCCGTCAATTCAGAGCGATTCCCTGAGCTTACGGGCCTGGGACAGAAAGCTGCAGAGCTGTTCCATGTCAAGAGTGTCCAACGCCTCTTTCCAACTTTCGAGTTCTTCAATCAGTGCACCCAACTGGTCCAAAACTGCCTCGCGATTGTCCGCGAGAATTCCAGCCCACATATCTTCCGGGCCGGCAGAAACACGAGTGGTGTCACGAAAGCCTCCCCCTGAGAAGTTAGCGGCATCGGGATTCTCCCTCAAAACCATTCGAACGAGAGCTGCTGCCATCAGGTGAGGCAGATGGCTGATTGAAGCAACCAACTGATCGTGCTCTCCTGCTGGCATCTTTGAAACACGAGCGCCCAGCGCCTGCCAAAATCGAGTCAGCCGTTCGGTCCAGGCAGCCTCCTCCGGATCGCCTGCAGATGGCGTCAAAATCACGGGTGCTCCCTTAAAAAGTCCTCCATCGGCAAATTCCAGCCCGGTCTTCTCGGATCCGGCCATGGGATGACTTCCAATAAAGCGGCCACCCTTCTCGCGAACCATAGCGCCGACTTCATTCTCAACCGGAACTTTGACGCTGCCGACGTCAGTTATCAGAACCTCACCGACTCCCCCAAATTCTTTCCATTGCTCCACCACACCAGCCATCGCTCCGGTGGGCATAGCTAGGACGATGAGATCAGCGCCTTCGACAGCCTTCGCGATATCGCCGGTAGCATAATCACCGAGGCCTTCGCCGTCCCGCAACAGCTCAACGACGGCATCGCGACGAGCCCAGGCCCTCACTTCGGCCTCAGGAAAAGTTAACCGGACTGCTCTGATCAGGGAACCCCCAATCAGACCCGGCCCGAGAACCGCGATGCACTGAAACGGCTGTCCGTAGTCCGCGCTCAGGGTACCTTGAAGTATATTTTCTGCCCGGGTTTGTTCGGGTCAGGAATCTGAACCGGAGTCCCACGCTTGAGAGGTTCGCCGGTTGGGTTGCCGGCGGAATCATACTTCTCGATGGAAATCTGCCCAAGCGAAGAATGCTTGCCGGGAAGGGTCACCACCAGAGGATTGCCGGGAACTGAATTCGCGTAAACGGTCGGAGCCGGCGCCGCAGGTTTTTCGTTCTTCGGTGGTTCGGGGGCCGTCGTGGACCCCATATCCCTCACATCGCGGGGAGCGGGGGGAGCCTGAGTGTCACTACCGTCAGCATTGGCATTGTTGTATCCAAAACGTCCACCCGTGTTTCCTAGCTGACCGGGAGGCATCGGAATTTCAGATCCCGGCTGACCATATTGAGCCGGCGGCACTTCCTCAAGAAGAGGAGCTTGCACCGTGTTACGAATATTACAGCCAGTAAGGAGAACAAGAACAGCGATGGCTGTCAGGATGGGGCTGATAGGCTCGAATTTCATATCACGAATTGGGAGAGAACTACGGATGAGTGAAAGGTTAGAAAAACTTTTTAACTTCTCAAGTGCTAAAATACGCCCAATTGGGTTCATCTCTATAAAAATCCCGCCGCCTAATTGCGCATAACTCTCAATTTTTTTGTTTTTCTTAAAAAACTAAGACCTTAATGCTCATTGATCCACGGGTTCGTCTCGTTGGAACAGGCGAAAGAACACAACAACCCTGTCTATGGAAACGCTGAATAAGCTCGGAGTCTTTCAGTTTTCTTTCAATTCTTTGAATTCCCCGCCGGTCTTCCTCACGATCCGGCTCCATTCCTTCGCGTCATCGTCCTTGGGCTCGAAAGCGAGGAAGTGAATTGGCACATCAGCGCGCAACTCCTCCTCAATGCTCTCCACCGCTTCCTTGATGTCATCGTATGGAATATTGGCGAATCCGCCCGTGGGTCGCCACTGGAAGCTGGCGTCCGAAATCAGGAAGATGACATCCGGCTGCATCGTGATCGATTTTTCAATGATCCCAACGACGCCAGTCAGATTCTGGGTCACGCCTCGGGAAGCCGAGCTCATGCTTCCACTCGTCTCCCACTCCTCCTCCACCCAGGTGACAGCCAGCTTTTTGTTGGCCGGAGTCGCCGCGATCAGCTCATCCGTGAACGCCATGTAGTTACCTGTGAACTGGATCAACGAAAACTGCGAACTGATCGGCAGCCCTTCGATCAATTGAATGGTCTCCCTCTGAATGCGCTCGAGCGGGATACCTGCTGCGTCCGCCTTGTTCACAACGCTGGCAGAAACATCAAAAAGCAGCAGGATTCGATCACCCTGAGCTTTCACCCCGAAGAAACTCATCCCGTCGCCGGTCCCTCCCCCGCCCGTCATGCCCTGGCCGAGGCCGGAACCCAGCGCGGCACTGCCCACCAACCCGTTTACCTGTTCGGTGATCAACTCGGACGGATCCAGTGGCAGCATCTGATCGAGATTTACCTGGGGCATCTCGGGTAAAGCGAAGTCAATCGGACGTGTGCTGACCAGCTTGTCGTTGAAAGTCGGCTTGGCCGCCATGGCTTCGTACTTGGCCACATTCATTTTGTGCTCTGGAGGCTTAGGCGGAATCTTCAGCACCTTCTTCATTTCGAAGCGCGCCTCCGGGCGACGAAAATGCTTTGCTACGGTCCAGAGCCCAAACAAAACTAGTGCTGCCGCGTGCACAGCAATACTGCCGATGATGATCGATGTGATCATGGCCCGACGGTGCGACACCTGCCTGTCACCCTTTGGCCGTTTCTCTCGCTGCCGCCTCGGTGCCTCCGGATTTAACTGCATACCAACCTCACTCATCTCCACCTCCTGCCAAGGTAACTCCGGTAATCCCCGCTTCAGCAATGGCGTTCAGCACATCAATCAAGCGCTGATGGGGCACCGTATCGTGAGGTGCTACTGTCACCAATGCATCTGAATTGGCATTGTCAGCGGCTGTCTTGAATCGAACCAACACGCCCCGCAACTCCGGCAGGGAGGAACTTCCTGGCGAATCCAGTTGCTGCTCATTCAAAACCACCTGCCCACCGGGCTCAATAATTACCCGTGCTTCATCGGGAATATCTACCACCTCCTCCTGGCTAACCTGTCCCGGCAAACCCATAGGGATATCGCTTTCCGGTTTGATTGGCTTTGCAGAGACCATGAAAAAAACCAGCAGGAGAAACACCATGTCGATCATAGGTCCCATCTGCATCTCCACCGTTTGGTGGCGTCTTTTCCTAATACGCTTCATTCAACTAACATTCGCCGAATAATTCATCACCTATGCTCAACCGGGGTTTAACCCTCAGTTCCCGTAAACCCCAAAAATCAAATCAATCGCTCCGACATCCGTGGCCATATCGACAAACTCTCGAATCTTCTTCGTAGGCGTGTTCTTATCCGCACGCAGATAAATCTGCAGCGGAGGAAAGTCCTCAAACTTCACTCGGAGATGAGCGAGCACTTCTTCCGTCGTCGCCATCTTATCGCCGATGTAGTAGTTCCCCTCTCCGTCGATGTTGATGACGTCTCGCTCCGTTGGTTCCGGGGCCACGGCACTGACCGCGACCGGCAACTTAACGGGCGCGTTTCTCTCCTGCTGGGTAATAGTCTGCGTCACCATGAAAAAGATGAGGAGAAGGAAAGTCATGTCGATCATAGGAGTGATCTGAAAACTCACCTCGTCCAAAGGTCTCTTTCGGTATCTCACCATTCTAGGGCTGCCCGGCTGGTAGCAGTTTTCGATTCAGCTTGCTTCGGTATTTTCCTGGCTCGCAGGCTCGGTCGCGCCCTGGAGGCGAATTTCACCCGAAAGAATATCGATCGCGAAGCTGGCGTGTTTCTGAACTGTCGTCATGACTCCCTGAAGCTTGTCGCGGAAGAAAAAGTAAAAGAACATCGCCGGGATACCGACGATCAACCCCCCCGCAGTGGTCACCATCGCAATCTTAATTCCACCGGCCAATTGCTTCGCATCACCGCTCGTGGTGGCAAGCTTATCAAAAGCTTCAATCATCCCCCAGACCGTTCCTAACAAACCAATCATCGGAGCCAGGGTTGCAAAAATATTGAGGTAGTTCACCCACACCATTTGCCGGTGCTCCTCTTCGTCGATCGCCTCCACTGCGGCATCCGTCATGCTAGCTTTGTTCGACAAATCTCGCTCGAAATTCACCTTCAACAATGCCCCTGACATGACCTTGCCGTAGCTGCTCGGATGGGAATCACAGGCACTGTAGGCAGCATTCACATCCTTGGCAGCCATGGCGGCATTCACCCGGTCCACCAGGCCTTTCGGTGCCATCTTTTTGCCACTGATTTGAACAAAGCAATAGACTGCCACAGCAATGGTCCCGATCGAACAAACCAGCAGAATATGCATAAAGCTCCCGCCCTGCTTGTAGAGGTCTAAAGCCGACACATTTTCCGGCGGCGGAGCGCCGTTTCCCGTTCCCCCATCCTGCGCCGACGCTGGCGTCGCCATCAGGAAGAGGCTCAAAATCGCCGCACTTAGCAGCATTAAAGTCCTACGTTGTATTCGTCTCATGGATTCGATAGTTCCGGTTTATCTGAATTTTCTTTGGAGTCTTTGTTAGCCAATCCTTCGAGGCGACGATCTGCCTTCGTCCGCGCCTCTGATTCGGGATAAAGCGCGATCAAATCCCGGTAGGCATTCGCAGCAAGGCCAGCGTCACTCCCAAATTCATAAACCAGGCCGGCTCCGAAAAGCCCACGAGCGGCCGCCTCCTCGCGAGCAGCATGAAACAGGTAGGGCCACATAAATTGATCAATAATGCTGTGGTAGAGCTCATTTCGTTCCGGACGAACCTCATCGTCTTCATCCCATCGAGGGTGCTCTTCCTCCAACTCCCTTAACCGGGCGAAATCCGCTTCAGCGAGAAGATGTTTCACTTCGATCAGGAGTTCCGGATCCTCGGTTTGCCCCGCGAGGATATTCGCCTCGGTGATAGCACGCTCGAGTTCCCCTAACGCCATTAGGGCATGGAGTCGCCCACGCTTTGCCGCAGCAACATCGATCTCCGACCACGCGCGCTCGGCAATGCGATCAAACAACTGAAGAGCCCGAGATCCATACAAATCCACATCCTTATCCAGCAGTGCATACCCGAGGGCAATGCCCCAGGCACCAGTTCTGGATCGCGGTCGGTGCAGGTGAGCAAAGTGATGATTCCACCACGCTTCGACGGACTCCATGTCCAAAGTCTCCTTTGCCGCGAACGCCTCTTCTTCTCCGGGCTCAAAGTCGAATTCAACATAGGCCACCTCGGAAGTGCTGATCGTCCGGCGAGCGACTCCTCCCTGGTTCCCTCCCTGCTGAATCAGGGTAAAGGTTAGGATATTGTCAGTTAGTGCTTCAATTTCACACGCCGCATACTGCCCGCTCTTCAAGACAATCACATCCTGACCAAGCAAGGTCACGGAACTAAAGCCAGACGCTGCCACGGCCATCAAGCCTATGCACCTCATAGCGTTCCCTCCTCTGCTTCGACCTTCTCGACCGGAAGAAAACGGCGCAGTTTCGTTACCTTCTCTTCGGCCAGCGTCACTTCATCATAGCGACTCAGGTCATCGCGGGCAACAAGTTCCTCGTAGGTTTCCAGCGCCTCCTTCTTGAGGTCCAACGCTTCCAGCGACTGCCCGCGCCCCCAGTAAGCCTTAGCGTTCACTTCGCCAAATTTGCCATAGGCCACATAAACCCGCTCAAAGTAGACAATCGCCTTTTCGTGTTCACCGTCACCGGCATAAAGTTCTCCAATCTTCATCAGCGAATTCGCCTTGGATTCCGCTGTTACCCCCGGAGTCTCGAGGACCGACTCCAACTCAGCACGAGCTCTCTCCTTTTGTCCGAGGTCGGCATAGATCTCAGCCTTCCTGACTTTCACAACGCCAAGGGCAACCGACTGCAGTGCTTCCCGCTCATACTGTGCGTAATAATCGAGGGCTTTTTGTGAATCTCCCTCTTCTAGGGCAATATCACCCAGTCCCCGATAAATTCGCGCCTTTTCAGTGCACCTTGGATTCCAACGTCGCGTCTCGGTAAAAAGGTCCTTTGCGGTTAAAGGGTTACCGGCATCCAACAGAGCCTCTGCCACCGCAACCGATATATTGGGTCGGTTCAATTTTGGGTTCACCCATTTTGAAATGCCTAACAACTCCGTCCGCCCCGCCACCGGACTGACATTTTCCATGATCAGCGATTTCGCCCAACCGACTCGTGTAGCCATGACAAAATCGCTATCAACCGAAGCTCCCGATTTCAGTCGCTCCAGACGAGTCAGTAATTCTTCCCTTCCGGCCTCGCCGTCATTCGCATAAATACCCGGCAAAGCGGAAAATACATCAGTAATTGTTACCATGTCAGGATTACTGCCGTGGGCTTTGATTGTCTCCCAGTAGATCTCCCGAGCCCTCGTATTGTCTCCTTCCGCATTGTAAGTCCAGCCAATCCAATAGACAGCTTCCGGCAGGCGATTGCTCCCGGGATGCTGTTGCACAAAGGTCTCAAAATGGGCTCTCATCGCCCCATAATCCTCCAGCAACTTGAGGGCATTCCCTTTCTTAAACCAGGCTTCTTCAAAGTAGCGACCTGCCTGCGGCCTCACTCGATCATAGGCAGCCAATCCTTCATCACTCTTCCCGTCTGAAAAATAAGCATCCCCGATGAGCAGGTTCCCTTCATCGGTCAAATCGTCACCGGCGTACTTTTCATTGAATGCCTCCAGCTGATTCAGCGCACCTTCGTAGTCACCGAGGGAAAACGTGCAGACTCCGATACGGAACAGGGCCTCTTTTTGATATTTAGGCGTTTCGTATCGTTCGAGGTAGCCTAACAAGTGCTCGCGCGCCCCCTCATACAAGCCGCTGAATGAATCTGCCATTCCCGTCCAATAGTCGGCATCCTCCTTCACTCCGGAATCGGGATATATCCGCTGCACCTGATCAAATTGATACAGCGCCCCCTCATTGTCGCCCTGCTGCAGATAGAGAAACCCTTGCATGAACATCGCCTTAGGTGCCAACTCATCGTCCGGAAATTCCTCAACCAATTCACCATAGGCGATCTGGGCCGCACCATACTCTTGGGCTTCACGCAATGACTGGGCTCGCAAAAACAAGACCATGGCAAGGTTTTTGCCTTCCCCTCTGAAAATCTCGATGTATTGATCAGCCGCCTCCGCCGCCCTTTCCCACGCTCCTATCTCCATCCAACACTGGATCTGTGCCAGGGTCGCACTTTCGACCACCGCATCCGGTGGCATTGACTCCAGCATTTGGGCCATCACAAGCGCGGCTTCCCGATAACGTCCCAATCCTCGGTAAGCCATTGCGAGGCGCAGCCGAAGGGCCGAATCAAAGTTTTCAATTGTGGCAAACTTATCCAGTTCTCGACGCACCCGTTTCAAGATCGCTTCCAATTGATGGACTGTGGCCTGGGTGTTTGGGCGTTGCTTCAGCACCTCGATGCGTTCTTCAATTTCGATCACCTTCGCTGCCTGGTGATCCATCAGTTTGGCTGATGGCCAGATTCGCTGGAGGCAGGTGATGGCATCATACCAACGCTCCTTTTCGAGAAATTGTGCGCCCAGTTGAAGTGCCAACGTCTGGTAACTGATAAGCTGGGTCATTTGATCCAGGTTGGGGAATTCACGGCGCAACAAGGTCAGCGCCTGGTCCAACTGGCCGGCCTCAATCCTTGCGTACATCTCAAGAACAATGGCCCGACTTGCCGCCTCCGGAGCCTTCGCCCGATACTTCGGCAACTGATCAGCCAGAAAATCAGCCGCCTCTGCCGGGAACTCCTGCTGGATGTAGAGAGTTGCGAAGAGAATCAAGGCCTCATAGCGTTTAAACGGCTGATGGGTTTCGTCGGCCCAGTATTCGCCGAAAGCCCTCTGTGCCTCAACCAACTCCCCGGCTGTCATCAGGCAAATTCCTTTCCAGAAACTCAGCTCGTCTTCCAGCGCTGCATCGAGCTTGGGGTCAGCAAGCGACTGCTCGATCCAGACAAGAGCTTCATCAAATTTCTTTACCCCCACCTTGCTGATCGCAACGAGCGGTCGATGAAGGCGTGCCGCCTCCCTCGCCTCCTCAGCCTCGCCGTAGTCCGCGATAAACTTTTCCAGTGCTTCCTCGGCCTCGGCAAAGTTGCTCTCCGCAAACGCCTGCCTGCCTCGTTCCAGCAGTTGTGCAGGTCCCTCGGTCTCCACTGCGACGGGAGCAGGCTCACCCTGCCCCATGAGAGGCAGAGCAATCACCGTGACTGAAAGCCACACAAGACTGCGGAGGGAGAGCGACATGGCACAAGAAATCCAGTTCCACGAACCATCACAAACTAATCTCTATCCTTCAGTCAATCTGGAATCAAACCTGTGGCAAGAAAGCCACCAGGGTTTAATTCAGTCTTCGTAGCCATCGGGGTGCTTATTGTGCCAGTCCCAGGCAGACTGAATGATGGACTTCAAATCCGGATACCTGGGCTCCCAGCCAAGTTCTTCTCTGATCTTGCTACTGTCCGCGATCAATACATCCGGATCTCCCGGCCGGCGCGGCGTTACCTCTGCCGGCACCGGATGTCCGGTGATCTCACGAACAGACTCTACGACCTCTTTGACACTGGAACCGTTTCCGTTTCCGAGATTGTAGTGCAACACTTCCCGCTCGTGAAGAGCCTCCAGCGCAAGAATGTGAGCCTGGGCGAGGTCCTCGATATGGATGTAATCCCTGACGCAGCTACCATCCGGAGTGTTGAAGTCGTCCCCGAAAATCTTGATATTCTCCCTCTGGCCAAGCGCGACCTGCAGGAGAAGCGGAATCAAATGCGTCTCTGGATCATGGTCTTCACCCCGGACGGGCGTGCATCCTGCGGCATTAAAGTAGCGCAGCGCGGCATATCGAAGCCCCTTCGTCACGTGTGCCCAATGCAGCAGACGCTCGATGAAATACTTCGACTCGCCGTAGGGACTTCCGGGAACAATTCGCTCATCCGGAGCGATCGGAATTTTCTCGGTTTTGTCGAAGAGGTTGGCTGTTGAAGAAAGAATAAACCGCTCCACTCCTTGACTCAGGGCAGCTTCGAGAAGATTGATTGCGTTGGTTGTATTTTCGCCAAGATACATGAAGGGCTTCTCCATCGATTCCCCTACGAGTGTGTGGGAGGCGAAGTGCATGATGGAATCCGGGCGAAATTCAGAGACAGCCGCTTCTATTGCCGAAGCGTCGGCTAGGTCACCTTCGTAGAACCTGGCTGCTTCATTGACTGCAGATCGGTGACCCTGGTTGAGACTGTCAAACACGGCTGCGTCGTGTCCTGCGGCTATCAACGCATCGACGTTCGCACTTCCGATATACCCGGCTCCACCGGTAACTAAAACTCTCATGAGCGGTCAGCAAGAATAACGCATCATCTTGCAGCCCCCCGCCGAACGCAAGGGCCTTATCCGCATTGATGTCTCAGTCAGGCAAAATTGCGACCAAGAGCGGCTGAGCACAAAGTTAGCCTTTCAGCGTTAAAATAGCGCTACCCAAGTTCTTCATGCAGTAACCGGACCCCGTCCCACATAACTGCATGACGATTCAGGTAACCACACACTCAGGCAGCTTCCCATCCCACTGGTGAAACTTGCCCTGTGTTGTTCTGGGCTCTGCCGCCATCCTCGTCAGTATGCCGTGCATGCTGACTCACAGAATTTGCCCCCACCGATTCGGGGCCGTTCTGCTGAGCTGATGACTGTTGATTGCTCAAAAATTGGACTGACTCCGCTACCACGCGAAGCCTAGATCGGTTCTGACCTGTATTCGTATCCTGCCAGCTATCCAGTTGCAAACGTCCCTCGATCAGAACACTGCGACCTTTTTGCAAATACTTGGCAGCGTTCTCGGCTTGTTTCCCCCAAACCGTGACATCAACAAAAGTGGTCTCGTCATGGCGTTGCCCGTTTTCGTTGGTCCAGCTTCGGTTCATTGCCATTCCCAACTCAGTCAAAGTCGCTCCGCTCTTGGTTCTTTTCAGTTCAGGATCCCGAGTGAGATTCCCCATCAAGGTAACACGATTAAAACTACTCATGCGAACATCTATAACAGAGACTGTTCATAAGAACAATTTATTTTTGTTTTTTTCCAACTTTGTCCCGCGTATTCGCGTTTGCTTAATATCGGGACGAACCTCTAAAGTGTTTCACTTGCCCCTATATGGATACCCAGAGTCTTTCTCCGTTCACCGACTTCTGTTACCTGTTCCTGAGTATCATTCTCGAGGGAGCCCCTTTCATCCTCCTCGGAACACTCATCTCGGGTTTCATAGATGCTTACCTACCGCCCGGCCTGATTGACCGCTGGCTTCCCAAGAACAAGCCGCTTGCTGTGGTCTTCAGCGGGTTGCTTGGATTCGTATTCCCGGTGTGTGAGTGCGCGGTTGTGCCCGTGATTCGCCGCCTCATCCGCAAAGGCCTGCCAGTCTCCTGCGCCATCACCTACATGCTCTCGGCGCCGATTATTAATCCCATCGTGGTGATTAGCACAATGAAGGCTTTCGACTCCTCAGTCGGTCAGTTCTCACTCCGGCAATCCGAAGTTGCCGATACTATGGGGCCCGTCTTCATGACATCCAGCCGCCTCATTATTGCTTTTATCGTGACGGTGGGAGTTGGTTTGGTCGTCCTCCGAGCGCGGTCCAGTTCCATTCTGAAGCCAGCAGTTCTGCCCGTAGGGAAAGCCGCTGACCACGTCCATGATCACTCCTACAGCCACGATGATGAAAAGCCCGAACGCCTAGTCCTCGCCATGCGCACCGCGATGCGCGACTTCATGGAGACGGCGATGTATTTCACCATCGGTGTTGCCATCACTGCGGTATTCAAGGCCTATGTGACCGATGATCTCGTCATTCTCTTCAATCAGAACGAAGTGACCGGAATCGGCCTCATGATGGTCCTGGCATTCGTGCTCAGTCTCTGCAGCACCTCGGACGCTTTCATAGCCGCCAATTTCCCGGTTCCCCAGTCGGCCAAGCTCGCCTTCCTTGTCTTCGGCCCGATGATGGACGTGAAACTCGTCTTCATGTATCTCTCCGTGTTCAAGTCTCGCTTTGTCGCCCTGCTTGCCATCTCCATCTTCATCGCCATTGGCTTTCTGAGCTACGTCTGGATTCGCCTGTGACCCCTCCAACAGAACGATGAAAAAATTCCTGCAATTTCTCACCATTGCCACCCTACTCGCCTGGGGCGCGATTTTTCTTTACTTCTACGTTACGGGAAGAGTGGAAAAGCATCTCGACCCAAGCTTCAGAATTTACGCACTTCTAGCCGGCATCGGGATGGCACTGCTGGGAGCCTTCAACCTGATCAACCGAAACAGGGCGATAGGCCTCTGCACCCATGACCATGCGCATGGAGATGAATGCGACCATGATCATCACGATCTCGATCACGAAAGCGACCATGATCATGTTCACGGCCACGCCCCCAATCACCAGCATGCTTCTCACAATCACGGCCACGAACCCACTCCGGTCCTTGACCAACACCATAGTGAGAAGCATCTCGACCAGCCTGGCACTCATCACCATCATCACGACGACTCCCCCTCTACGATACTTTTTTCGATCATTGTTCTGCTCGGACCACTTCTTTTTGCCACCGGCTACTCCAAGGATCAGTTCAGCTCACAATACCTTGCGACATGGAGCAAAATTGAACGCCAGATGATGCAAATGCGCATCGACAAAGCGCGCGCCGCTAGACCACCAACCGTAAACACTGTTGATTCCTCAGTGGATCCCAACGCGAACCCCTACACCAGCGACTCAGTTGGCAATACCGTTACTGATGCGGACACTACACCAGACGGTTCAACTGATGACTCCAACGACAGCTGGGGCACCTTCACCCTGGATGACCTCAAGCAGATGGTCCCCCAGAACGAAGCCGGAGACTTTCAACTCGACGTCCCCCAGATTTTCTACACCGCAGGCGACAAAGAGCTCATGGATGTGATGGAAGGTATTCCCATCGAGACGAGTGCTCAGTTGATGGAGGAGACCCTTAACAACCCCAACGGTCATCGACTGAAGGCATTCCGACTCTTCATCGAATGTTGTGCAGCTGACGCTCGCCCCCTTTCCATCCCCATTGACTTTGGTGAGGCTCCCCCGGAATACATTGAGATGGGTTGGTACCGCCTCTACGGCAAACTTCACTACGTGGAGGAAGAGGGAGAACTGCTACCCGTCCTGCGCATGGAACGGTTTGAGGAAACGTCCGAACCGATGGACGAGCTTATCTTCTGATCACGCACTTGCTACAGAAATCACCCGGTCCTCCTTGGAAACGGATGGGAAACGCCCTCACACAGAAATTCCCCCCTGGCGAAACGCTTGCCTTTTTGTCGCTTCGCGCTAGGTTTACCCATTCTACAAACCGGGGGTGTACTGGTTTCGACTGATGGTTTGAAGAGCAGACTGCGTGTCGAGGTTGATCGGCTGGCCTCGTAAAAAGCCGTTCAAAAACAAATGCAAATAACGAACCTGAACTTGCGCTGGCAGCCTAATTGAGTTGCCCGGGATTTGGCCGACGCCGGCTGAGCCAACTCCCGCTACCTTAGCCGGCTTAGTCTCCTGACGGGTGTCCGGTCAACGAGACGAAAGGTTACAGGGCAACCGGAGAGAACGGATTCTGTCGGTCGAAGACGTCTCTCTTAAACGAAAAAACCGACTATGCATGTAGACGTCTGTTCAGACAGCTGTTAGGACAGGGGTTCAACTCCCCTCACCTCCACTATTTACAATTCTCACGGAGTTGCCAATTTCGAAGACTTGCAGCTAAGACAACAACTGCAGCGTTTAAAAGGGTTGAAACGGCGGGATTGTTAGACTTACGCCCCCCCTCGGGGCGCTGTTTCGGGCAGAAGGTTTCCAGTCTTCGTAAGGCCTCAGCACCATGCTAAACTGCCGAATCATATGGGGAACCTACGCATCACACTGCCTTTCATTCCTCACCTGCTGGAACAAGCAGACGGGTGTCAGGCTGGAATCATTACTGGGTTTTCGAGAGCTAATCCTGCGGCGATACGGCGCTCTCCTTACAGCTTATTCCACTCCCAGTTGAGTGAGGAGAGGAGTGCCGTGTAGCATCTGGAGGCGACGGACTACTTCCGAATTAGGAAACTTAGGAGAACTGTGACGCCATGGTGAAAGCAGGCTCGGGTGTTCCCTTTCCTCCTGAGGACCGGGGGTCAGGTGGGTAAAGTCTTCCTGGCAGACACAGCCGTATTCAGCAAAACAAGGGAGAAGTTCAGAGGCTATAGTCGGAATGAAGTTTTTATCCAGCGCCGATCCGATAATCCGGTCGGGAGTCTGACGGGCATAGGTGCTGCAGGGAAAAATATCGCCATTCGGCGCGACAAACAGGTAGTTCTGACCGGCAGAGCAAGGGAGCCCCTTCGGATTATGCAAACCGATCAGTGCCAGTGTCGATAGCTGATGGTGGAAGCCCAGCCCTTCGATACGTTCAATCAGTTCGCGAGTTCGAGTTGAATCTCTGGCCGTGACATAAGGAGAACCTTCAAAGGCCTCGTTCGAATTGAATCCGAAGCCGGCGTGAAAGCGGAGTCCGAGGTCGCTGCATCGTTCCGCCATCATGCGGACCTCATCGTGATTGTCGGTAAATAATAAAGTGTTTACCGTCACGTTAACATCGTTATCGTGAGCAAACTTGGCTTGAGCGAGCAGGGCTTCGGCCTCAATCTGAGTCGAGTGCCAGGTGATCCAGAGGGAAAGTTTTCTTGGCGGACATGAAAATTCATCAAGAAGGCGGGGCAGGCGCTTTGTGATGAGTGAGCCGTTGGTTGAGGTGTCGACGAAATTGATGTGAGGCAATCGAGCAAGGGTAGCAAGGGCCTTCAGCAAATCCCAGGAAACTAAGGGTTCACCGGCCGTAATGATCTTGAGGTTGAGACGAAACGGTAAATGAGCCAACCATAAGACGACCTTGTCAAAGTTCTCGCGGCTGCCTTCCCCCTTCCACTCCTCGCGCCGACTCCGCGCTCCACCGTTTTCCGGCGTCCCACTAGCGCAGTAGGCGCAATCAAAGTTGCAGAGGCTCATTGGACAAACA